>NZ_CP036276.1:0-300000 GCF_007747995.1 Symmachiella dynata | reverse complement strand
GGAATGGCCGACAAGGGAGAAACCATCCGGAGCATTCGTGCCGCCGCTGAGGAGGTCGGAATTGCCCCGGAAACATTGCATCTTTCCGGCGGCGCTGTGGCCGCTTCGGCGCTCAACCAGGCAGTCATCAAGTCGTCGTGGAACACAAATTTTCCGTTGTGGATGTTACACCAACGCTCGGTGATGATCCTCTCCGGTTTGGTGGGGCTGTTACTAACGTTTTATATGATGCGCAGCTTTCGTCTGGGACTGATGGTCCTGGCCGTTTCGTATTTGACGCCACTCGTCACCGTAGCCTTGGTCCCCATAACAGGGGGGAGCATGAATATGGTGCTGATTGTGATGCCGTCATTACTGTTAATGCTAACAATTTCCGGCAGCATTCATGTCGGCAATTATTGGAAACACGCGGCGGCGCGCGATATGCGAACGGCCGTCGTCGAAGCCGTCGAAATGGCTCGCAAGCCATGTATGCTCGCCAGCTTCACAACGATCATAGGGCTGTTGTCACTGGCGACCAGCCATCTCACGCCCGTGCGTGATTTTGGTTTGTACTCAGCGGCCGGCATGCTCATTTCGCTGGTGATGGTTTTATATGCCCTGCCCTCGCTACTGCAATTGTGGCCGCCCAAGCAGCCCAAAGTCGAAGAAACCGAGCATCTTTATTGGCGAAATTTGGCAGATTGGATCACTGAACATAGCACTATCGTGACCTGTGTTTTTCTTGTGGCATGTGTGGCAACGACCTCCGGCTTGGCTTACTTCCGCACCGAAACCAAGGTGATCAAGTATTTCCCGGAGACATCGCGGGTTTATCAGGACTATGCGTTTTTAGAAAACAACCTCTCCGGGGTGGTACCGGTCCAAATCGTTGCCAAATTTGCGGACGTGAAACGGGGCGGGCCGAACTTTGCGGAGCGTGCCCAATTGGTGCGTGACCTGCAGGCGAAAATCTCGCAATTGTCCGATGTCAGCGGAACCATGTCGTTGGCCGACTTTCTGCCCACGCCCGAACCGCTGCCCGAGGACGCCTCCCGCTTAGCCCGCCTGCGGGAACAAACCGCCGCACGGGCAATGGAGACCCGTGTCAAAGAGGACAAAAACCACCAGGCGCAAACCTTGCTAGTCGTCGCTGAAGAGAAAACTGACTTTAGCGAACCGGGGGATGAGCTGTGGAAAATCACGGCACAAGTCGCCGTGCTCACTGATGTCGATTACGGTGACTTGATGGCCCAGATGGACCAAATCAGCGCCGAAGCATTACGGCTAGAACCAACCGCGGGACATGTCGTCACCGGCATGGTGCCGCTGTTTTTAGAAACCCAACAAGAAGTTCTGAACAGCCTGATCACCAGTTTCGGGCTAGCGTTTGCAATGATCGGTTGCGTGTTGATGGTCGTGCTGCGGCATCCGCTGGCAGGATTTTTCGCCATGCTGCCGAATGTGCTGCCGATCGGCATGGTCTTCGGCATGATTTCGTGGTTTAGAATTCCAGTGGACATTGGCACCATGATCACCGCTTCGGTAGCACTGGGGATCGCCGTCGACGGAACCGTGCACCTGCTGACGTGGTTCCGCACCGGGATTTTTGACAACCTCACCCGCAAGCAATCTATCGCACAAGCATTAGAGCATTGCGGACCGGCGATGTTTCAAACCAGCATTGTCACCAGTTTGGGACTGATTGTGTTGTACCCAGCGGAGTTGTTATTGATCAGCCGTTTCGGCTGGTTGATGGCATCGCTGATTGGCATGGCGCTGGTTGCCGATGTGATTTTGCTTCCCGCATTGTTGGCCGGGCCGCTGGGGACGTTCATCGAACGTCAAGTGCGCAAGTCGATGCCGACAATCGTCCGCGCTGAACCAGCACCAGCCTCCACGAGTTCAGTTTCACTGAAGCCGCACATCAGCCCCACGCGCGCCAGCATTTCACAGCACCGCGATTAAGACGAGAACGCAAAGCTGATCCGAGGTGGATTCGACGTGGATCCAAGGACCGCAACAGTTCGCCCACCAAGTCGTGGGCAAAGTGCGTTCGCGTTACGAAATACGGTACTTTTTCAGCCGGCTGTAATACGTGCTGCGGGGCATGCCCAACAGTCGTGCAGCGCGGGCCTTGTTTCCCCCACAGCGCGACAAAGCATCGCGAAGTTGTTGTTCCTCGTTGGCGCCGTTGTCTCCCACTGCGGCAGGCACCGCGACGGGGACCTTCTCCGTTTCCCCTCCCGCGACCGGCTGCTTTCCGCTGGGAGCGTGCCGCTTTTGGCTCCCGAGTTGTAACTGCGATGGATTGGGGAACAAGATTTCCCGCGGCAGATCGCCGGGTGTGATCACCTCGTCATCGGCCAGCACCACCGCACGTTCGATCACATTTTCCAGCTCACGAATATTCCCCGGCCAGGGATACTGTTTGAGGATGTCGACCGTTTCGTCATCCAAGTGAGATATCGGTTTGCCGATGCGTTGTGCAGCACGACCCAAGAAATGGCGAGCCAATTCAAAGATGTCATCGACACGATCGCGCAGCGGCGGCAGCGTCATGCTGATGACGTTCAATCGATAATACAGGTCTTCACGGAAACGGCCTTGCAGGATCAGGCTTTCCAGATCCTGGTGTGTCGCCGTCACCAACCGTACATCGACTTGAATTGTCCGCGTTCCGCCCACCGGTTCGAAGGAGCGTTCCTGCAGCACCCGCAACAGTTTGACCTGTGTTTCCAGGGAGATATCACCAATTTCATCCAAGAACAACGTACCACCGTTGGCCATCTCAAAGCGGCCCTCTTTGTCGCGGTGTGCGCCGGTAAAGGCCCCTTTGGAGTGGCCGAACAGTTCGCTTTCCAGCAAACTGGGAGAGAGCGCCGCACAATGCACGCGCACCATCGGCCCTTCGTGCCGCGGGCTATTCATGTGCAATGTTTGGGCCAGTAACTCCTTGCCCGTTCCACTCTCACCCCGAATCAGCACCGACGATTCGCTGTGCGAAACCTTTTGAACCGTGTCTAGCAACTGGCGGATAGCCTTGCTGTTGCCGCGGATCAATTCGTTGCGGAAACCTCCTTGAACGGTGATCTTCTGCGGATCGCGACTTCCCATGATTTCTGATTGAAGAATCGAAATCTGCCGCTGTTGCTCGGCAACCCGCTCCGTTTTTAGTGAAAGTTCCTTGTTCAACCGCGTAATTTCATCGTGCACCTTCGAGCTGTGCAAGGTCATGATCTGACCCAACGCGGTGAGGAATGTCAGATCCTCAGCCGTGTAGGCACTGTCGTCTCGTTTCCGCCCCAGCAACACGAACCCCGCCAATTCCCCTTCCATCTCCAGTCGGTGAATGAGGTCGACATCCAATTCGCGCAGGATCGTTTGAACCTTCGACCGGGGGCCACGTCCGCCAAGTGATGTTCGCTGCAGGCTGGCGTTTTCCAACAGAGGGATCGTGAGTTCAGGATCGTTTGCCAGCCGGGCGGGAGGTGACATGTCACCTTGGACGGCAATCAAGTTGAAGTCTTCGTTCGGCCCTGACCGTAAATAGACGGCCGCTTGGTTGATGTGCAGCACATCGTGGCAAGAAGTCAGCATCTGCTGCCCCAGCGTCGCCGGGTCGCCCAGATGATCGCCCAGGTGGGCGACCGCTTGATTCATCCCCTGCATGACCTTGTCGAGTTGGTACTTTTCACGATAGAAGCTGCGATCCAATGTCTGCTGCACACGATCGCGGATCCACCCCAGCAAAATGACCGCCACCAACACAACCGGCGTGACCGAGATCACCTGATGCAGGAACTGCATGTCCTGCATCATGCCCAGCAGGCTGCTGAGGGTGATTGCCAAGCTATAGACAATCAGCACACCGAAGCTGAGCAGGAAGTACAACGTGCCGCGGCTGAACACCTGGTCGACCAGCATCAGCTTGTAGCGGATGATCCCCACCGCATAGGCCATCATGAACAGCAAACTGGCAATAAACATCGGGAATCGCGCATGCCCCACAGCGAATTCGACCCGGTCATTGAGGGCTAACAGCAGCGTATAACCCACCGGCAACGTCGATGCGGCCGCTGCCCACAAGATCCACTTCACCTGATTGTGCTCAGCGGTGTTCTTGGTCGTTTGGTAACTGTCGTAGAGTGCATATAACGTGGCGACAAAATAAACGGTGGCGACGGCTAGGTATCCGTAGATCGATTTTTGTATGTAGGAGAGCGTGAATAACAAGTCCCCCAACGCGTAGGCGTCGCTATGTGCGTGTTGCCAAGCCGAATAGCACAACAGTGTCACCATGCCGGTCGTCGCAGCGAGAGGCAGCGCATAAATCGCCGCAAGAATCGTCCGCGGATGGCGGGCAAACCAGGGTTTACGGTGCGGAAAGACCAGGAAAAAGTGCAGCGTGACCACCGGCACCAGCATGGCGCAGATGGCAAAGGGAATATTCAACCACAACCGTGCGGCGATCACCCACCAGTGATATCCACCAACAAATGCGACAACGGTGACGATGCACATCGCAAAGAACATCCGGGCCGCTGCATCAAACGGACGTTTCCAATACGCCATCGCCCCCACGACGAAGATCCCCAAGTGCAACGTGAACCACACCAGCGACAGACTCAACGCCCCAAGCGGCAACCGTTTTTCTTGGAGAAATGGGGAATACGGGTCACTGGGATCGCCATCCTCTTTGAAGAACTCGACTTCAATCCAACGTTCATGCGAGGGGAGTTTTTCAACGATCGGCCCGGCATGCTCTTCAGAGTCACTGGTCTGAGGCACGAACGACCCCACTGGAGTCGGGGTCGAACGCAAGTTGGCGAGGGCTTGTGTGAACTCTGTAAAGGTCCGCACCGGTTGCCCACCAATACTGAGTAGTCGGCTCCCCTCTTGCGGGCGGTCGCCATCGGTCGTCACATCGAAGACGCGATCGATGCGGACACCGACCTCATTTTCAGGGTGTTCCCCAGCTGCGACCAAGTCCTCTTCGTTGGGCATCAGACAGCGCAGCCCGAGATCGCGACTTTGGCTGACAAAACCAAGGACGATAATCGAGTAGACCAGCACGGCGATCCCGGCCAGGACCAGAGGCCATCGTCGCGCCGGTTTGAGCCCGTCATATCTCGCCATTTTACCTATCCAAAGCGCCGAATAGCGCCGAAATAAGGTGTCGACACCCGTAAATATCGGCGCCGAAGCGAGCGCCGAACCAATGACACTATTATTACCCGAATCGTGGGGCAAATTCAAACGAATCCTGGTCCCAGAGTAGACCACAAAGAATTAAATCGACGCAAACCACTGCAATAAAGCACGTTGCAAACATTGGACTACTTTTATGTTTTCAGCGCCCGGATCGCAAATCTGGCGAGGTTTTGAACAATTCGGCAAAAAACAAAACGTCACACTGGTGACGAACGATTGTTTGGCACGCACATTGCATATTAGAAATCACAGTTACGGAAGTTTAAACACGATATTTCAGCATGGCCTCTTGCATAAAACCAATCAAGAAGCCCTCTGCTCACGATACCCAGCCTAGCCCCTTGTGAAAGCGTGGATCAGAGACAAAACTTGGTATGCAATAGGGTCCCCTAAGTCGCAACCGACCCACACCGCGATTTAGCCTACCGCCTGAGAATACTCAACCAAGCTCTTTGTCTTTCCGCTTTCCAGGGGCTTTCTTTATGCGCCGTCGAAATCGCACCGCGCGCAATCCCCCCCGCACAAAAACCCGCCGGTCATTGATCACGATTTCGCATCTACACGGGGTGCCCCGCAATTTGACAAGGCGCTGGAACGAGCGTTTCCGACAGCGTTTATCCGCTCAGTGACTCGGACTCGACCATTCGCCGTAGGTGGCTGATGATTTGGGAGTCTCCCACAAGGTGACTTCTCGGACCGGCAGGTTTTCGGAATTCGCGAACTCGTAGATCAGCCGTGCGATATTCTCTGCCGTCGGATTGTGGCGAATCACGTAGACCGGTTCGTTCAATTCCTGGAGCATGGAGAGCGCCGGGTCATCCTCATGCAGAATCATGCGGTGGTCCAACTCCGAATCGATCCAGGTGGCGATGGACTTTTTGATGTCCGTGAAGTCGATCAGCATCCCCCGATTGTCGAGGTCAGCCGCCTCCAGGGAAATCTGCACCCGTCCATTGTGCCCATGAAGGTTCCGGCATTTGCCGGCATAATTCAGCAACCGGTGGCCATAACAAAAGTCGATCTGCTGGGTGATTCGATACATATCGGTTCCGAGTTCCTGCATATAGCCCGGTCAGCGGGACGGTGTGGGTCATGAGGTTTAGACTGGCATTTTAGACGATTGCCCCCCAGGGGAACAGTGGGGCAGCCTCAGATGGGAGCGGCTGGAGGCAATACGGGTCCCGGGTGAATCATGTCGCTGCTCAGTGGCATCAGCGACAGCGATATTGATGTTGCGCTCGGCAGCTTATGTTATAAATGTTGATCCGCCCGCAAACCGTAGCCCCAAGACGCGCACAAGGCTTCGCAATGATCGACCAGCTTCAAGAATGCATCGACAATTATGGACCGGCTCCGCGGCGGTTTTCGATGTGGGACCGATTGACTTATCAGCGCGTTCCGAAACCCGAATGGCTGCTTGCTTACCCGTCGGACAGATTGACGATCATTTTCGATCATGTGAACGAGGTGTTCCGCAATGGGAAGGTCGTCTGGGGCCACATCCTACAAGCCAACGCCTTAATCTTCCAAGACGGGGATGATAATTGCCCGGGAGAATTGGTCTATTCGCTAGACGATCCAAGCAAAGTCAGCTACGTGCATTTGGCAAAGGTCGCCTACACGCTGCATACCCTAAAAGGGACGATCCCCGATGATCCCGATCTGGCACGCATCGCTGCCTATTTGACCGACGAAAGGGTGCGCGTCTATGGATTGCCCGTGCCTCGCAGCGTCAGCCCCACCACGCGCTGCCAGATTTCAACGACGTTTTTTGTCCGCAAGCATCTCCCCGAACGGAGACTTTGCTCTCCCTTGTTACCGATCGTAGTGAACCCACAAAAGCCATTCGTGGCCATGCCGTTGCCGGAAAAATATTGGCCCGATGAACTGATTGAATGGTGGTTGGAATAGCTCTGACAGGCTTGCGTTCAACGCATCACCTAATCGTTTCCCGCATAGGGCCACCTCGGAGCCAGGAGAGGTTAGAACGCATTATGAAACCAACAGCCACACGCATCGCCCGCTATTTTACATGGAGTTTCTGTGCAGTGGGACTTCTGTGGTTGGGTTGGTTGGCGGTCAAGATCGACGTTGATGAAAAAATTCATGAGAATATTCAAACCGTTCCCGTAGTCGGCAAGGTTCTCAACGAACTAACAGCTTTCGGCCCCGTCTATGCGAACTTTCGCACTCATCCCCATGGTCGTACCACCGGCATATTAACCGGCCACTGCTCCCAAGAGGCGTTTTGGGAGATTAAAACAAACTGGAATATGGACCCGTTGGAGATGGACTCTGAGATGTCGAAACATTTCTTGGAGATGGTTCCAGCAAACAATCGCCCCGGAATAATACCATCGGATTTCGACATCGGTGGCGTTCATGGATCTCGCATGATTGGAGAACGAGAAGTCCGTTTACAGGGTGCCTATTTCCCAAATGGCGAGCGTTACATTCTGAAAGTCCAAACGTCGTACTAGTGCCGTAGTGGTTGCCCTAAACGCAAAAAATGGCTGGGGCGGAATAAACCGTCCCCAGCCATTTTGGGTTTCAATACTAATTTCGCATCGTGGCAATCGTTTAATAGGCCCCTGGCGGGATGCACGGGGATTGGGTCGTGTCGGCACTGCCTTCGCCGAACGGGCCGCACCACGAACCGCGCCAACCGTGCAGCGGGCCGTCGGGGTATTCCCCTTCCCAACGATAGGCAAACATCACGTTGAACAGCGCCCAAGACTCACAACAAAAGCCTTTGGCGACGCCCAAGAGTCCACAATTGACATCGGACCCGTCGCCATCGCAGGCGGAACCGACGTTGCTATAGTTATCTTGATAATACGTACCTTGAGTTTCACCGTAGTAGGATGCCTCCTGCCCACGGATCACTTTGTCTTCAACATCACCCGCTTTGGGAACGGCTTGGCAGCCTCCCAAAGTGATCATAAATACTGCCGCAACTGCGGCTTGCAACTTCCCTGTCATGGCGGCTCTCCCCTGACGGCAACCGAACGCTGGTACAAAAATCGAATCCGTGACGTTCTTGGTTATCGGCATTCGCATGAGAGGGCCTATAGGGATTGCCGGGGTATTCTCGGTAGAATGGGTGATACTTGGTGTGAGGCCTGAGGCTTGAGGGAACAGGCGTGAGGGAAGGCTGTGGTCCGTAGGCTTTAGACTGTAGGAAGATAGAGGTGTACGCGGCAATTCCGTCGGCCTGCGGTCTTCGTTCTGGCCACCGGCCACTCCCTTTTTTCCTCACGCCTGTCCCCTCAAGCCTCACGCCTCCGAAGACCTCATCTTGACACAATTCGCGTACCGACGTAGAACGCCGGTCCAATTGAGATACGACGTTATCTCATTGAATAGAACTCCACTCCCAACGCAAGGATGCGTGACCGATGCCCGCCACCTCCGCCGTGCCGCCGGCCACCCGTTTGGATCCCAAAACCGACCAATACGGCAGCTATGTTTCACAGGATGCCGGAATTGTGATTGGCTGTTGTTCCCGCAGCGGTTCGTCACTGTTTCGCGTGATGCTCGACAGCCATCCAAAATTTGCCGTTGGCCAAGGTTCGCGAATCTTCGTGGAAACCCCCGATCCGCAGCGACTGGTCAATAACTTTGGCGTCACACGAGAGTACGTCGACGAATTGTTGGCGACCTCGCAGGATCAAGCGCACTTCATCGAACGGTTCATGCGCGGTTTGGCGCAGCGAGAGGACAAACCGATTTGGGGTGATAAAGCGCCGCCCAACATTTATTACATCCCCTACATCTTCGAGCACTTCCCCAACGCGCGATTCATCCACATCATCCGCGACGGCCGCGACGTCGTTTGCTCCTTGCGGACGCATCCGAAATTCAAATACGAAAACGGCCGCACGATCGAATTGAATACCTGGAAACCGATCGAAAACTGCATTACCTCCTGGGTGAATTACACCCGCAAAGGCCTCGCAGCCCGCGGCCAAGCAGGTTACTACGAAGTGCACTACGAAGAATTGGTGCAACAGCCAGAACAAACCATGCGCAAGGTCGTGGAGTTCCTCGGCGAAGAATGGGACGACCGCGTGCTGCGGTATCACGAACTGGAAAGCACCACCCGCGATTTCACAGCCATGCCGGTCTCCGCCGACGCCGTCGAACCAATCTCCCACAAAGCCCTCGCTCGCTGGCAGCGCGACATGACCGACGAAGATAAACAAATCTTCAAAGACAAAGCAGGCGACTTGTTGATCGAACTGGGCTATGCGACGGATAACGATTGGTAGGTTTTTTTAGCCACGGATGAAGACGGCGCGGCGGAGTCGCTACCAAAACGACGTTGTTTTTAGCCACAGATGAAACACGGATCAAACACAGATTCGAGGGCGTCGGAGTACAAATTCCCAAACCGACGGCTTGCCGTCGTGCATGGCGTTCCTTGTCGAGCAAGTTGACTCAATAAAATTACACGCAAAACAAAAACTCAATCGTTCACGGTAATTTCCCAAACGACCACTTCACACGCGAACATCTATGAAACCGCAATTAGCTGGGCTGATCATGTTTGTTGCGGCTATTGCAACAACGATTGCCGGTTGCTCACCATCGCCACAGCCAATGGATGTGGTTCCTGCCGACAATCACATTCTGTCGAAACCTCACTATTGGAAACCCAACTCAGCCTTGTCAGCACTGGTGAGCCTGCAGACGGAAATCGTTCAACAAGAACTGAATCTCAATAATCAGCAGCAGGAACAAATTCGCCGGTTGCGACAATCGTTTGATCGCGACGCTCGGCAATTGAGCGAGACCTACGTGGCGGAGTATTTGGAGGGCAAACACCCCCCGCCCCTGGATGCAGAACTCACTCGACTGCTGGAACCGTCCGTCCATGTGCAGCTCAGCGAAATCCTGACAACGCCTCAACGGGAACGTTTTGTTCAAATTGAGGCTCAAGGGTGGGACATATTTCTATTTGAGGACCAAGAATACACTGATTATCTAGCGATTAATGATTCACAACTGAAGACGATTAACGACATCGTGGAGCGGAGCTTTGAACAGAGGCATGCGTACGACAAGAATTATTCAGAAAGCTACCAGAAGGCAGTTGGCTCAAAGTTTGTATGGGCTGATTCACCCAAAATCGCGTTAGCGGAAATTCACAACAATGAGTTTGGCAAAAAGTATTCGCAGGCATTTGACGAGGCGATTGAAGCCCATGATGAACTGCACCGCGACGAGATTATCGCGTTAGAAAAAATTCGCGATGCTGGTCACCGTAAGGTTCGTTTACAAACCTGGGACAAAATCCTATCCGTATTGAACCCCCAGCAGCGCCAACAATTGGACGAATTGTGGGGAAAGAAAGTGGACTTCGATCAGTTGCTCGAACAAACTGAAAAGACCGCAATTAACGTTCGATATGATGTGCCTCCTGGCTCGAAACAGGTTCTGAGCGGAAATGTATACATCCGGTAAGCCATCGATCGAATCGTTGTTTCCCAAATATCAACTAACCTCAAAATGAGAAATCTCGTGTTGAATCCTCGCGCGATCAGCGGTCACCTCCTCTCCGGTATTCACCGCATTCGACAAAGCCTAAAAACCGGCCCCAAAAAACACCCGCACTTTGTTGTGATCACGATCGACAACGAAGCCCGCCGCGAACGGAGTCCTGAGGCGCCTGTGGATCGGTTGTTTTGGGGGCGTTATCAAGGCCGCGAATATGGCATTCCGATGATCATGGACATGGCGGATGCGTTTGGATATCCCGCTATCTTTTTTACGGACACATTGACCGTGCGGTCCTACGGCAAGGAGCCGATTCGGGAAGTCTGCCAGGAAGTCTTGCGCCGCGGGCACGACTGCGCACTGCACTCGCATCCGGAGCTGCACATTCCCGACTATCAAGACCGCTTCGATTATTATTGGACGGACGAAGGGGTGCGGAGTTGGTTGGGAGAGGCGTCCGACTACTTGGCGGAGTTCACCGGTCAGCCGACCCGCGCGTATCGCGCCGGCGGCTATCGCGTGTCACCGGCATCGTTTCGTGCGATGCGTGACATTGGAATCGAAGCCGATTTTTCATCGCTGCTGGGACACAAGCAGTGCATGATTGATGCATCGTATTGTAATAATGGGGTCCGCAAATATGACGGCGTCTACGAAGTTCCGGTCTCGGTGTATCACGACGTGAAAGGGACGCCGCGAAAGTTGGACGTGAATTGGCGAACACCGGAAACGTTTCGTTGGCACCTGCAAGAAGCGATGGCGGCGGGCGTGTTGTGCACAACGATCTTCTTGCATTCTTGGTCCTTCCTGAAGTTCGACGCCACGTGGCTCGAAGCGACCGAAGCGGTCGGTGTGGACGAAGAGGCGATCGCGAATTTCCAAGGCATGTTGGAAGTCGTCAGCGAAACGCCCGGCACGCAAGTCGTCACGTCGCTGGAGTTGATCGACTACTTAAAGGCGAACCCCGACGCTCTGAATGCCCCCGACACCATCCCCGCCATCCGCCCCGCCGCTGCGTAGCACATCGCAGGCCTCGGTTGCATTGCAAGGTACCTTTGCCTGTAAGACGGCAAGGAGTTTGGGGTAGCCGCGATGGCGCAGACATCGGGGCGGGCGCAGCCCGCAAGAAGCCGCCATTTCCGCGCTCTATAACCAGCAAATTCTCGATGGCAGAGATCGCTGATACTGCTGCGTCTTGTGCTATTGCGTTGCCCTCCCTCGGGGAACTGCCGGTGCTCAAAGGGGTAGGCAGTTTTTGGGGTGAAGTGGAGAATCGCTTGTGGTGCGAAAACCCTCACCCCGGCCCTCTCCCAGAGCAATCAATTGCATCTACGAGATAAGTAATCAAGCAAGTGTTCGGATGGTATAGAGTTCGGGGTAGCCGCGATTGCGGCAGCAATCGGGGCGGGCGCAGCCCGCACGAAGCCGCAATTCCCGCGCTCTGAAACGAGTAAAGTCTCATCGGCAGGGACAGCTGAAACTGCTGCTTCTTGTGCCTACGGCACACCGATTGCCGTTGGCAATCGCTGCCACCCGATGATTGGTTCCCCTTGTATAGATGCAATTTGTTGCAGAGGGAGAGGGAGATAGTGTTGTAGGGTGGGTTGAGCCCCATTTTATTTTCGGCGGCGTTGGCGTTTTTTGAGCGGCCAGTGTTTCGATTCGCTGCGTGCGCCGGCCAGATATTCTTCCAGCTCCGCCACCAATTCGGGATGTGCGTCGGCGATGTTGTTGGTTTCGCCCAGGTCTGTCTCGAGGTTATACAGTTCGAGCGGCAATTCGGGGGAGAGTCGCACGGCTTTATATTTGCCGCGGCGGACTGCTTGTTTGCTGCCCCGTTCGTGGAACTCCCAATACAACTCGTCGTGCTGCTGTTGAGGATGCCCGGCACGATCTTCGCCGACCAGCGTGGGGACTATCGAGAGACCGTCGATCCCTTCGGGAGCAGCGGCGCCGGCGAGTTCGGCGGCTGTCGGTAGGAAATCCCAGAACGCCCAGGGCAGATCGCTCAAAGTCCCAGCTTCGATCACTCCCGGCCAGCGGGCGATCATCGGTACGCGAATTCCACCCTCGTAGAGATCTCGTTTGAACCCGCGGAGCGGACCGGAACTATTGAAGAACTCGAGCTTCGAGCCACCTTCCTGTTGCGCGCCGTTGTCACTGGTAAAAAACACGAGCGTGTTCTCATCGAGGCCCAATTGGCGAATTTTATCCATGATGCGTCCCACGTCGCGGTCCAGCATATGGATCATCATCGCCCGCCCTTTTTCAGGGTTGGGCCAGCTTTCATTCGCATAAGGACCGTAGTTCGGGACCTCCATGCCATCACCGGTCGCGCGCCGCAACTCGTTGTTGACGTGCGGTAACGTGAACGGGACATAGAGAAAAAATGGTTTGTCTCCCACGTCGTCAAGGAATCCCAGTGCGCGATCCGTGACGATGTCGTGCGAATAGATCGCCTTTTTGCTGGCGACACCTTTCTCGGCGACATTTCCGACCAAGGGAAATTGTTGTTCGTTGTCCCACAAGTATTCGGGATAGTAGTTGTGTGCATGGCCTTGGTTCAGATAGCCGAACCAATGCTCAAATCCTTGGCGATTCGGCAACCCCGTGGTTCCCGGTTCGCCCAAACCCCATTTACCAAACATTCCGGTGACGTATCCCGCATCGCGAAGCACTTCAGCGACCGTGACATCGCCGGGGCGGAGCGGCACGCGTTGATTTCCGCGAACACGGCAATGTCCCGTATGCAGGCCAGTCATCAACACGCAGCGCGAGGGAGCACAGACGGTGCTGCCCGCATAGACATCAGTAAATTTCAATCCCTCGGCGGCCATCCGGTCGATGTTCGGCGTCCGCAAAATTTTCTGCCCATAACAACTCAATTCGCCATAACCCAGATCGTCCGCCATGATGAAGACGATGTTCGGTTTCTTTGGCAACGACTCCGCCGCAATACCGGTTGCGGAGAGCAAGGGGACAATGGTGATGGCCAATACAACTAAACGACAGAGCATAGCAGAGTCCTCGTGCCCAATGGCGCGGCGGTTTGGTGAAACGAACTTGGTGGTTGAACTGGCGTGCTTATCGACGGTCCCCACGGTTATTTCTCGGAATCAACAGCGGCCTCTGCGCGTTGTTTCCAAAGTCGGCTTTGGACTTGGTGGCCATCATACGCTGGATCGGACTTTGGTGTGGCAGCCAGGGTCTCAGCCGCGGCGGCGTAGTCTCCTTCGGCGGCCTGTCCCAGGGCAATCCCGTATCGGCTTGCGGTCGTCCAACTCCCCGCAGGATAGCTCTTTAAATACAGCTCAAATGTATTCTTCGAGGCGGGGATTTTATCCAATTCAAACTGGCAAAGCCCCACCCAATAGGCGGCGTCGTTTGCGGCACTGCGATATTGGCGAATTTTGTTTGCGTGGTACTGCGCCAAACCCTTTAACATTGCCTCTTTTTCAGCCTTAGGCCGATTCTCAAAATCTGCGAACCGTTTCGTATTTTCCATTTTCCGAATCTTTTCCGCCTGTTCTCCCTCATCAAAACCGATTCCTTCGTCTTGTTGTGGAAACAGTTGGGGGACCACCTCACCTTTTTGCAGTTTTTGAAAGTCGCGATTTGTCTTGCCGATTTGGACGTACAACTTGATCGCCCCCTGATAATCCCCCATCAGTTGCCGCAAACGAGCAGCGAATTGACTGGCGGACGTGACCCCATCTTGGCGAGAGAAATCGTCCCCTTCCTCCTGCCAACCCGCTTTCCACGAATCTTTGACAGTCCGTAAAGCATCTTGCTGCGAAAGTGACATCGAGGCGTGGCCGGCCAATTGGCTTTCGGGATAATCCCACACGGAAACCGACTCGCGATCCCACAGATCCCCACCCGCTTGGACAACTCGGCTGACAAGCCCCGGCTGATCGGCATCATCCTGCAGGCCGTCGTACAACCGAACGCGATCATTCCCGATGAATGCCTTTTCTAATGCTCGCATCCGTAGCGCCCAATAGGCCGAATCACCGATCAACATCACGCGTGCCGTTTTTAGCTGTTCCGCTGTGAGGGGATAGGGACGATCGTCGCTGACGGAAAGGGCGGATAGCAACTCAGGCTGGGCGAGCACTTCGCTCAATGTGGCGGTGCTGTTTCCATCGGCAGAAGGAATCGCCAGTCCCAGTCGCGGATCGTACAAATAGACCTTGCCATCCAACATCACACCCACGAGAAACGGTTGCGTCGCTGCATCGTCTCCATCCGCTGGCGCCAGCAGCACGCTATCGATATCCAATTGCCGTAACAACGAACCAAATGCCCAGGCGCGATCGGCGGCGGTCGCATGGCCGGCCATCCAGATTTCTTGGAGCGTGAGCGGCAAGTCGCTGGGGTGGCGATCTGCCAACGACAAATTGCGGACCACAAATTTGAACAGGGCATTGGCTTGCTCAAGTTCCGTCTCGCCACTGCCGGAGGCAACATAGGCCAGATCCCGCGACAACAATGCATCCCACATGTGGAGCCCATCGCGCGTTGAGAATTCCTGACCGGAGGCAAAGTTTCGTTCTGCTTCGGAGAGCAATCCGCTCCAGGAATTGCTCGCGGCCTCTGTGATTTCACCCATTTCTTCCGTGGAAAGCACAAAGGCCTGATTGATCAACGAGATGGCCGATTCGGGATCGGTGCTGATTCCTAAACTCTCAACATCCAATTGCGAAACGGCGCTAAACAGCAATTCGTTGGTGACTTCGTTTTCACCGCCACCGTTCGTTGCCGCCGTATTCGATCCCGGCGTAGCCTGCTTGCCTCCGCCGCAGCCAAGCACACACAAACCGGCCAGAAACAGTGCGACAACGTGAAATGAGCAGCGGGTAGCATGCACCGTTTTTTCTCCGGAAACGACGTCGTAATCAACCATTGAAGTGACCATACATTGAGAATGACAGATAAAGAGACAACGATCAATAAAGAACACCCACGCCACATCGAGGGGTTATGATTTGAGCGGCGGATTGGCCGTGATGACCTCACGAATGCGCAATAGCGGGCTGAGAAATTGGGAGACCTCACTCAGTGGAACCATGTTCGGACCATCGCTGAGCGCCCGATCAGGATCGGGATGTGTTTCGAAAAAGAGACCATCACAGCCGGCAGCTACGGCTGCGCGGGCCAGGGGTGGAACCATTTCCCGTTGTCCACCCGTCGTGCTGCCTCCCGGCAATTGCACGCTGTGCGTCGCATCATAAATCACCGGCGTTCCCAGCGATTGCATAATCGGAACCGACCGCATGTCGTTCACCAACCGGCCATAGCCAAACGTCGTTCCCCGCTCGGTCAGCATGATACGCCCATTGCCGGCCGCTTCACATTTCTTAACGGCGTGAACCATGTCCTCGGGAGCAACGAATTGGGGTTTCTTGATATTCACCACGCCGCCGTGTCGCGCGGTGGCTTGTGCCGCAGCGACGACCAAGTCGGTTTGCCGCGCTAAAAATGCGGGGATTTGTAGAATCGTGCAGACTTCCGCAGCCGGCTCCGCCTGTTCGGCCGTATGGATGTCAGTCGTGACGGGCAGTCCGGTTGCTGCGGCAATCCGGGCCAAGATCGCCAAGCCTTTCTCCAGACCAGGCCCGCGGAAACTATCGAGACTCGTGCGGTTGGCTTTGTCAAAGCTTGCCTTGAAGACCAACGGAATATTCAGTTCCGCGGCAATTTCCGCCAAACGGACAGCGATCGCTAAGGTCGATTCTTCCGACTCAATCACGCAAGGACCGGCGATGAACACCAACGGATTGTCTCCGCCGCAGCTGAAGTTGCCAATGCTGACCGGATTCTCCGGCATGGATCGTTCCTGTTTCGAATCAATAAGTTTATGTCGTGACTTTTACCCTGCTCGCGGGGGCAACGAATTGAGCCGCCGCAGGCAAGACGCGGATATCCACCGGGGTCGTGCCGGCTGGATCACCGTCGATTTGTACGGGGACCGCGCCATCGGATTCTACATGAATCCGCGATGCCCGTAGTCTGCGTATGTCCACCAACGACTCATGTGTGCCTCGCATCACCTTATAAAAGTACCGCAACATTTGGAACGTTGAGCCTCGCTCAAATAATAACACCTCCAGCAGGCCATCGTCGTCACGAGCCGACTGAGCGGGTTGGATTCCTAAGGCATACGCATTGATGTTAACAACCATGACCAGTTTTGCCGTATACGTTTGCGGATCGTCGTCGAGTCGGATTCGCAAATCGGGATATTGGTAACTACGCAAAGAATCCCAAATTGGTTTGAGATAACTTGCCCTCCGGACGTGCCCCGTGCGAATTGCGTCCAGCCGATGCACCACTTCCGCGTCGAAACCGATGCTGGCCATCAAAGAAAAACGCCGATCGCCCACGCTGGCTAGGTCCACGGTTCGCACATGGCCGGCTGCAATAATCTCCCCCACGGAGCGTCCGCAACGGGGGATTCCCAGGTAGCGGGCCAGCAAATTCTCGGTCCCCAAGGGCAAAATCGAGATCGGACACCCTGGATATCGATGCAGAACGTCGCCGACCGTCCCATCCCCACCCGCCGCAACTATGCACCGCAAACGGCTTTTTAACTCCGGGTTTGTCAAAACATGGCTGAGGCGGTCACGGTTTTTGAACAACAGTGGTCGCAGCCCCTGTTCGCGCAATGAGTCAACAAGCAGGCCGACCTGTTCGCGCTGGGCGCCGGACCCCGCTTTGGGATTTGCCTGAATCGCCACCCACTCAGCGGCCGGTTTGCGTGTTTGTGGCATGGAACGATTCGTTTAGGGGGGGGGAAGGAACGACGCAATCGATGTTTTCCCACCCAGCGATGCCGGGTTGTGATGGGGAAAACGATAGGAATCGGCTGCCCAAAATCGGTACTTCTCGGCCGGGCAGATTTCCTTTTCACCCTATTGGACGATGTTCCTCGCGCAATGTCACGCGCTCTACGGCTGCACGGTCAATATTCACGCCCAATCCTGCCCCGATGAGCGCCGGGGCGCGGCCTCCGCTTTTGAATGTCAGGTCTTCGACCGTCAGCCGTTCCTTGACGAGATGCCGGTCGTAACTCCCTTCGACCCAACGAATACCGCCAATCGATGCCGCAAAATGCCGTCCGGCAGCGGAGAGGATTCCGGTTTCTCCCACTTGGCATCCCAATTGATACCCCAGCCCCGCGTTGTGGGCCAACGCCGCTAATTTTATAGAGTTGATATAACCGCCACACTTGGAGAGGCGCAGGTTGAATAGATCGCAGGTGCCCCGTTCGATGGCACGGTGTCCGTCGTCTAAGCCGCACAGCGATTCGTCCAACATGATCGGCACATCGAGCCGTGGGCGGATCGCAGCCAGACCGTCGACGGCGGCGTGCGGCACCGGTTGTTCGACGCTGCTAATGCCATGCGGCAACAATGGGCTTAGTTTGTCCTCGAGGTTGTCACACGTCCAGGCTTCGTTGGCATCGATGCGTAGATCACGGTCCGGTCCAAACACGCGCCGCATCAAAGCCACGGCAGCCGGGTCGTTGGCTCCGTCCATGCCGACTTTTAATTTGATGTCGGGAAAACCGTAGAGACGCATGGCGGCCGCCCGAATTGTTTTTTTGATGCCACCCATCGCGGTGATCACGCCGCTATAGCGGACCTCGTCGCGTGCTTCGCGGATCGGCATCGATTCGGGGACCAGCGTAGTGACTTTCGACAACGGAGTCTCCGTCGCGCGGCCGACTGCGTCGAGAATGCTCAACTCCACCGCGCAGCGAACTGAATGGCCAAAACAATCGCGCTGCCCGCCGTCAGGGCTGCCGGCCAATTTGATCCGCTGGCAGAGTGAAACTACGTCGGCGAGGCTGTCGAAATCATCCGCGAGTTGCGTCCGCCAGTCGGTCTCCGAGAATTGGCCCAGGGCGGTTTCGATTGTTTCGCCGGTGACATAGGGACGCGGTAGCCCTTCGCCCCAGCCGAGGCTGCCGTCATCGAGACGGCAACTGACGACCAGCGTGTCGTTTTCACGACGAACATGCGAAGCGTGTTCGATCTTCTTTTTCAGCGGAATGCGAACGTGACGGGCGATCAATTCAACAATGCGCATGGCGAAAATCGGTCCCGTGCTCTGCAACCGCCTATTTGACCGGTTGAGGCTGACAATAGCTCAAGGCCAACAGCGAATAAGCGGTCGCCAGATTCGGGTCCCCTTCGTACCACCGCGGCGTGGTGTTCAACCAGCTCCCGTTCTCGAGTTGCCGTTGCATCAATATCTCGGCCAACTCCTTGCGCCAATCGTGCTTGCCGCCCTCCTTGTCTTCCAGCATCTGCAGATCCAAAGTGTCCAGCGTCTTGGCGAACGTGTGGTAGTAATAAAACACGCCCATTTGTTTCATGCCGGGGTTTTCGGACACCGTATAGTGGTCCGTAATCCATTGCAGCGCGGCTTTGACGCGCTTGTCTTCCGCATCCAGTCCGGCGTACACCATGCTCTTGAGTCCGGCGTAGGTCATGCTGCCATAGGAACGCAATCCGCCATTGGGCTCAACACCCGCCTGCGAAGTTCCGCCGGCGGCAATTGTGTAATAAAAGCCGCCGTCATTGATCTTTGACGCAAACTTCGTCGTGTTGTATTGCGATTCCAGATTCTGGCACCGCGAAACAAACAGCAATGCGTTTTGGATATTGGGATCATCTTCGCCGGCGCCGGTCGCTTTTAACGCTTCCATAAAAAACTGCGTGTTCGATAGGTCCGGCCGTTCGTGGCTGCCGTACCCAGCGCCACCATAGCTATCGTCCGACTTTGTTAAGCCTTCGTCTTCGTCCCACTGCAAGCCACGCAAAAATTTCGCAGCTCCGGCCAACGTCTTGTCATAGCGACCATCGGCATTGGCGGCGTCAAATGCTAATACGCAGATGCTGGTTTCATAGTTGCGGTGGTTCGACTGATCGAAATAGATTCCGCCATCCTTTTGGATGAAACCTTCCAAATTTTTCAGTGCCTTGGCGACCATCGGGTCATCGACCGGCACGTCGCTGCGCAGTAGTGACGTCGTGACCAAGGCAGTTATGCCTGTGGCCATCGGCGAGGTCCAACTGCCATCGTCGGCCTGACTGGCGCGGAGGAATTTCGTGGCCTGTGCGCGTGATTTTTTGAGTGCGTCGAGTTGAGGGCCGACCATTTTGACGGCGGGACCCTCCTCGGCGGCGGCAGCGGTTGCCATTGTGACAAATGGAACCAACAGAACAGCGCCGGCGACTAAAACGGCTGAAACGTATGTGTTGAGCTTCACAATCGGCCTCATTTCTTAACTGAGCGACTTAACAGCGAAAATCATATCCGACGAACGCGATTAGGAAATCACGGCCAGGATGTCTGATTCATTCATGATCAATAGCTCTTGCCCGTCGACGGAGACTTCCGTCCCGGCATAGCTGGAAAACATTACACGGTCGCCTTCGCTGACCTGCGGGTCGGCGCGGCTACCATCTTTCAAGAGAACTCCGTCTCCCACACTGAGAATGCGGCCCTCCGCCGGTTTCTGTTGCGCACTATCCGGCAAGACGATCCCACCGCTGGTGATCGCTTCGGCATCCAACCGTTTGACAACCACCTTGTCTCCCAAGGGAACAACCTTCATACGAATATTTCTCCTCGAACGAACTCTTTAAAGTTCGCGGCTATGAGTAACTCGGCTCTGCGTCGATTTCAGTCGTTGATTCCGAGCCACGTGTATATGTTTAACTGTAATGGTCCAATCGCCTCAAGGCTAGCCCCTACCTGAGTTGAGTCAGCGAAATACCGTCACCCCAACCGAACCGACAAGCCGGGAATCGCCGCAACCGCATATCATGAAAACTGTTGCGAATCACGTCCCAATCGACGAATTCCAGCGGTTTCTAATCCCACTGGACGGGATGAATCACTCCCATCGCCAACAATCCTCCCAGGACGATGCCAAAAATCAACAGTCCCCGCAATACCCAGGCTCCCCCCGAATCGCCAAAACGACGGACCAAGCGTTGCCCTTTGGGAGTCTGCTCCAAGAACCAGCGATGGTGATATAAGCCGGCAGCGCAACTCAACACGATCGCCGTTCCCATAAAAATCTGGTCGTTCGGGGGCATCGTTAGTTATTGGTCGTTACGTTTGAGAATTTGGATGCGACGCCGAATGATCGCGACAGTTCCTGCGGGACCCGCATCTGTAATTCGATCGCTATTTTGCCGGCGGTTGGGCAACCGGGTAGGTCCGCAGCCAATGTAACAAGACTTTGGCAACCTTGGCCAGGCTCTTGCCGGAGCAGGAGTTGGGTACGTCTCGCGTGGTATGCCAATATGGGTAATCGAAATCGATGATGTCGCACGTCGGGATTTTAGCGATTTCGTTCAGTGGCAGGTGATCGTCGCGAACCTCGTGTTTGGCGCGGGGCACAAATTCGTCGACCCCCACCTGCTCGGCTGACTTCCAGATGCTTTTTGTCACATCGGGGGCATATTTGAGGCTGTTTTTTTCCATATAAATCCGCAGATTCCGATCGGCCACCATGTCGACCAAGACCCCTGCTGTATAACGCTGTTCGGTGGGATGGTCGCGATAGTTTTCGGCAAAGTGCGTTGAGCCCAGAAAGTATTCACCGCGATTTCCATAGACCAGTTCCTCGCCATCAAAAATCACGAAATCGACACCGCATGTTGCGGGGAGATTTTTCATGTGGTGTGCCAATTCCATGAACAACGCCACTCCACTGGCACCGTCGTTTGCACCCAAAAATACTCCTTGCTGACGTTGATTGGCATCACGATCACGATCCGGCAGTGGGCGGGTGTCGTAATGACAACACAGGAGCAACCGCTCTTTGACCTCTGGATTCCAGGAGATGATGATGTTGTTCATCCGCACGGGATTACCGGTCAGCGGATGACGAACATCAAACGGCTGATACTTCACCTCGCAATCGAATGCGGCAAAATGCTTGCCGATCAACTGCTGTTGCCGCATCATGCCCCGCGAGCCACTGATTCGAGGACCGATGCGGCAGATTTGCGCGAGATACCCAAAGGCCCGTTTCGCATCCGGACGCGCCTCCTCCGCTGCGCAGACAGTTACGCAGAATGTTCCGACCAGAATCGCCGCAATCATTCCGGCTGCAATCCTTGTCGCTCGGTAGCGACAATTCCAATGAGGACGATTCATGAGTACCTAAGGTTCCTAGAAGTTGTTTCAAAACCCTCTGACGCGTCCCACTGACGTTGTTTCGTAAATTTCCGGAACAAGCGCAACTCGGTTTTAAAACTCGTTCTTGTCAAATGGGTATCGGCGGCGCTCTTCTCAAATGTAGATGCCAATTCGCCGAACGGCAAGCGAGGACACCCCACAGCTGTTAGGCGACTCGCACAGGTCAGGGTTTGATCATTGTACGCGAACAACCAACGTAACCGCTCAGTGATGAGTCGTTTTTTGTGATTTTCCCCTCTGCTGCGCCCGGTCAGCCCTTTTTCATGGGTTTTCCCGGCTCAACGATGAGAAGGTTGGTAGAAAGTTCTTCGACGACTTGTCCTTCCAAGCCATCTTCCTCACGGCGCATGCGACGCAATTTCGATGGTTTTGTCCCTTTGGGGAGCTTACCGAGATTACAGACCGGCTCACCCGGGCTGGTGGCGGGCAAAGTGGTCATGCCGATGACCACGGAGTCGAACGGTGCATGAAGCATACTGCGACCGCGGCCCAGCAGTGTTGTGTTCGTTGCCAACGGTTGGCCTTCGGCAATGATGTCGCCCGGCTTGACGTGAAACTGCAGAAAGCCACCATGCTCGGCCCGGATCCATTTCGATTTCTCGACAATCACTTGGTAATCGGGACTGACCGGCTCGACGTCGACCATTTCCAAATTGTGCAATACGTTTTTGATGCCCCGCACGGCGGACTCGACGATGCCCGGTTCGACCTTCCAGACCTCGCCCCCTTCCATAATGATGGAAGGACAACCGGCCAGACAAGCTTCGCGGCGAAACGCTCCTGGTGGTCCTACGCCATTCATAATGATTTCCGAACCAAACGCCACGGCAAGCCGCCGCACTTCGGGATCGGACAAATCACCCCGCACGTTGGGATAGTTGGTGCGGCGAACGGAGGCGGTATGCAGGTCGATTCCGTAGTCGCACCGGGAGACGATTTCCTCAAAAATCGTCCGCGCCATCCGCCCGGCGAGGCTGCCCGATTCGCTGCCGGGAAAGGAACGATTCAAGTCACGGCGGTCGGGAAGATACCGGGAATGCCGGTCGAAGGCGAGCAAGTTCAGCACCGGCACGAAAATCATCGAGCCGCGAATCAGTTCGAAATCGGGGTCCTGAACCAATTGCCGAACCGCCCCAGTGCCATTGATTTCGTCGCCATGCAGCGCCGCAGTGACAAACACCACCGGACCGTCTTGTTTGGCGCGGCGAATGTGAATCGGAATCCGGACGGACATGCTGCTGTAGCTTTCACTGACAGTCAGCTTGACGTCGCGGGAGGCACCGAGGGGAATGGACTCACCGTTCCACTTGTCAATTGGTTTTCGAACACGGTCTTTCTTCATAGCGACATTCGTCTTTTTCTGCCTACGTAGAGGTTTCGGCTCCATCTGCATCGCCCTGCACTTCTTCGGCGACCGGAAGTTCCGGCAACACGCGCACCTTCTGCCGACGTTTACGGTTTGTCTTGCGTGGAATGAGGTCGCGCATCAATTCCAACTTACCAAAGCACAACAACCGGTCACCCGCTTCTAAACAACGATCGGAGCGCGGGTTGGGGATGACGGTCGTGCCCCGATGCAGCGTGAGTACGTTGATGTCCTTGTCGCGCAGTCCCGATTCGCTCACGGTTTTTCCAATGTATTCCGACCCTTCGGGAACATGAATTTCAGTCACGCCATATCCGCGGCTGACTGTCAGTCGCTGCCGCAGGTCGATCTCGGGAAAATCAACCTGGGCGGCGATGTAATCAATGATGGCTCCGGCGATATCCAATTGTGTGCAGCGTTCAATGCCCTCTAAGCCGGGGGACGAATTGACCTCCATGATCTGCGGTCCACGCTTCCCTTCCAGCATATCGACGCCGGCGACGCGGAGCCCCAAGATCTGAGCGGCCCGCACAGCGGTTTCGCAATAGGTCTCATCAAGTACCACCGCTTCGGTGACTCCGCCACGATGGACATTACTGCGAAATTCCTGCCCTTGCGCGACGCGGCGCATCGCAGCGACAACTCGGTCGCCCACAACAAACGCGCGGATGTCGCGGCCTTTGCTTTCGGCGACGAACTTTTGCACCAACACATTTTGTCGTTGGCTTTGCAGCAATTCGATAATCGCTTCGGCCGACTTGACGGTTTCAGCCAGCAGCACGCCGATTCCCTGTGTTCCCTCCAACAGTTTGATGACCACCGGCGCACCGCCGATTCGTTCAATGGCGGGCAGCACGTCTTTCTTGTCACGCACAAACGTGGTTTGCGGCATACCGATATGATGCCGACTCAAGATCTGCATGCTGCGTAATTTGTCGCGGGAGTTGGAAATCCCAGCGGATGAATTCGCGCTGAAGATGTCCATCTGTTCGAATTGCCGAACAACCGCCGTGCCGAAATAAGTAATCGATGCACCGATCCGCGGCAAGACAGCGTCGTAATGCGAAAGCTGTTTTTGCCGAAAATAGAGGTCGGGGTCCCCTTCGGCCAAGTCAATGGCGAATTTGGTGGTGTTGAGAACTTTGACTTTATGTCCGCGTTGCTCAGCGGCCTCACGTAAACGCCGCGTGCTGTAGCATTTCAAATTACAGGAAAGGATCCCGAGTTTCATTATGGCTCCGATGTCGTGTGGTTCACAGCCGGCTGCTGTTTCGAATTCGGTTTCGGTTTCGGTTTCTTTTTTCGTTTAGGCTGACCGCCGAAGAAGGAGTTCCCCGCATCCACCAGGAATCGTCGTCGAAATGCTTCACGCCCCAACAACATACGGAACCCCATTTCGTCGCGATTGGCAAGCGTCAATTCCACTGGCCAACGGATGCCCAGCAATTCCACCTGCGTGACAATCACCGGCCGCAATTGGGTCGCCCCACTGGAACTCCGCACGGTGCGATATTCGAGAATCTCCGCGGATGCTTCGATCGTCCGTTTTGCCGTGCGCTGTAGAGGATGAATTTTGAAACGGACCCATTTCACACCCTCTTTTTCAAATTCGTGCAAATCAAACGCATGCAAGGAAGACGACCGCGCGCCCGTGTCGACTTTGGCCTTGATCTTTTTGATGCCCAAATCCGGTAGCCCGACCCATTCGCGCCAACCAATGACGCGAAGTTCGGGTTTTGACTGTTTCGCCATACTGACTACCTTGCCAAAATCCAGGTATTGGTTTTGATCGTCCCGCTTTTAGAGGAAACGGTAGAAGGGGGGGGAAATGCCTAATTCGTTGATCACAAGTGCGTATTGGAATTGGGTGCTACTCGCATTGTCCGTGCAACTTCATATCGATTCGGCGGTTGCCAAAACAGAGGCAATGCCAGCGGTGCCCGCGTTACTAATAGTTGACGATGTCCTCAGCGGACCAGAACAGAAAGAATGCGGGGCATGCAACGGTCCATACAGACAAATTCGAACAACACAACCATTGCCGAGGGAAACCGAAATGTGGCCATTTCCAGTCCATTCGTCGCAGGTTTCTCTCCGCTGTATTTTAACTAGCCTTGGCTTGTTTAGTCTCTTATGGTATTCGGTTTAGCCCGAATTAGCCATCGAATCATGGCATAAGAAAATCGGACCACCGAATCGTGCACCACACATGCTCCCCGGATTTGAAAAACCGACTGACGGTCATCCATGATGGCAGACCGATTGAGCCACACGGTCTTCCCACCGGCAACCATTCAAAGAATGACCCGTGCGCATCATGACTGGCATCTGGGCCCCATCAACCACTCAGTGCCCGGCCGATTGGGCGAGCAAGCGCCGCAGAACACAGCATTAGGAAGGTCAGTCGCCGATGAAACATCGACATCATAAAAAACCTAAGGCCAAACGGTTCAACCGCGGGTCGTTGCCAGGTGCGGCACCGGGGACAGTCATTACACAAACGCCCTGCACCAAACAATCCGTGAGCGTGATGGCCTTTGCCAACGGCGACCTCGTGGACGAAACGGTTGATTCATTGGATGGGCTGAAGGAACTGGCGGAAACCTATACCGTCACTTGGATCAATGTCGATGGACTCGCAAATGTCGAGGTGATCAATCGTATTGGCGAAATGTTCGGTTTGCACAAACTGGCTTTGGAAGATGTCGTCAATGTGCACCAGCGCGCCAAAGTTGAGGACTACGACGACCATCTGTTCATCGTGGCCCGCATGGTTCACCTGAGTGAAAAACTAAAGACCAAGCAGATTAGTATTTTCGTCGGCCCCAAGTTCGTGCTCACCTTTCAAGAGGATGAACCCAGCGATTGCCTCGACCCGGTCCGCGATCGCATTCGCAAAACAAGCGGTCGCCTCAGGTATGGTGGGACCGACTATTTGGCCTACGCGCTGCTGGACACGATCATCGACCACTATTTTCCCGTGGTCGAGTCCTACGGTGAACGGCTCGATGCGATGGACGACGCGTTGATGAACAGCGACGGGAGTACCTCGATCCATTCCATTCACACGCTGCGGAGCGAACTTCTGGAACTCCGCCGAGCGCTGCGCCCACATCGCGAAGCGGTCAACGCGCTGCTGCGTGACGGGCATTCGTTGATCAAGGATGAATCACGAGTCTACTTGCGCGATTGTTACGATCACACAATCCAACTGGGCGATGCCATCGACACCTACCGGGAAACCTGTTCCGACCTCCGTGACTTCCACCTAACGGCGATCAGTAACCGCACGAATGAAGTTATGAAGACGTTGACGATCATCGCCACCATTTTCATCCCGCTGGGCTTTATCGCCGGGTTTTATGGAATGAATTTTCCCAACATGCCAGCGCTAAATTCTCAATATGGCTATCCGATCGTGGTGGTGGGGATGGGATTGACCGTGGCAACCTTGTTGTTGTGGTTCCACCGCAAAGGTTGGTTCGACTGAGGTGCAATTTGCGCCGGTTTGTTATGATCACCCCGAATGCTGAACACAGCGTCGTCCTACTGCGCTGATTTTGCTTTCTCGTGATGGTTGAGACATTGAACACTCTGGATTCGGTTTAACGGAGCATGCCCCCTATGGCCAACGCTGAAACTCACCGCCCCCCCAAACGTCGCCGTTGGTTGCTCAGGCTCATTTTCATAGCGCTGCTCGTATCGATTGCGCTGAATTTTTATTTCTACGAGCGCTACAAGTCCTACTTCACCGACGGCAACGACCCGATCGAACACTTTCATTCCGGCAGCAAGGTCGCCACCGACAAAATTGCTGTGATCAAGGTGCAAGGGGTGATCATGGCCCCCAACACGCAGCGGATTTTGAGACGTATCCAGCAGGCCAAGGACGACAAGGATGTGAAAGCCGTACTCCTGTCGATCAACAGCCCAGGAGGCGCCGTTGCGGACAGCCATGAAATTTATCATCGCCTCGTCGAGTTACGAGAAACCAAACCGGTCGTGGCCCACATGAAGAGCATGGCGGCCTCGGGCGGCCTGTACGTCGCCATGGGGGCCGGAGAACAGGGTAAGATTTTTGCCGAGCCCACGACCTGGACCGGCTCGATTGGGGTGATCATTCCTCGCATGCAAATGATCGGCTTGGCGGAAAAAGTGGGCGTGGAATCAACACCGATCAAAACCGGCCCGTTTAAGGACGCGCTCAGCCCGTTTCGTGAATTGACTCCAGCTGAACAGACGGTTTGGAATAACATCATTGACCAGGCGTTCGACCGCTTCGTCAATGTGATTGCCGATAACCGCGTGGAACTCAATGTCAAGGAGGTCCGAAAACTGGCAACCGGCCAGGTCTATACCGCCGACGACGCTCTCAAGAACAAGCTGATTGATAAAATTGGTTACGAAGAAGCTGCACTGGACGAATTGCTGACCCGCATTGACCGCAAACCGGAGGACGTGCGGGTGATCACCTATGACAACCAAGAGACCTTGGTGGAAATTCTCTTAGGTTCGGCACAAGCCAGCCATCCCGACGCGCAGTGGCAATTCGCCATGGAATCAACCGTGCCGCGCCCGATGTATTGTTGCTCTTGGCTGTCCGGACTGACGAGTGGACCGTTCGGTCGCAATTAGGGTCGCGCAAGGAGAGTGGTTCGCCCCCACTGGAACTCTGGGAGAACCTCAGCCACAATACGCGTGTCAATCATGCAATCGCCGTGGAGCGAATCCTGCTCCACGTATTTCTTCTCCATACAGAAAATGGAACGAGAGTCCCGCTATGCCTGCCCTGGGTGTCAATATCGACCATGTTGCTACTGTCCGCCAAGCTCGCCGCACCATTGAACCCGATCCTGTGTGGGCGGCCGTTTTGGCCGAGTTGGGTGGCGCGGACGGCATCACGCTGCACCTGCGGGAAGACCGCCGGCACATTCAGGACCGTGACCTGCAGGTGATGCGGCAAACGGTGCAAGTCAAAATGAATCTGGAGATGGCGGCCGAAGAGGAGATGACCGCCATCGCCCTCAGTGTGAAACCGGATCAAGTGACGCTGGTTCCGGAAAAGCGGGAAGAGATCACCACCGAGGGGGGATTGGACGTTGTTGCTCATGCTGCAAAGATCAAAACGTGCGCCGAGCAACTCAAAGCAGCCGGTATTGAAGTCAGCCTGTTCATCGATCCGGATGAACGTCAGATTGAAACCGCGAAAACCCTACAGGTCGATGCGATAGAGCTGCACACTGGGCGTTATGCCGATGCAGCCAATGCGCGAGCTCGCGACCAAGAATTCGACCAACTCGTGACGGCTACCCACTTGGGAATTGATCACGAGTTGTTGGTGCACATGGGGCATGGATTGACGTATCGCAACGTCAGCCCGATTGCCGAGATCGACGGAGTGAGCGAACTCAACATCGGCCATAGCATTGTCGCCCGCGCATTGATGGTCGGATTCGAAGAAGCGGTCCGCGAAATGAAGTCGCTCGTCACGCTGTAATCGGGCGTCGCGAGCCGCTGGCAACGCACGATCGCAGCAAAGATCGGTGCCCGCCAACACGCTGCGTTCGCCGCATTTCCATCTTAGAATGCTTATCTCATTAGAAATTTTTGAGATTTTTTTTCGTTGACGGATTGCGCATCGTGCCCATCGAATAGGCGAAATCCGCGTGACCATCACACAGAACTGCGGTTTGCGCGATTCGTTCGCAGCAAAAATGGTTTTTGCTTGGAAACCGTTCAGTACATTGGGTAATTCACACAAGGATTTCGGCGCGCAGCGATTTTTCACGTATTAACGAAAATCCGGAGCGGGGTTCGTGGGTTGAGTCAATTGCAAGAATCATCCCGATAGCTGGAATATGCGAATCGCGCTACGCGCATCGCTTAGAACGAATTGACCACCCTTACTGAGCGGCAGGCAAGTAAGTTCGCGAAACAAAGACCACACGTCCTCATTGGGACGGAACGCGAATCCCTAGCCCGCTCTATTTCCTAACATGTCACTCCTCAAAGGGAGTGGTGCGTGCACGGAGGATCCGATGCCGGACATTCTGCAAAACATCTACGACGTTATGTCGCGTGGGAAAGCACTAGCTGCCACGCTTCTCATTGGCGGTATCGGATTCCTCGCCCCCCAAGGCGCCGATGCCGGTGAATTCGCAAACTACTATTACGGCCAAGGTGGCTGTGCTTGTGAAGCGCCCAGTTGTGACAACGGTTGCGACAATGGCTGTGGTGGTTGCGAAGAATCGAATGACCCCTGGAAACTCTTCTCCGAGCCCGTTGGCGGGTTCGATATTGGTGGATGGACCCAATGGGGTTACACCAGCGAATCAACCGGAATGTTCAACGACATCCCGGACCGATTCAACAACCACCAAAGCTGGATTTACGCTGAAAAAGTCGCCGACGGTTCCAACGGTTGGGACTGGGGTGCACGGGCCGACTTGATGTACGGTACCGATTCCTACGACACCCAAGCCTTCGGCAACAATCCCGGTCGGTGGGATTACGAGAATGGCTGGGACCACGGTATCTATGGTTGGGCGATGCCGCAGGCTTACGGTGAAATCGCCAATGGCGACTTGTCGGTGAAGTTTGGTCACTTTTTCACCTTGGTTGGTTATGAAGTCGTCCCCGCGACCGGGAACTTCTTCTTCAGCCATGCCTACACCATGTACAACAGTGAACCGTTCACTCACACCGGTGCGTTGGCGACCTACAAAGCCAGCGACGATGTGACCCTGTACGGTGGTTGGACGTTGGGATGGGACACCGGCTTCGATCAATTCGATGGCGGCAGCAGCTTCCTCGGTGGTGCCGCATTGGGACTGACCGACGATGCCACGTTGACCTACATCTTGACGGCCGGCAACATGGGCCAACGTGGTGATGGCTATTCGCACAGTATTGTGTTGGATGTGAACATCACCGAAAAGTGGAACTACGTTCTGCAAAGCGACTTGGTCTCGTTTGACACCGGTGCTGGACAAAATGACGAATACGGTATCAACCAATACCTGTTCTACACCATCAACGATCAAGTGAAACTTGGTTCGCGGGTGGAATGGTGGAGCTCGGACGCCGGATTCGATCACGGTGGACAATCCCCCGTCGCCGGTGGACAACACTCCTACTACGAAGCGACCTTCGGTGTGAACTACAAACCGATCGCCAACTTGATCGTCCGTCCGGAATACCGCCACGATTGGTTCCCGCACGGTGAGTACACGCAAGACATCTTCGGCATCGACGCAATCCTGACCTTCTAAGTCAGGTTGGCAACACGCCCAAGTTTGTCGACAATCTGAAAGCGTCTCCTCAAGCCACCCGCCGAGTTTTTCGGCGGGTGGCTGTTTTTGATATCTGAGAGCATGTTTTCAAACTGGGAAAGCGACGCTCTTTCCGAACCGTGATGAACCAAGACGCATGCCAAAACAATTGGACCGCTGCAGTTTTAAGCAGAATAAGCGGCTCAGCAGGAGCTTCGCCCTAGCGGGGCGTTGAAAAACGTAATTTGAAAACGTTTTCTGAGTCGTAACTGAGCCATTGCTTTAAAACAGAGGCCGCAGCCATCTGCCAGTTCATTCCGGGAATTGGCGGTTTGCGCGCTTTGAGAGCCTTGCACAGATTGCGTGCCGCTATATGGTCGAACCCGCTGCCTTCCTGCCCGATTCGCGCGCATGTTTCGATGGCATATGGTGCACCTCCCCAGAAAACCTATCAAAACCCGATGTATTTTGAGACATTTCTGCAGGCGCAATTGCTTTACTGGCAACGAATTGCAAGAAAACCACACAGAGAGCCTGCCTGTTAGGCACGGAAGTTGCAATTCCCTGCTGTCGGTGATTTCTGACTGCTGTGGAGATTCCGGGTTCTGACAGGATGTCGTTTCCGGTTTTGCTACTTCGGCCTAGATCGCCAAGACAATTCCGACGCATCGCGACGGAACAAGGTGGCTCATCCAATCAGCCGCCCTGCTCTATGGACTTCACCCCGGGGAGTCACGGTGTCGTCGAGTTCGATCCAATCTAACTCTTGCTACTGAATTCCTGCGTGGGGGAAGTGCGCCCCGATTTTATTCTGCGCTACCGATCCGTACCGTCCAATTTTGTTTTTTAGGAAAGAGGAACCTGTGACATGCGTACTGCAATAACCTTGGCAACCGCCATCTTTCTCTGTGTGGCGATCCCTGCTCGTCCACTCATGGCATTTCAGGATGATGCCGCTCCGGCAGAACCAGCCGCTGCTGCACCCGCTGAAGGCGAGGAAGCTCCTGCAGCTGAAGGGGAGGAAGCTCCCGCGGAAGAAGTCGTCGTCATTTCGAATGATGAACTGTCGTTTGCTGTCGACAATATCGTGCTGTTTTTGTCGGCCGTCTTGGTGATCTTGATGCAGCCTGGTTTCGCAATGGTCGAAGCTGGCTTCAATGCCAGTAAGAACACCGTCAATATTCTGTTTAAGAACTTGATGGACCTGTGCATCGGCTGTTTATTGTTTTACCTGGTTGGCTATGGATTGATGTATCCAGGCGATAGCGCAATCAACGGCTATTTTGGGTTTGCGGGAATCGGCGTTACCGAAGGCGCTGATCGCGTGACCGCAGCACCGGGTGCATTGGATCCTCAAGTTGACTTTCTGTTCCAAGTCGCCTTTGCTGCAACCGCTGCGACAATCGTCTCTGGTGCCGTTGCCGGTCGTATGAAGTTCTCTGCATATCTCGTGTACAGTGCCGTTTTGACAGGTTTGATTTATCCCATCAGCGGTATGTGGAAATGGGGCGGCGGATGGCTCGACGCCATGGGCTTTGCCGATTTCGCAGGCTCAATTGTCGTGCATGCAGTCGGTGGATTTGCTGGATTGGCCGGAGCAATCGTCTTGGGACCGCGGATTGGCCGCTACACGGCGGAAGGCAAGTCAGTCCCGATGCCGGGTCACAACTTGGCCATTGCAACATTGGGTGTGTTCATCCTGTGGGTGGGTTGGTTTGGATTTAACCCCGGTAGTCAATTGGCATTCACCGGTACCGACAACACGATGGCCACGATGCTGATTGCCCTCAATACCATGCTCGCAGCTGCTGCTGGTGGATTCGCCGCGATGATGCTCAGTTGGGTGATGTTCAAGAAGCCGGACCTGTCGATGGCCCTCAACGGTGTGTTAGCCGGTTTGGTCGGCATCACGGCTAACTGCGATCAGGTGACGAACCTCCAGAGCATCATCATTGGTGCTGTCGCCGGTGTGTTGGTCGTGATGGGAATCATCGCACTGGACAAACTGAAGATCGACGATCCAGTCGGTGCGTTTCCGGTGCACGGATTATGCGGAATTTGGGGTGGAGTCGCGACCGGTATTTTTGGAAATAGCGCTGACTTTGTCACGCAGGTCATCGGCTCGACTGTCATCCCCGCCTGGGCATTTTTAACGATGTTGCCCTTGTTCCTCGGCTTGAAAGCCATCGGCATGTTGCGTGTTGATGCTGATGAAGAGGTGGCAGGGTTGGACATGGTCGAACACGGCATGGCCGCTTATTCCGCCGATCACTAAGCGTTGGAATGCTTGGCGAAACCCTTTGGGAGAGTCACATTTTTGCTCACCCAAATCGGTGGGAGAGGACTCTCCAGCCAAGTATCCGATTGTGACCTTGAAATGGATTGGACGTGTCGCAGGACGCGGATCGGTGAGATGGGGCGCGATGGCAACGTCGCGTCCCCATCTCCACCGCTGGCCGGTCGGCACTTCCATTGCTGCATACCCACGAGAATTCAAACCACAGGCGAATCATGAAAAAAATCGAAGCCATTATTCGGCATTACAAGCTAGAAGACGTCAAAAACGCATTGAGCGCCATCGAAATCCACGGCATGACCGTTACGGAAGTCCGCGGATTTGGACGGCAACGTGGGCACAAGGAGATGTATCGCGGTGCAGAATACACCGTTGATTTCCTGCCCAAAGTCAAACTAGAAGTCGTCGTCGTCGACGATGATTGCACCAAAACGGTGGAGTCCATTCTGGAGAATGCTCGCACCGGAGAAATCGGGGACGGCAAAATTTTTGTCACCGACCTCTCCGAAATCGTACGGATTCGCACAGGCGAAGTCGGCGAAGAAGCCATTTAACCGCCATCCTCACCTTTGGGTTTCCCGGCTGCCGCCGGGAAGCCTGAGGCGGGGATTGGGCTGAGGTTGGGTGCCTTCGGTTTCATTCCGTCAGTTGCCTGGTTATGATGGGCGACTTCGCTGGGACAGGCGAGCTGACGAGAGATTCTGTTGTGTTGTGGCAGACCCGCGCTGGTGATGGTGCGGCCCGAGACACTCCTGTTTCGTACGGCAAGTAGCAATTGGCACGCTGGTTGCACTCTTGCTGAGGCTGCAGCTAAAGCTTACAAAATCTGCGGTAAATCTGGGGGGACCCCAGCAGGGCCGCCGAATTTGCATGCATTTCCTGCGCAAAAACCGCGCATCTTTGTTGTGTTCCGACCGACACCTTTTCGGTTTTTTTAATCACTGCGAATTCGCGGTCATTTTCAAAATCGCCGTGAATCACCGGCGAAATGATCGCGACTTGGCAGTGGATTGATTGTGGCCAACGGAGGGCGGCGTACTGTGTGCCCTGGTGACTCTTTACGAATCGTGATTACGATCTGTAAAGAGTTGCGATCTGCGTCCCTGGATATTTTTGGATAACAAACTGGAAGAAACACTGAAGGAGAACCAAAGCGATGACCCCCAAAGAGTTCTTTGAATTTGCTAAAGAGCACGGCGCGGAAATGGTGGACCTGAAATTCACCGACTTGCTGGGCACTTGGCAGCACTGCTCTTATCCCGTCGACACCTGGAGTGAAGGCACGTTTGAAGACGGCGTGGGCTTTGACGGCTCATCGATTCGTGGCTGGAAGGCCATTAATCAATCCGACATGCTGGCCATCCCCGATGCCGCAACGGCCAAGCTGGACCCGTTTTTTGCCCGGCCGACGGTGAGCGTCATCGCAAACATTGTCGATCCGATCACCAGAGAAGAATACGCCCGCGATCCGCGGAGCATCGCTCGCAAAGGGATTGACTACCTGAAGCAAACCGGGATCGCCGATACCTGTTTTGTCGGCCCGGAACCGGAATTCTTCATCTTCGACGAAGTCCGTTACGATCAAGCACAAAACCACGGCTTCTATGAAATCGACTCGGTCGAAGGCGCTTGGAATACTTCGCGGATCGAAGAACCGAACTTGGGGTACAAGCCGAGTTATAAAGGCGGGTATTTCCCGGTCAGCCCGACCGACAGCTATCACGACCTGCGTGGCGAGATGGTGTATGCGATGCGGGATTTGGGCATTGTCGTCGAAGCCCATCACCACGAAGTGGGAACCGGCGGTCAATGTGAAATCGACATGGAATTCTGCGATCTGCTGAAAATGGCGGACCAGTTCATGTGGTTTAAATACATCATCCGCAACGTTGCCAAAAACCATGGCAAGACAGTGACGTTCATGCCCAAACCGGTCTTCGACGACAATGGCTCGGGTATGCATACCCACATGTCGTTGTGGAAAGACGGGCAATCACTGATGGCGGGCGACGGTTACGCCGGCTTGAGCGAAACGGCCTTGCACGCGATCGGCGGCTTGCTGAAACATGGCCGGGCTGTTCTGGCCTTTGCCGCTCCGACGACCAACTCCTACAAGCGGTTGGTGCCGGGCTTCGAGGCTCCGGTGACGTTGGCGATGTCGCAGCGGAACCGCTCAGCAGCTGTGCGGATTCCGATGTATTCCTCCAACCCGAAGGCCAAGCGGTTGGAATTCCGCTGTCCTGACCCGACGGCCAACGGATACATCATGTATACCGCTATGATGATGGCGCTGATCGACGGAATCCAAAACAAGATCGATCCGGGCGATCCGCTCGATCGGGACATCTATGGAATGACACCGGAAGAGTTGGCCGAAACCAACACGACCCCGGCATCGCTCGAAGAGGCGCTCAACGCGTTGGAAGCGGACAGCGAATTCCTGACCAAAGGGGATGTCTTCACCGAAGATCTGATCGAAACCTGGATCAGCTACAAGCGGGAGAACGAAATCGACGAATTCCGCTTGCGTCCTCACCCGCACGAGTTCGCCCTCTACTACGATAGTTGATCACTGTTCGTGAGCGATCACGAATACGAATCACGATCAGCACAAACTCCCGCCCGGACGAACGTCCGGTGCGGGAGTTTTTTTATCGATGGGCGGAAGGTCGCCGGGTAGTTGGCTGTTTGCTATTATGCGGCAATTCCCTGTTTTCGTCCGCCATTCCCCTAGCGTGGATCGCCAATTATGGCCGCAGCGACTTATAAAGATGCCGGTGTTGACCTGGAGTTGTACCAGCAAGCCATGGCCCGTTTGCCAAAAATGATGCAACGGACGCGGACGCCGCGGGTGCTGGATTTGCCGGGGGGATTCGCCGGGCTGTTTGGGCTGAATCGTCCCGGGCAACCGTACGAAGACCCGGTGTTGGTCTCCGGAACGGACGGTGTGGGGACCAAAATCAAAGTCGCTATTCAGGCGAAAAAATACGATACGATCGGCATCGACCTAGTTGCGATGTGCGTGAATGATTGCCTCTGCCTGGGAGCGGAGCCGCTGTTTTTCCTGGATTATCTCGCACTCGGTAAAGACGAACCCGAATTGATTGCTGAGTTGGTCTCCGGGGTGAGCGACGCGTGTGTGGAAACAGGCTCGGCGCTGCTGGGGGGCGAAACGGCCATTATGCCCGACCTGTATGCCGCCGGCGATTTCGACATGGCGGGGTTTTCGGTGGGGGTTGTCGAACGAAACCGCACGATTGACGGGCAGAGAATTCAGCCGGGCGACGTGATTCTTGGACTTGACTCCAGTGGGTTTCACTCGAACGGCTACAGCTTGATCCGCAAGGTCGTCTTCGAGGGAGCCAGCTTGTCGATCGACGACACGATCCCCGAATTGGGATCAACTGTCGCCGAGGTGTTGTTGAAACCGACTCGGCTGTATGTCTCGGCCATTCAGGCGGTTTTGAAACAATCGCTCGTGGTGCATGGCATGGCGCATAACACCGGCGGTGGGTTGCAGGAGAACGTGGCCCGCATTCTTCCCGAGGGTTGCCGGGCGGAGATAGACCGTGGCAGCTGGCAACCGTTGCCGGAATTCGCTTGGCTGCAACAATTGGGAACTATTGACCGGGACGAAATGTTTCGCGTGTTCAATATGGGAATCGGCTATGTCGTGATCGCCCCGCCGGAAAACGTCGCTGTGATTCAGCAGGCGCTGACCGGGCAAGATGTGGGTAACCAGGTGATTGGCAAGATCATCGCCGGTGAACCGGGTGTGGACTACACGAACTGAGTGGCGGCGTGATTCAGTAGGCCGTCTCAACGGCGGCATTGAGGTTGAGGAAAGACAGCGACATGGCGACACCGCATTACTATCGAGTGCTCCGAATTTTTGCCCGGAATTCGCTCGTGCGCGAGATGCAATTTCGCGGCAATTTTCTCATCACCGTGGTTTCCAACGCGCTGTGGTTTTCTGCTCAATTGATTCTGTTCAACATCATTTATGGCAATGTCAAAGAGATCAACGGTTGGAGTCGCTACGAGTTTTTTGCCTTCATGGCGACCGGAATGATGATCAACAAGCTGATTGAGTCGATCTTTATGCCCAACTGCGCGAACTTTAGCGAGCTGATCCGCACAGGCAATTTGGATTTTGCGCTGCTCAAACCAATTGATACGCAGTTTTTGATTTCGTTTGAAAAGCTCGATTTGGCGCGGTTGACGGACTTGGTATTCGCGTTGTCACTATTGGGCTATTCGTTGGCACAATTGGACGCCTTTTCGCGGATCACCGTGATACAGGTGGTGATGTACCTGCTGTTGATCGGACTGGGTGTGACGTTTTTCTATAGCCTGATGATCACCCTAGCCAGCACGAGCATTTGGTTTGGCCGCAATCAGGGGCTGTATGACTTTTGGTTTTACGTCACGATCTTCGCGAGGTATCCCCGCAGCATTTACGATGGCAGTTCGGGATTCGGCTTGGCGCTGCAGAGCGTCTTCTCGTATCTGCTGCCGATCCTGCTGGTGGTCACGGTTCCCGCGCACGTGATTCTGGACAAAACACTCAACCCGTCCTGGCTGACAGCCGTGTTGGTTTTGTCCACGATACTGGGACTGTTCGTCTCGCGGGCGGTCTTCCACCGCGCATTAATGAGCTACCGCAGCGCCAGCAGTTAAACTGGCGCCTGGGGAACAGCTACGGCGCGGGACGCAGAAGGACGAGCGTTTTTTAGAAATTCTCGTCTTCGTCATCATCGATTTCGATGAATTCCGAGTCGTCAAATTCATCGGCCTCGAATTCGCCGGTGCTCATTTCGAATTCGCTGCTGGCTTCGTCCACTTCGCTGGAGAGATCAAATTCACCCGTCATGGCGGTGACGGGGATATCTTCGCTGATCGGCTCCACTTTAGCAGGCTTGGCGGCACCGCGCTGACGTCCGTGAAAGACAAAGATGCCCACCGGCATTAACGCCAAGGCTGACGAGGCGAGCAATGTCAAACCTACGACGGTCATCATCATCCCGCTGGCTTGTCCGGTGTAATTGAGAAAGGCAATCACCATCAGAGCCGCCACGACGAAGGCCGGAATTGCGGCAACGAGCGAGACTCCCACTAAGGTCATTTTGTTCACGGCTATACCTATCTTCCAAATTCACCTGGGCTGTTAATCAGACCAGGGAGTGCGTGTGGGACTATTGGGGTCCGGTCGGGTGACAATTCTATGATGCGCCATCCCCACCGGGGGGCAAACAACTTCTTTTATCTATCTTAAACCCCCGGATTACCCGATGCAAGAATTGAATCCGTAACTGGGTCAGTAAATAGTTGATCGGGTTTCCCCGGCATCGCGGCGGGCGATTCGGTGTTGCCTCCCGACAATACTCATAACCATCAAAACCGGAGGATGTCCAAGCTTCCGATGCTTGCCTGCAGGTTGCTGGGGTGCTGCAGAGTCATTTCTCGCCACTTTCTTTGTCAGACGGCGTTAATGCATGAGGTTGCGTACGGTTCTGTCGGGGGAAGGAAGGAAAAACCAGGTGATGTGGCGCCACGGGATAGCTGGGGCATCACCGGGTTGCAAGTCGATTCCCACGCCGCTATTTTCGATACATTCGCAAACTAGCGGCGCAGAATCGGCAGTGGACGATTACGGTGATTGGCTCCGGCAAACGGGTGTGGTGATGGCCGAATTGACGCATTTTAACGAGGACGGCGCCAGTCGCATGGTGGACGTCAGCGAAAAACCGGTCACAGCACGGATGGCCCGCGCAGCGGGGACGGTACGGATGCAGACTGCGACACGGCAACTAATTGTCGATCGCAAATTGTCCAAAGGGGACGTATTGGAAGTCGCCCGTTTGGCGGGAATTATGGCGGCCAAAAAGACGGCGGATTTGATTCCGCTCTGCCATCCGCTTGGATTGGATGCGGTGGAAGTGGAATTCGAAACTCCCGGCGATGATGTTGTACGAATTATCGCGGTCGCACGCGTTCAAGGCCGGACCGGTGTGGAGATGGAAGCGATGACGGCGGTCAGTGTGGCGGCGCTGACGATTTATGATATGTGTAAAGCGGTCGATCGGGGAATGACGATCGGCGAGATTGAATTGCTCGAAAAAGCGGGCGGAAAAAGCGGGCATTACCTGCGAGAATGAATTCACATGCTAAAAATGTCTCCCGGCTCGCCGATTGGCCCACGCCTCTAGACACGCATGGAACAGAAACACTCAAGACGAGGCGGAGTGACATGAAAGATGTGGTCGCAGGATCAACGGGAGCGTCCGGTTTGCTGGGGCAAATCGATGAGCTGTTCGGCGACGATTTGGTACGTGTCGAACAGATCTTTGCCGAAGAGCTTAAGAGTTGGCACCCGTTTGTCAACGACGTGCTCGGGCACATGACCCGCTTCCGCGGCAAACGGTTGCGGCCGATCTTGCTGTTGCTCTCGGCAAAAGCTTGCGGAGCGGTGACGCACGACCATTTGGTGCTCTCCGCTGTGGTAGAAATGATTCACACGGCGACGTTGGTGCATGACGATGTGCTGGACGATGCGGAAATCCGCCGGCATGTCGCCACGATCAATTCTCGCTGGAACAACGAAACCAGCGTGCTGCTGGGGGACTATTTGTTCACCCACGCCTTTCATTTGGCCAGTGGGTTGGAAAGCACCCTCGCCTGCCGGTTGATTGGCCACTCGACGAATCTCGTTTGCGAAGGGGAATTGGCGCAGATTCATGAGCGGGGAAACCAGGATCTGACCGAAGCTCAGTATCTGGAGATCATCGAGGGCAAGACGGCTGAGTTGTGCGCCGTCTGTTGCCAACTGGGTGCTCATTTCGCCGATGCGGGGGAAGCCACCACGGCGGCGATGCGGGAATATGGCCGCTGTCTGGGCATCGCTTTTCAAATCGCCGATGACCTCTTGGACGTGTTGGGCAACGAGGGCGAAACCGGAAAGTCGCTCGGTTCGGATTTGAAAAAGCAAAAGCTCACGCTGCCGTTGATCCGCCTGTTGGACCAATCGTCGCCTGAAGATGCCACGGAAATTCGTCGGTTGTTGGCCGATCCGACTGAACCCAACCGGGACAAGCTGCAAAAGTTCGTCGCCGGCAGCGACGCTATCGAATACGCGTTCGCTCAGGCCAATGAGTTCGCGCAGACCGCGCGTCAACAATTGGCGGAACTACCCGATTCGGTTTCCAAACGGTTATTGGAAGAGATCACCGAATTTGCCACGCAGCGTAGTTGGTAACGGCAATCGGTCGGAGTGTGCGCGGGCCTAGTACAAGCCCATGTGTTTTCGGGCCAGCTCGCCGACGAAGGCGTACTCATACATCTCGCCCCGGTGAGCGTGCAGACCGACGATGATCGGATAAATGATCCCGGCGACCGCCAATCCCAGGATCACCGGTATAGCGACGATCACCCCGACACCCCATGTGACGAATGTAAATATCCCGGCTAGCACTCCCACAACGATAATCGCGAGTTGAAAATACAGCGATTGCAGGGCGTGAAAGGCCACATAGCGGTTCTTGTCCTTGTAGAGCACAAACAGGATCAAGGGCACGATCACGTTGGCCGGTGCGGCCACCAGGACCAATAATCCGCTGAGATGCGCCAGCAAAGCCCACAGCTTGTCGTCATCGGTCGCGGACAAGTACTCGACAGATTCGGATTCTTGGTTTTCCCAGTCGGTGGTTGCCATGGGTTTTCTTCCTCTCAGTTGCTGTTGCCGCAGTTGTCGCTGTGATCTTCTCCAATTCGCAGTGTGATCCCGTTAACCGGTACACATTTAGAGAATTCCAGCCTTCGTCAGGGGGCGGCGGTTGGCGACGGCAAAGCGTCTTCTTTATACTGGATGCTACGAATGCCATTTGATGGACAAAAAACTGCCTGATCCGAGGTGTCATTCGCAAATCGAACTGTTTTCTTAGCTGCGGACGACGAAATCCGTGGATCGTCACGGGAAATCGACAACGCGCGCCATCATGTTTTGGCTGGCCGGCGTAGTAGCCGTCAGTGCGCGTTTGTCCACCGAAATGTCACACATCAAAACGGCCTGACCACCCTGCTCTGCTGGAGTTCACCTTGTTAGCTGGCCCAATTTTTAATCGCGAGGCGATCACGTCGCCGCGACAGCTGAAGCATTACGTAATGCGTGCGGGCTATGTGGCTGGCATGTTTGTACTGATGTATACTACCAGCCAAGCCACCTTTGGTTGGCAGTCGGCACAGACTGTTGGCGAAGTGGCTCGATTCGGCGGGCTGTTGTTTCAAATTTTCTCGCTGGTGCAGCTGGTGCTGGTTTTGTTTTTTGCCCTGCTGTTTTCCGCGGGAAACGTCGCGCAAGAAAAAGACCGTCAGACGCTGATTCTGCTGTTGATGACCGATCTGAAAAACCGCGAGTTGGTGTTGGGCAAATTGTTTTCCAGTTTGCTGCTGGTGGGCGTGCTGCTGGCTGTGTCGGTGCCTGTGTTTGCGCTGACGTATGCGTTTGGCGGGGTTTCCCTGGCACAAATTGGGGCGTCTTTGGCGATCTGTACGGTCACAGCGCTGGCTTCGGGCAGTTGGGGTGCGTTGGTCGCCCTGTGGCGCGAGAAAACGTTTCAAACATTGGCGGTCAGCGTCCTGGGCACCGTGCTATTTATTGGCGCCGTTGAAGCCGGCGCGCTATTCGCCGGACCGGTGGCCGGTTACTGGATCGGCCTGCTCAATCCGTTTCGGGCGATGATGCAGGTGCTTAATCCGTTGGGCCCCTCGGGCGATGTGTTTCCGGTTGCCAATATTTTGGCGCTGTTGGGTCTGGCTGTGGTGTTGAACGTCGTCGCGATTCTGCGTTTGCGGGTCTGGAACCCCTCGCGGAATTTGTTTGTGGCCCCCAAGGAAGATGACATTGACACCTCCACCGGCAAGGGCAAAGTCCGCACGGTCTGGACGAATCCGGTGATCTGGCGCGAGATGCGGACCAAGGCCTACGGCCGTAAAATCTTTGCGATCAAGGCGGCCTATCTGGCGATCTTTGCAGCGGCGATGGCGTTTATTGTCGCCAATCCGGTCTCTGACGGAACGTTGGTCCTGGGCATGATTTCCATGAGCGGCTTTGCATTCGTGGTGATTGGATTGCTTGGCTTGTTGTTGATCAACGCGCAAGCGGTCACGTCGCTGACGACCGAGCGGGATCTGAAAACGCTGGAGCTGCTGTTGGTCACCAACATTACGGCCAAGGAATTCATCTACGGAAAACTGGGGGGGATTTTTTACAACACCAAAGAAATCATCCTGCCGCCGCTGATTATGGCGGTCTACTTTGCCGCGACCGGAGTGCTTTCGGTAGAGAACGTCACGTATCTGATCCTGGGTTTCCTCTGCTTGGCGGCGTTTTCGGCCATGCTGGGTCTGCATGCGGGGATCACGTACGACAGTTCGCGGACGGCGATTGCCAATAGTTTGGGGACGATGTTCTTTCTGTTTTTGGGCATCTTCATTTGCCTGATGTTGATCATCGAATCACGCTCCTCCTTCCTGCTGCAGTTGCCCAGTTTCCTGGTGTTCATCTTAGGAGGCAGTCTCGGTTTATGGGGTTCACTGACGTACAAGAATCCCTCACCGGCGCTCACCATGGCGGCGCTCTCGTTGCCGTTTTTGACGTTCTACGCCATCACCGGGTTCTTATTGGACAACACCTTGGGTGTGTTGATCGCTGTGGCGGTGACATATGGATTCACGACGATGGCCATGCTGGTCCCGGCGGTCAGCGAATTCGACGTCGCGCTGGGGCGCTCGTCGACGGATGGTTAGTCGGTTCAGCGAACCATGAAAAAGCTGTCGGCGCTCTAAGGTTTCGTTGAGTATTCGTGTATAAACGATCGGCGGCAACGACGCGTTGTCGCTGTGCGATACGAAACGAAGGCTTCAACACCGAAACAACAATGAGCAGCTTTCTGGATGCTACTGAAATTTGGCTTCCCGGTACGCTCGCCATGGCGGCGCTGACGGTCGCATCCGGTTTTTTCTCTGCTAGTGAGACCGCACTGTTTTATCTCTCGCGCGATGAACTGCGCGCGTTTCGTGTGGGCAAACCCCGCGAACGGATGGCCGCCACACTGCTGCGGAACCCGGACCGTCTGTTGACGGCCATTTTGTTCTGGAATCTCGTGACCAATCTGACGTACTTCACTGTCAGCATTCTGGTCACGCGCAAATTAGAAACCGAGGGGCACACCGCTGCGGGGGGACTGTTTGGTTTGGGCAGCCTCGTCGCCATCATTGTCTTCGGTGAGGTCCTGCCGAAAAGTTTGGCGATCGCGATTCGTAAATCGTTGTCGTCCTGGGTCAGTTTTCCGTTGGCCGCTGCGGTGCGGGTACTGGATCCGGTCGCTCCCATGTTGAGATCGGTGACCATCTTAGTCCGTCGGACGCTGTGGCCCAAATTCACAGCGGAGCCGTATTTGGATACCGACGACTTAGAGCGAGCTGTGGAGACGACCGAGATGAGTGAAGATCTCATTCGTCAAGAACGGCAACTGTTGCACAATCTGTTGGACTTGTCGGAGATTCCCACGGAAGAAGTGATGCGTCCTCGTGGCAGTTATTTGACATTCGAACCGCCGGTCGCTTTGTCTGATTTGGGTGGTAAAATCCCGCCGAGTGGTTATGTGTTGTTGATCGAACCGGGGGGCGAATCGATTGAAGGTGCGGTTCCGATTTTAAATTTTTCGTCGCTCCCTAAAAAGAACCTGGAACAAAGCGCCGAAGAGGTGGTGGTCGTTCCCTGGTGCGCATCATTGGCAGTGACGCTGCAGTTGCTGCGGTCGCAGTATTGCAATGTGGCGGAAGTGACCAACGAATACGGAGCAACGATCGGCATCGTGACCTACGAGGATATCCTCGACACCATGCTCCGCGCGCAACCCAGCCGCGCCAAACGGTTGTTACGTCGTGAACCGGTTGTGGAGATCGAACCGGGACGGTATCGCGTCGATGGGATTACGACGCTGCGGTACCTGTGCGCGCGGCTCGATTTGGATTTTGAACCGTCGGACGAAGGAACGCATACTGTCGCGGGACTGCTGAACGATGAACTCGAACGGGTCCCTGAAACGGGCGACAGTTGCCATTGGCGCGGATATCTCTTTACCGTCACCGACGTTTATCGCCCGGGCAATTTCACTGCCGAAGTCCGCCGCGATGAGCCGCCATTGGAATCAAACTCGTGACTCCCCCCCAGCGCGGCTAGGCCGGACCAAAATGACAATATTTTTTAGCCACAGATTAAACACGGATCAAACACAGATTCACGGGCGTGACATCGCAGCATCCCAAACCGACGGCTTGCCGTCGTGCACGGCGATCCTAGCCCAGCAGAGTGACCGAATGATTTCCGACGAAAAACATTCGACCGGATCCTCCGCCATTGATTTTCAAAATGGCTGCTGTGCACCGGAACATCAATCAGCCTTGCCGCACGAAAAATTGCGCAGGATGCAAAACTTTGAAACGTTCGTCGCACAGGGCACACCCAGCGGCTTACAGGTAAGGCCCTACCGCGTGTTGGGCTTGCCGAGTTGTTCGGCCACCCATTGTTTGAGGACATCGCCGGCCGGAGTGGAATTGTCCTCTGGGCGTTTCACGAATGGCAAGTCCTGGGCGCGGATGAGTTGTTGGACCAGTCGGGCACGCGTTCGTTGTTCCGGACTGCTGGGCTCACTGGCGAGCGCCGGATCGATAGCAATGACATCCCAGGTCCGCAGACCGAAACTGAGTGCGTAATTCAAAATCCAACTGTAGGTGCGGACGTATTGTTCCCGCGACGAAGAGGTGGTTTCGATCGGAACGGCGATCACGACCAAGTCGGGCGCCATTTTGCGGATGGTTTTGGATTGTTCCTCGATATCGCTGAGTGACTTTCCGGCGGTTTCCCATGTGGTGACTTTGATGTCGGCGTTGGGATAGACGCGACGGATGGCGACTTTGATTTGCGCATCGAAAGGGGGCATAGCCAGGACATGGATCGGCTGTTTTTTCTGCAGCTTGCCACGTGTCCAGGGAATGTAAGGCGTCGAAACGGGAATGTCCTTGAGCAGAATGCGGCGGCCGAGAATGGCTTGTACGATTTCTTCGGCGATCAGTTTGTGTCCGTCCAAGTTGGGGTGAATTTCATCGCTCATCAACGTCGCCCAAGCGAATTCGTCGCGCGAGCGGAGTGACTGATAGGCTGCGTAACAATCGGCGACTTCAACTTGCTGGGCCTGCGCGACTTGATGGACGGCGGCGACGTATTTTTCCAACTTTGCTTCCGGACGGGACTTGGTGTCGTAGACCGAATTCGGCGTACACAACAAGACCTCGGCGCCGGCGGCGCGGCACATTTCGATGATCTTGGTGAGGTTGTCGCGGTATTCAAACAGCGGCACGCGGGTCATGTCGTTGAGCCCGAACATCACCGTCACAAGATCGGGTTTGTGGGCGAGGACATCTTTTTCGATGCGGGCCAGCGCATCGCGCGTGGTGTGGCCGCTGATACCGGCATTGATGGCTTGGACGGTTGCGCGGGGTTTGGTTTTTTCGAGTGCGATCTGAACCAACTTCGTATACGCTCGCCGACCACCGGTGTGGTAATAGATCCCGGTCACACTGTCGCCGAAGCAAATAACTTTGACAGTCCGGTCGCGTTCGCCGAGCGATTGCTTAAACTGCGGAAAGTGTTCCTCTGCCACAGCGGTCGAGGCGATTACGGAAACGGCCAAGCCGGCGCAGAGCAAGAAACAATATTTGGGGGCAGCGAAGCGAATCATGGGAGTGGACCTCAGGCGGGGAAATCACACGTCCCGTCGGTTGTTGTGCGGGACGATCCATGTGATTCGTGCGGAATCACATTCTCCACGATACCGCAATCTGGAGCCCTCCGCCCCCTCATCCGCAAAATTTCCGGGAAAAAGCGGGGCGCCGAAGCGTTACGCAGCGCGTCGCAGCTGAGGTGCGACGGGGGCGGCGTTTGTGGCGCGGGCGACTTTTTCGTCCAATTGTTCCATGACCTGTTGCACGCGTTGTCGATAGGTTTCGATGCCGGCTCGGTCCAATCCGGGGGGGACGACGACCGGGGGCGCAACGAAGGCCTCGACCGTGCTGAATGGTTTGGGGACGACGAGATCCGTCCAACTTCCACGGACGACCCAGGCATTGTTGCTGGCGAATGCCCAACAGACGATGGGGTTTCCCGATTGCGAGGCTAGATAGATGATGCCTTCTTTCACCGCGCGCCGCGGTCCGCGCGGGCCGTCGGGGGTGATTGTAATGTGCCAACTTTCAGTTGCTGTTAACAGTTCTTTGAGCGCCCGCGTGCCCCCCTTGCTGCTTGACCCACGGATAGCGCGGATGTGGAAGCGTTTCATCGTCAGCGCCAGGATGCCGCCATCCTGATGTCGGCTGACAAGTCCGGCCATGTTTTTGATCGTGCAAATCCCGACCGGCATGACGATCGACTCATGCCACAAGCAATGCAGATAAAAGCGGTCACACTCCGGATTCCGCGGATCGGTTTCGGGCAGGTCGTTGTGGCAACGTACTTTCACCGTCCGGAAGAGTGTTTTAATGATCAGCGCCGACACCCAGGCGCCGAACCTCATCAAATACGGATTTCGAATTTTCATCGTGTCGTTCCCAATCCTGACTTTGGGGATTTCGCCGCATCTCCGGTGGTCTTGGGAAACCTCAGGAGATATCATCAGATTGATAAAAAAACGGAGTGTCTTAATCGATCGGGCGTCGATCGCCAATAGGAGATGTAACGGAAGGGCCTACGGCATGATTTTCACGCCCTGCGAGCCACCCCACTCCCCAAGCGGTGGGAGTTTGTTACAATGACCGCTGAGGGAAAACGGTTCTGTCCCTCGTTTACGGAAGATGTATGCGTAATAAATGCTTAGTATCAGTTTCAAAACCTGAGTTGCGATTGTTCTCGATACGTTCAGAACAGTGTCAGTGAAACGCATCAACGGGTTTTGAAACGACTTGATAGGAGATTTGAGATAATGGCCAAGGGATGCTTACTGTTCGCCGGGTTGTGTTGTATTTGCGTCGTATTTGCCGGATGCGGCAAGCCGGGTGACGAGAACAACGACGTCACGGTCAATCCGCCCACCGACCCGGTCGATGCACCGGTTGAGGAAAAAACGGACGAACCGGCTGCAGAAGACAAAGCGGCTGCGCCGGCGGGCGATATTGAGCTGACAGCGGTGAGCTGGGAGCAGATGCAGGCGATCATTGCGGAGAACAAAGGCAAGGTTGTCGTCCTGGATGCTTGGTCGACCTCGTGCGGACCGTGCATGAAAGAGTTTCCGAATCTGGTGGCTCTGCACAACAAGTACGCCGATGGAGACGTGGTTTGCCTCTCGATGAGCGTGGATTACGACGGGATTCCGAACAAGCCGCCGGAATATTATCGTGAACGGGTCCTCAAGTTTTTGACCAAGATGAATTCGACGTTGCAAAACTATCAACTCAATCAAGAAGCGACCGAATGGTTCGACTCTGTTGAACTGGGCGCGATTCCGGCGGTCTTTGTGTATGGCCGCGACGGCGAATTGAAAAAACGTTTTGACAATGACAGCATCACCAAATCGGACGAGGCGTTTACCTACGAACAAGTCAATCAACTGGTCGAGGAATTGCTCGCAAAATAATTGTGGTGCTCGGGCCGCTCTCACGCAGCGGCCCAGGCGGACGAGCCGTCCCTGGCACCCGAGACTGTGATGGCCACTGGACGGCATTCGCGTGCGTTCCGTTACCATTGCCACCGAGAGGGCCGCATCGTGTTCAGTCCGCGCATTCCTAAAAAGACGCTGTCCAATATCAGTCGCTCGCTCAGCACGATGTTGCGATCGGGTGTGGATTTGATTCGCGCGGTGGATATTGTCGCCAAAAAGAGTGGCAACGCCGCGTGCCGCCGCCGGTTGGGCGAGGTCGCTGACGATTTGCGTAGCGGCGACGATCTGACCGGGGCGCTCAAACAACAGGATGGATATTTCCCGGTGTTGTTTGTGGACATGATTCATGTCGCCGAGAGTACGGGCAATATGCCGGAAGTGCTCAAGGAGCTGGCGGACCATTACGAAAAAAACCTCCGCCTGCGCCGCGAGTTCATGGGCTGGGTGGCCTGGCCGTTGTTCCAGTTGTTCGCGGCGATTTTTGTCGTGGCGTTGATGATTTTGGTGCTGGGAATGCTTGGTACTCCTGATCCCGTTTCCGGCAAGGCCCTCGACCCGCTTGGTTTTGGCCTCTCCGGTGCCAGCGGGGCATTGACGTGGTTAGGATATGCTTTTGGATCAATGTTTGCGCTTGTCTTTCTCTACCAGTTATTGACGCGCGGCTTGGGACAACAGCGGGGACTGCATCGTTTGTTTTTGAGGATTCCCGTACTCGGGAAGTGTCTACAATCATTTGCCACAGCCCGATTTTCTTGGGGATTTTTCCTCACGCAAGATGCCGGTATGCCCATCGGCCCCTCATTGGATGCGAGCTTCAAAGCGACCGGCAATCAGGCATTCGCTAGTGCAGCGCCGGCGGTGATCAGCGATGTGATGGCGGGAGATGATCTAGGACGGGCGCTGGAAAATACCGAACTCTTTACTGACGAATATATTCATATTGTCCAGGTGGCTGAGGCATCCGGAACCGTTCCAGAGGAATTGCATCGACTCAGCCCGGAACTTGAGGACCAGGCGCGGCGGTCTATGAAGAAAATGGCCGCGACGGCCGGCATCGCAGTCTGGATGTCTGTGGCGGGATTGATTATTTTCCTGATCCTCCGCATCGTTTTGTGGTACACAGGAATGCTCTCTGATTTAGCTGAGGGCATTTGAATTTGCAGCGTGTTTCCCCCATCTAGCGGATTCGCGGGTGGATGTGGCAAGGCGGGGTACGTGTTGATTGGTTGCGACGTGGTCGCTTTTTGTTGTCTTTAATAAAGCGGATTCATGTCGCAGCATTTTCAATTTCACTTGGACCATACCGACGAATCGACATCGGCCCGGGCCGGCCGGTGGAGTACGCCGCATGGGGTCGTCAATACGCCCGCGTTTATGCCGGTGGGGACGTTGGCGACTGTTAAGGGGCTGACGGTCGATCAACTGCGCGAAGCTGGGGCGCAGATGGTGTTGTCAAATACCTATCACCTCGCGCTGCGGCCGGGGGCGGATGTGGTGGCCGAGATGGGGGGGCTGCATGGCTTCATGCAGTGGGACGGGCCGATCCTGACCGATAGCGGCGGGTTTCAGGTCTTCAGCTTGGCGAAATTGGCCAAGCTCGACGATGACGGCGTCGCTTTCCGGTCGCACATCGACGGCAGTTTGTTGGAATTGACGCCGCAACGGGCGATTGATATCCAAGAAAAACTGGGGGCCGACTGTATTATGTGCCTCGACGAATGCCCGCCGCACGATGTGCCTCGCGAACGAATGTTGGAGGCCGTGACGCGGACCACGCGGTGGGCGGCGCGGTGCCGAGAGGCTCAAACCCGTGATGACCAAGCATTGTTTGGAATCGTGCAAGGCGGGACTGATCTGGGACTGCGCGAGGAATCGGCGGCGGGATTGTTGCCGCTGGATTTCCCCGGATATGCGGTGGGGGGGCTGAGTGTGGGGGAGTCACCGCGGGAAATGTACCAAACGCTCGACGGCACGGTTCCTCTGCTGCCGGCGGACCGTCCGCGGTACCTGATGGGAGTGGGGACGCCCAGAGATCTGCTCGAAGCGGTGCTGCGCGGCGTTGATCTGTTTGACTGCGTGATGCCGACCCGCAACGGCCGCAATGCGATGGCGTTTACGAGCGCTGGGCCGGTAAAAATGCGGAATTTGAAGCATCAGCGCGATCCTGGACCGCTCGACCCGGCCTGTGACTGCCCGGTTTGCACGCGCTACAGCCGCGCTTATTTGCGGCATTTGTTCATCGCCCGGGAGATGTTGGGGCCGATCTTGTTATCCTGGCACAACATCGCATTTTATCAGAAGTTACTGCGGGATCTGCGTGTGGCGATCGCTGAAAACCGGGCCGAAGAGTTTCGTCAGGTTCATCTTGCCGCCTGGGGCCAATGAATCTAAGATGCCGCCCCAAATTGGCGATGCCGCTGCGGAATCGCGAGTTTTGGGCAATTGCCGTGGGGCGTCCGTGCCACAGCGTTGCTTTTCCCGCGAAAAGACTCTAAAACCGGGCGTTCTATCCGTTATAGCGGGTAGAAGTTGCGTAAATCGCCGCCGCAAGTGTGCGGCGAACTGTTCACGTGACCACATGTTGGGATCGTTGCTTCGCTCTAGCGGAGAGCGGTTCGGGCGTATCGCATGACGCGCGCCATGATCGCCCCGATGCGAGACGCGGATGGGCAGTCTTTGACATCAGGATGTTTTGCAGGCCTCGGCGGAAGTGAATAACGATGATTTATTGGATGACAACAGCGGCGTTTTTTGCCCAGGATGCGAAAGGCGCACCAGCCGCGGATGCTGAGCAAAACCCGTACTGGTGGTTGCCGTTGGTCGCAATTGGCGTGCTGTTTTATTTCATGATGATTCGCCCGCAAAAGCGGGAACAGGCGAAGCGGCAATCGCTGCTCGATTCGCTGAAGAAGAATGACAAAGTGGTCACGATTGGCGGGATCATCGGCACGATTGCCGCAATTTCGCCCGACAGTGACGAAGTGACCGTGAAGGTCGACGAAAATACACGCATGCGATTTCGCCGTTCGAGCATCCAACAGGTGGTCACGGCGGAAACGGAAGCGGAGAAAAGTTAAGCGGCTGAAACGCGGCGGCCGGTTGAAATTGTTTGCACCGGCATCTGTTTGATGACACTGTTTGAATCACGGATCAAGCTCCGGGACGTTAATTCATGTATCTATTTTTTGCCGCCGAAGAAGTCACCAACGGCGTTACAATTGTCGCCGAAGAAGCCACCACCGGCGACAGCGCGATGATGCAGTTCGCGAAGATCGTGTTGGTTCTATTTCTGTGCTTCGGCCTCCCGTTTATTCTGGGACACCTGATCGCCAAAGCCCTGAAGCTGCGGGATCTGGCGAGTAAGATCGGCTGGATCCTGTGTGCGATCACGCTCGCTTCCAGCCCATTTATGTATCAGATGTACGCGGGAAACAGCCCGTGGTCTGCGATCAAACTGGGTATCGACTTAGCGGGTGGCTCCAACTTGGTGTATGCCCTGGACGTCAAGGCTGCTGAAAAAAGCAAGGTCGAGGTCTCTGGGGATTTGATGGGTAAGATGGTCGGCGCGATCATCAAGCGGATCAATCCCGATGGCACAAAAGACGTCGTCGTACGTCAAGTGGGAGCGGACCGGGTGGAGGTCATCATCCCCGGCGCCGACAAGCAAACGGTTGAAGACTACAAGTACAAGATGACCAAACTGGGAAGTTTGGAATTCGCGATTGTGGCCACACCCCGCAATCCAAAGCATCAGACGATCATTAACAAAGCGCAAAGTTCGCCTTCGGCCATTGTGCGTAACCGCGAAGGCAAGGTAATCGCACGCTGGCATCCGATCAAACCGCTTCCGAACGGCGAACCCGACCCAAGTTATTCCAGTGCCGTGACTCGCCAAATCGTGGGTAAACCGGACGGCTTTGAGGAACTGTTGGTCGTCGTCGATGAAGACGAAACCAAGCACGTCACGGGCCAATATCTCCGCAGTGCTTCGCCGGAATTGGGTGAAGACGGCAGTCCGGCAGTGGGCTTTTTGTTCAACAGCGACGGAGCGCGACTCTTCCGCCGGTTGACGCGGCAATACAAACCGCTTGAGGATGGATTCCAGTATCAGTTGTCGATTCTTCTGGACGATCTGGTGCAATCCGCGCCAGCGATCATTACCGAAATTGGCGCGCGGGGGACCATTACGGGGAACTTCACGCAAGAAGAAGTGCAAAACCTGGTCAATGTGCTCAATGCAGGGGCCTTGCCCGTTCCGTTGGAAAAAGCTCCGATCCAAGAATACACGATTGGTGCGTTGCTAGGCGAAGCGACGATTCAACAAGGCAAGACCGCCTTAATGTTGGCGTCGGTTGCCGTGTTGATTTTCATGTTGGGATTTTACGGTCGCTATGCAGGCGTGATTGCCGATGTGGCCTTACTGATCAATATGGTACTGATTGTTGGGACGATGGCCTTCATCAAGGCATCGTTCACCTTGCCCGGTTTGGCCGGTTTGGTATTAACCATCGGTATGGCGGTCGATGCCAACGTGTTGATCTTTGAGCGGATTCGTGAGGAATTGGGGCGCGGCTCCAGTTTGCGAATGGCGATTCAAAATGGTTTTTCGCGTGCGTTTACCACGATCGTCGATGCCAACGTTACGACATTGATCACCGCTGTGATTCTGTATTTCATCGGTACCGACCAAGTGAAGGGCTTCGCTGTCACGCTGTTTATCGGGATCGTGATGAGCATGTTCGCCGCCTTGTACATTGGCCGGTTGTTCTTCGACATCCTGGAACGTAAACGCTGGATGACGGAATTGAAGATGCGGCGTGTCATCGGCGCAACCCACTGGGACTTCATTAACAAACGGCATATTGCCGCCGTAGTTTCACTGGTATTGATTGCCATCGGATTGGTGGCCTTTTGGAATCGGGGCGACGAGAATTACGACATCGATTTCCGCGGCGGAACGATGGTCAGTTTCCGCTTTACGGAGAAACACGACTATCAGGAGACGAAGGACGCGTTGGAGGAGAAGTTCTTAGCCAACTTCAACGAGAGCGGCATCACATTGGAGTCATTGCCGGGCGCGGACGGGGAAGACGAAGGTCTTGCCTTCAAAGTACGTTCGACTGCAACGAACCTGGAGGGTGTCGGTGAAAAAGAGGTGGAACAGGCGATCAATGAAGCATTCCCTGGTCAGCTAACGCGCGACAAGATGGAATTTGGAACGATCGAACCGGTGGCTGTTGAAGTTGTTGAGACAGAGACCGAAGAAACGCCTGCTGAGGAGAACGCGAATCAACCGGAGCGTCACGCGGTGGTGTTATCATTCAGCAGCGACAACGAATCATTTAATGGCTTAACCTTCGATACCATTACCCGCAAATTGAGCGAACAACTGGTCGATGAAGAGGGCAATCCAAAGTTCACCGACGAAGCTTCATTGTTTGCCTTCGACGTGATCGAGGGATATGAGCCGCAAGGGTCCGATAACGAAGTACAACGCTTTGAAAAGATTAAATTGATCGCCGATAGCGCGTTGTCACAGGCCGACCTTGAAGATGCATTGAAAAAAGTACAGATGGATATGGAGGAAAACCCCGCGTTCTCCGGCGTGCAACGCTTTGAAGGCCGGGTTGCTTCCGATGCCAAGTTCAACGCACTGTATGCTATCGGTGCCAGTCTGATCGCGATCATCGCCTACATTTGGATTCGTTTCCAACGCATCACCTTCGGGTTTGCTGCTGTGGCCGCGTTGGTGCACGATGTGTTGTGCGTGATCGGCTTGGTCGCCTTGGCGTCCTACATCAACAGCATCTTCCCAGGGGTGCTGGGCTTTGAAGACTTTAAAATCAATCTGCCCATGATCGCCGCGTTGTTGACGATCGTAGGTTATTCACTCAACGACACGATCGTGGTCTTCGACCGTATCCGTGAAGTCCGCGGCAAAAACCCATCGCTCGACGAAACGATGGTGAATACGAGTTTGAATCAAACTCTCGCACGGACTCTACTCACGTCGCTGACAACATTGATCGTGGTCGTCATTCTCTACGCCGTTGGTGGCGAAGGAATTCACGGCTTTGCCTTCTGTTTGGTCGTCGGTGTGGTCGTGGGTACCTATAGCTCGATATTTGTCGCCAGTCCGGTCTTGTTGTTCCTGATGAAATGGACGGAAAAGCGTAAGGCGACGACGTAGTAAAGAGTGGCCGGTAGCGAGTGGCCAGTGGCCAGAGAAGGTAGGGTGCGTTGCGACGCACATTTCCCGTGTAGGACAATTGATAGACGCCTTCCGCAATTGGCGTGACCGTTGGGTAGAAATAAGCCTCGCGCAAAGTCGCAAAGCTCGCAAAGAGTTTTGCGGCGCCAATTTGTTGAGCATTGTCTTGCGTAGATCACATCGAATTGGCCGAAACCATTCTCTTTCAAAAATGATTTCCCCACCACACAGACATCATTCTTGAATCGGTCGACCCCTGTACCTTCTTAGCGCTCTTCGCGGCTTTGCGTGAGGCTTCTTTTCCTACGCTTGAGAGTTGATCCCGCCCCGTGCACAACACGCCTGTTAGGCGGGCCAGCATTGGGTGCCGCCGTCGACGCGGAGTACCTGACCGGAGACGAAGGCTCCCAACGGTCCGGCGAAAAACTCGACCACGCGGGCGACTTCATCGACCAGCGCGATCCGCTCTAATGTTCCCTCGGTGACCAAGCGGTTTTCGTCGACCTCGCGGGTGCCTAAAAACCGGCCCGTCCGCGTGTCGCCTGGGGCAATGCTGTTGACGGTGATATTGTGCGGACGCAATTGAACCGCCAGACAACGGGTATATTCGACTTGAGCTGCTTTGGCGGTCGCATAAATCGCGCCGCCGTCGGATCCCCGAAAGGCGGCGATGGAACTGATATTCACAATCCGCCCACTTTTACGGGGGATCATGAGCTTCGAGACCTGTTGGTTGATCAAGATCGTGGACAACAAATTACGATCGATGACCGAACGGACGTCGATGCTCTTGATTTCAACAGCATCATTGGGATTCGGTTTGCCTCCGGCAGCAGCGATATCCCCGCCGGCGTTGTGCACGAGAATATCAATCGGCCCTAATTGTTCCGATACAGTTTCGACGACACGAGCGACGTCGGCTTCTTGGGTTAAGTCACCTAGCACTGACAGCGACCGCACACCGTGTGTCTCGCCGACGGCTGCAGCGGTATCGGTCAGTGTGGTTCCCTCACCATATTCCGCCGGACCATGTTCGCGCATGCCGTGAATACCGACAGCGCAACCCAGAGAGGCGAGTTGCTCGGCGAATGCGCGGCCTAAGCCACGTCCGCCGCCGGTGATTAACGCAGTTTGTCCGTGGAGCAGTTTGGGGGCAGGATCGGGCATGAAAAATGAGTTTCGTAACGTGACCCCACAGCGAAACCGAAGCTGTGGGGAAGGTGAATCAGGGAACGTAAAAACCTGAGCCGGACAGAGTCCGTCGGTTATTTTCCTTTGCGGACGTCGGGGACGGTGCGGATATTTTTGTGATCGATGCCATCCAGCATCAAGTTTGAGATCACTGGGCCATCGTCTTTCATCGTGACCCACACCACATGATCGAAGCGGCCTTGGTCTTTGCCACTGAGATTCGAGCCGCCGCCGGTGGTGGCCAACATGTAATAATCACGTCCTCGGCGAACCGATTTTGCATAATTGTGTTTGTGTCCGGAAAACACCGTATAAGGCCGGTCGCCCAGCGCGTCTTCGATCGGCGCCCAACCGCTGGCCTCTAAATCGGCATCGACGTAAGTCCATGTCGGCTTATGCAACAGCACGATGGTCCAGCGGGCGTCTTCGTTCTCAGCCAGCACAGCCTGGGCCCACTCTTGTTGGTCCTGGCTGAAATGGAATGATCCCGTGCGCGGCGGGTCTTCGCTATTGAGGCAGAGAAACAGTACGTCGTGGTAACGAAAGCTATAGTAGGACCGGCCGAATTTGCGATTCCATTCCTCGAACATCGGCATGTTGCTGATGTCGTGGTTACCGGGCAAGTAAAAGAACGGCATGTCCAACCGTTCCACATTGCTTTGAAATTCCGACCACTCGAGCGCCCACCGCCCGGGATCCTCTGTGCCTCCCTCGATCAAGTCACCGACGGACACCACAAATTCAGGCTGCAGCAGGTTCAATTTGTCGATGGCCCCTCGAAAGACCCCCGGGCGATGCCCGCCGGTTCGGTCTGTGACGATGGCGAATTGAAAGTTTTTGGGGTCGTTGTTCAATTGCAAATCGGTCCACGGGTTCTTGGCCTCGACGGCGATTTGCAAATCGGGTTCAGCGGACTCCTGCGCCGGTTGCGTGGCACCGGTCGCCGAATAGAGCGCTGCCATGCCCAAAATCAACAAGGCCGCACTGCTGGTGACGAGGGATTTCATACTGGGGGGATCCTTAGCTGGGGAAGTAGGCTCGAGGCTTGAAGGGGCAGGCGTGAGGGTTGGCGGTTGGATATCAAATAAAAATGGGGGGACGCGCGCGGGTCCTAGTGTTGACTTTACCGGTTGGCTAGACGGGTTTCAATTGTGGGCTAGGTGTGTGTGAAGGAAACGTGAATGTCCGCTCGCTGAATTCTTCCACCTGTTGACAAATTGTGACTCAAACATCGTCCTACTGGGAAAGTCATTTGCTCGAAAACCCTACCACAGGAGGGCGCAGACGCGATTTTTGCCGTCGTGCGGGCTTTCTCAAAAGCTAAGCGCCGTTGACAGATTTTGGCGGTTGCGATACACACGTGCGTTCACTCTCTCATACCCCCTTTAGTATTTCGTCACCGTCACATGACTCGGCAGGAGGCCGCGCATGAATGTGGTTTGGTTGGCCTACCGATTGTCTGTACTTTCGGCCATCTCAATTCTCGGCGGTTGCTACGCACCCGGCCGCGGATTGCAGTCCCCCTTGGCTGCACTCGAGAATTCGCTGGTCTTCGCTCCCATTCCGTATCCGGATGGGGATTGGACCCCCGAAGGGCTCGGTGTCGAAGACGTTTGGTTTGAATCGGCTGATGGAACGAGTTTACATGGCTGGTACCTACCGCATCCTGAGCCGCGGGCTGTGGTGCTGTATGCGCATGGCAACGCCGGCAACCTCAGTCACCGTGCCGCGACAATTCGCGAGTTGCATGATGCGCACGATCTGTCGGTGATGATTTTCGACTACCGCGGCTACGGTCGTAGCGAAGGTGTTCCCAACGAAGTGGGAATTCTACAAGACGCCCGCGCTGCCCGGGACTTACTCGCCCAGCGCGAAAGAATCGCGCCTGAGGAGATCGTGCTGATGGGTCGATCACTGGGAGGCGGCGTCGCCGTCGACCTGGCTGCCGAGGATGGGGCGCGGGGGCTGATTCTGGTCAGCACGTTCACCTCGCTCCCCGACGTCGGTGCCCGCTCGTTTCCTGTGCTCCCGGTGCGGTCCCTGATGCGCAATCGCTTGGATTCGCAGTCAAAAATCGGCAATTACGAAGGCCCGTTGCTGCAATGCCACGGCGACGCCGACCGAGTGGTTCCCTACGAAATTGGATGCAACCTGTTCGAGGCAGCCAACCACCCCAAACAATTCGTCTCAATCCCCGGCGGAAACCACAACGATGCCCTACCCGCGGAGTTTCGCCGCGAATTGGACGGTTTTATCGCGCGATTGCCGTAGTGAGAGAATCACGCCGCCGTTCACGATGCGATTGCTAACAGCTGGCAGCAATTTCGGTGAGAACTCGGTCGGCAGGAAGTGTTTGTGTGCGAAGGTGCTGTTGCCCGCACCACTACGGCCGTTAAGAACGACAAGGGAGAGTTTGGGTTACGGATTGCAATTGCGAAAAGGGGTTCACTATCGCTTACTGCAAGCCAATCAGTCGTGCTGTCGCTTGGGCGGTAAGGTTACCCTTAAGACTAAGTGCCCGCTCGATCAATGCTGATCTCTCTGGTGCATCTTTTGGCAATGCACCTGCAAGAGAACACAATAATCGGCTTTCTAAATCAGGCTCGGGTGTAAGTTTTAGACCTGCCCGGTAACAATCGATGGCGTCGTTCGTATTGCCACTTCGGCTGAGAAGATCGCCGAGAATCAAGTGAAATGCAGCAAACCCGGGATAGGTGTCCGCCGCTTTCTTGGCGATGGCCAAAGCCTCGTTTGGATTTAACCCGCCATCATCCAAAGCACGCAACAATTGGAATTCCTCGACTGTGACGGTTCCTTTATCAAGTGCTTCCGCAAGCCAGATGTCACTTCGACAGCGAAACCAACCCGGCGCCAGTTGTTCGACTTCCGCGAATGTATTCTTGGCTTGCGCAAACGCCCCCAATTCCAACAAACACACCCCGCTTTGATACAACGGATCAGGGTTATACGGATCGACCTCGGAAGCTTGTTGGTATTTCTCCAATGCATCAGCTAGTTGCCCATTCGTTGCAAGTTCATTTCCCTGTTGCACAATTGTGGAAGCCATTTGTAATGCCATTCGGTTTCGCACAAACTGAAAACCAAACCGACCTTCTTCAATACCGGTGATTTCATCCATTTCATACGTCTTGCCACCATGCACGCAAACGATGCGGCACAACGGTTCACCCTCTTGAAGCAATTGGATTCGTTTCTCGATCTCGTTGGTGTCATGTCCCAACTGTGATTGGAGTTTGAGCAGTTTTTCGGCGGTTGAGACTGCTTGTTTTGAATCTCCCAAATATCGATGAGCTTCCAACAAAAAATTGAGGTAGGTCAATTCACCTTCAATATCATCGGAATTTATGCAACGCGCGAGAGCAGCCTCGAAAGGCTCAACAGCCTCCAGTACTTTGCCGGAGTGAAACAGAAGTTCCCCCAAACGCCCCAACATGAAGGTTTCATATTGACGGGCGGCAGGTCCACCTAAGCTTTTTGCACGTTCAAGGTTTGATTTCGCTTCGGTTATCAATTCGTCATATTCTAACCGCTCCATTCGTTCAGGAAGCTGATCCAGCCATTGATTCCACTGGAGAATCGGATTGTCCTCAGAGGTACCACACAGCTTCTCCCACAACTCAGGTGTCTGGCAATGTGTCGCAAGGCATTGGGCGACCTCACCTATTGCTTGTACGTAGTTGTTAATCGAAGCAGGGTCACTTGCCAGCTCTTCCGGGATCTTGCAGAGTGCGTCTACGTTGGCAACGACTTGATCCTTGTACAGTTGGCACCATTTTTGTCGCCTTCGTTTCGATTCGGAAGCCACAGTAATGAGCCGAGCACGCAATTCGTCCAGCGAAAGCGTTTCAACCTGCTTTTTTCGAAATGGCCAAAATGTCATCGCGAGCTTCCTAGCTGTGTGGCATGATGCATGGGTTTTTGATCAGTCATACGAGTGAGCATTCCCTTCCAGATCAACCCATTTACCATAGGTGACGGCGCAGGGGAAATATTCTGCTGGCTGGAATCTTGGCATTTGACTGAATTCCACGGATGCAAAATGCACGTGGCTGCACACTTCCCGTGTTTTGCCAGCCAATTGGTCGATGTGAACTGGGTTTTGAGGGAGTTTTCTTTGGTGGTAGGGACCACCGGCATAGTCGTCGTTGGCATACGTATAGAAACCAAATCGGTGCGGGCTGGGGTAAAAATCTTCTCGTAACAACGAGAGCACTAACCCTTCTTCGTATAAAGTGCGCATTGATTCACGGGGAGTTTCATAGACCCACGCAACCGTATGCCCCTCGACGGGAAGCAGCATGGAATCGCTCGGGAGTCGCTCCATCACGGACACGTTCTTGAGCCAGCAAATCGCATCTATGCGTGATTGGTGATATCCATAATTGCTGGAAGCCGAAGTATTGTGAAAGTATTCTTCGTTCCAGTTAAAGAGGCCAGTGACCATTCTTCGTTTTCCATGCGGAAGTTCTTCATGCCCTTCTTTACTGAGAGATGATAAGGCAAATCCGCACTCTTCAAGTGTCATATTAGGTGGATCATTGAACCTGTCGATACAGAAAAAATAGCCCGGCCCCGCCTCGAAAAAGTCCACCAGATTAAACTGCACATGATTACCCGCTGCCGGGTCCAACAAGTGCTCCTCAAGGTCATAGAACGAATACTGGTGCCCGAAGACGTCTAGAAAAACCTTGGGAACGGCTCCAGGTTCTTTGGAAGCGAGAAATGCGACATGCCCGTTCTTATCGGTTGCAAACCACTCTGTGTCCATGCTGTGGGCAGCAGGGTAATCCACCGACACGGTCAAGCCGGCATGGAACGTGAAGTATGATAACGGTTCTACAGCTAGGCTGACGTCACGGTCGATCGATAACTCCACCAAGGTTTTGTCACAGGGCTTCAAGCCCACGTCGTGCATGGCTGCACAAAGACCGTAATAGGTCGCCTCCTTCAATTTCCTGCGGGACTCCGTGTAGGAACACCAAGCGACCGATTTATCCCAACGCACGGAACAAAATCGCTGGCTTGCGCCACATTCCGGCAAGCACGTCATTGATTGAAACTGCGGGCTTGCAGCAACGCTGGCTATCTCCTCCGGCGTCGGTGTGTCAAAACCTCGCATGGGAAGATACACAATTTCCTCGTCCGTCAGTCCGGCTGCTGTAAGCGATTCCGCTGCCCGCTTCGCAACGTCGAGCTGGGATTTTGCAACCAGCAGATTGACCCCGGTTCTGATTCCATTTTCTTTCAACAACTGCACGTGCCGCACGACGCGTGCGACCTCTGTCCGATTTTGGGGAAAATGTAAGGAGACGTGTACCTTATCTGGGCTCGCGTTCACCAAGGGGCGCAACTGTCCCTGACCGAGAGGCAGGCCATTGGTCGTGATCGACCGAAAGAGCACGCCATCAAGGCGTTTCAGGATTTCGTTGATTCCATCGAACTCAAGGGGTTCGCCACCACCAAACGACACGGCTTTGATACCGTGACCGGCGCAGTCTTTGACAAAAGCGACGACCTCGTCCGCTTGCCAGAGCGTAGCTCCGCCTGGGCCGCTCTCGTTGTAGCAGAACGAACAGCCTTTGGAGCACTTGTTCGTGAGCTCAATCGAAATCCGTTCGAACATATCTGTCACACCCTCTACTTGAATCGGACCCGCACCAACAAATCATTCAACGCCGCTCCAGCTGCTAGGCGCCAATAACCGCCGCCGCACGACCCCAGTTGATCGTCTTCTCATCGATAGCACGCCCTATTCGTATCGATAACTCACCCAGATCAGCCGCAGGATGTCGAGCCGTGTTGATTGTCACAAGCACGTGGTCAATTCATCGAACTTGTAGGAACGCGAATCGTTCTCTGGCCGGCAGTTCTCAGCGGCATCGCGACTTCCGAGACAACAGATTACCATGCCTCTGACACCAAATCTGCCCCAACGGTTCGTTATTCAATCGTCTCCAAGACGAGCATTGCGAACTTTTCCTGCGAACCGGTGTCCCTCGGACTATTCCCAAAACAACAAGAAAGGCTGCTTTTGACGGCGTAAACCGGCACCACTCCTTTAAGAACTAAATTGATCCTAGCACTCACGGGGCAGGTACTCAGTGCGGTTTTGTTGTATACCATAGGTGATGCATACCGACTCCTGACTTGAGGTTTTGAAAATGTCAAACGATCGATGGGACAGAGCGTGTTTGTCACTGGACGGCCTTTCGATTGGGGATGCATTTGGCCAGCAATTCTTCTCGCCGGACGTTGCCGCCGAAGCGACAGGTCACCGCCCCCCGACACCGCCGTGGAACTACACGGACGATACGGAAATGGCACTTGCCCTGATGGAAACACTTCGTGACTGTGCGTGCGTCGATCAGGACGTTCTTGCGCAGCGATTTGCCGAACGATTTCAGGCGGAACCCAATCGTGGTTACGGGGCCGGTGCTCGACGTTTGCTGGAGAACGTTGCGCTGGGCGAATGTTGGAAGCCACTGAGCCAGCAGATGTTTGGTGGAAGCGGCTCATTTGGCAACGGGGCGGCAATGCGGGTGGCGCCACTTGGTGCCTGGTTCGCAGATGATGTTGAACTGACCATTGAGCAAGCTGCTCTCTCAGCAGAAGTGACTCATGCAAACTCAGAGGCTCAGGTCGGTGCTATTGCAATCGCCTTGGCTGCGGGCTGGGCATGGCGGTGCAAATCCGAACCTGCGGAAGACTTGATCCCTTGGGTCATCTCCAAGATTGATCAAAGCGAAGTTCGTCGCCGCCTTGAATGGGCAGCCAAATATCCTCTCGATACGGGGGCGTCTACGGTGGCTTCGCAAGTTGGCTGCGGGGTCCAGATTAGTGCTCAGGACACCGTCCCGTTTTGTCTCTGGATGGCTGCTGCCTTTCTCAATGACTATAGCGAGGCGATGTGGACGGCAGTTCGAGTCGGCGGCGATATGGACACAACATGTGCCATCATTGGCGGAATTATCGCATTGAGGGTTGGACCGACCGGCATCCCTGAGCAATGGAAGCAAAACCGTGAACCTTTAGGCTGGAACAACAGTCTAACTTGAGCCGAGCGCCTGATCTTAACCTCAAAGGGAGAGAAGACCGGAGTCGTTGGTGGTCTGCTCACGGGCAATTTGTCACTGGCAATTTGGTGACGATTTCGGTTAAACTCCGAACTTGCTTCGGCCTGATTTTGGTAACGGCAGCTTCGGTGATTTCCGGTAATATCCCCCCGGAAGAAAAGCACCATAAGCCCAACCAAATCAAAACGTTACGACGCAAGCCCCTATAGCTCAATTGGCAGAGCAACTGACTCTTAATCAGTAGGTTCAAGGTTCAAGTCCTTGTGGGGGCACTCAGTAAGCCGCGAGTTATCAACAACTTGCGGCTTTTCAATTGCGCTGCCAGTTGAGCTAACGATGCTTGTGCCAACGAAAGTGCCAACTTTCTGGGCCTGCCAGAGTTGTTCGGCGACTTCGTCGGCGTCCTGATCGACGTAGTAACGCATCGTGGTTTCAATCTGCCGATGCCGCATAAGCAACTGCAAAGTCGCCGGTTTCACGCGAGGCGCCCAGCGAGTGCCGAATCCGCGGCGAAGGTCGTGAGTGCTGGCAAACTTCCCATCGGCTTTGTTCACCACCACGCCGGCCCTCTTCCCGATCGCTGTAACGATGCGGCTTGTGACGTTCACGTCACGTCCCACATTGAAAACCGGCCCGTGTCGATCCGATTCCGGCGTCTGAAGGATGAATTCGGCAAAGTCCGGTGTCATGGGCAGGAATTGGTCTCGACGTCCCTTTTGTGCTTCGGCATAAATTCGGAAGCGCGGATGTCGCCCGTTTAGGTCGATGCAAAAGGGTTCATCCTGGTCCCAAGACACCTTCAGGGATTCCGCAAGTCGTAGTCCGGACAGCCAGACGCCGCGCAGATAAAAACGCCACATTCCGGCTTGTTTTTGGGCTTTCGCTTCCCGCTTGGCTCGAATCCGCTGCCGCTGGGCGTCGCTCGGCTTTCGCTTGTATGGCTTCCGTCGCTTGTCCCGCAACGAGAATTCATCCAGCAAGCCGGCTTCGACGTTGGCAAGCATTCGCTCGAATTCTTCCGAGGTGATCGGTCTACCACGCATCAGTTTTACGCCAGACGCTTGCTTCGGCATATCGAAGTCCGGCAATTCTCGCAGCATGCCTTTGCGGACTGCCCAATTCAAAGCGGTTTTTAGATGACGCAAGTGGCAGGCAACTGTCGTTTCCTTATTGAAAACCTTCCGTAACTCAATCTGGAATCGGCTAATCGTTTCGGTCACCACTTTCGCGAGACGATCAACTCCGACCAGTCGCTCAAAATGGTTGAACGAAGCCGACGTGGCCTGTTGCATCTTGACGGATAAGGTAACCAACCGCTCATCCTCGTAACGTTCGCGAAACTCCGCCCACGTTATTTGGCTGGCTTTTTTGTACCGGCCCTCCCGCAGCTCGGCTTCCCACTTGGCGGCTTCCCGCTCAGCTTCCCGACGTTTCGTCTGCTTCGTCGATCGCTGTTGGCGCTTCCCGGTGAGGGGATCGTCATAGTACATGACGAGAAATTTGCGGCGACCATGCTTGGTCACCTTCACTCTGATGTCTTCCATCGTCTACCTTTCGCGGAATGACGGAGAACCCCTGCGAAAGGATCGCGCGTTTCGCTACAAGCGATCGGCGTGTAGAATTGGTAGCAGCCATGATGTGACCCTCTCGCTAGGGTTGCGTTGTGGATAGAGCCGTCTTGGTGTTCCAGCACCTTGACGGCTCGCTTTTATGTTCGCCGCAAAGGTGCTCGAAGTCAAGCTGATTCCTGATCATCTGCGATTCGGGAAAGGTACGCTAACCAATCCGCACCGAGGACGAAGCACTTCTTCCCGACTTTTACGACTCGCATCTTTCTCCGAACCTGGCGCCACGCAAAATCACCAAGTCCAGCACGTCGCCGGAATTCAGCGGCGCTGTACGCCTCATCGGCTCGGATTACACCCGGCGTCCTCGATGTCGTCATCTCACGACCTCTACTTCCATCGTCGGCGGCGCACACATCCCGGAGCTACACTCCTTCGTCATCGCCTGGATATTGCGTATCAGCGTGGTCTTGCAACTGCCATTCGAAATCACTGGGATCGCGCAGCATTCTGCGAAGTCTTCCCACGCCCCATGCGGTTGGCGGAGGCGTCACGGCCTTGCTCCAGTCGATCTCGAAACGCTTCTCTTCCTCGTCGATTCTCTTGGTTACGAGCAGCAGGTTCTTCACAGCCCAATCCATGTCCTCAACTACGTATTCGCCGATCTCCGATCCCTCAGGCAGATCTGTCCAAGGCAATTCGGTTTCGATGATTTGCGCAACCGCCCACTCCTTCCGCCGCTCTGCTGTCATCTGCCGGAGCGATTTCCCGCCAAACAGCGCAATCGGCTGATCCAACGGATCCACGGGCGGTATATTGCGGACGGGCGCCGCAACATGGTCGGGGGATTGCTCGAGCGGAGGGAATTCCTTCTCCAGCTCTCGCCACGCCGCATCGCTTGCTTCCGGCCTGAGCAATCCTGCGTCACGGTGCTTTTTGATGCGGCGATTCTTCCAATCGACAGCCTCTTGCCATCGCTTTTCTCGCATCAGTCGTTTCGTTAGTTGGTTTTTCTTCTCAGCGTCCATCGAGATTCCTCACGTTCTAAGGTTTTTTGTTCGGCTCTCGCGCGGGTGCGTGCGCGAAAGCGACTTCGTTTCCTCCTGATTGGGCTCGGGATCAGGTCATCCCCCGCCGCCGTTGATCAACCAGTACTCGTTTCCGTAAGCCGATCGTGCTTATTCGCGTACATGATCAGTCCTTCAAATATCGGTATATGTTTGCTCGCCCACGGCCGCCGCTACGCACCAGTTCCAGAACACCTGCGGAAACCAACCCTCGAAGCCATCGCCATGCGACGGTGTGTTCCACGTCCAACAGTTGCCCAGCCGTTCGTGAATCCAGGAAGAACGGTTGCTCGCCCTGCCTAATCTGCAACTGCCAGCACAATCCCGCGAGCCTACCAATCTTCGCATTGTCACAATCCGCTAGCTCGGGCGGGAAATCTGCGCTCAACGCGGCCTGCCACGCCTCGTCAACGGGAGATGTACCTGCGGGATAGCGGACTCGATCCCACGCCGAGCAGAATTCCAACCATGAAGTCGAAAAGTCCTTCGTGCCGATTGTGGGCAACGCCTGATGATGCCATTCCAAAAGAACCGGACGGAGAGCCTTGGCCTTGAGGTCGGCTAGCTCCGCAATCGCTTTGAGCTCACGCGCCAGTCGAAACAGGCACTTGTGTCGATGTCCAACTTGTGACGGTATGCACTTTTTGATTGCTTGCAAAACGCCGTCCATCTGCAACATAGAAACACAGACATTGCTTACGTTTCTACGTTTCTCCGTTTCTATGTTGCACGACGGGTCTTGGAGCCATCCAACCGCCCCCAAATCCACCTCGGGAATCTCAACACCGCGAAATGACCTGGTCCAGCTGTAGGTCACACCGCTGGGGTGCAAACTTGGTGGGGCGAGTACGTAAGTCCCGCCCGCCCGGAACTCGCCATCAGAGTATTGCTTCGTCGTATCGGCCCGACCCCGCGCGTAAACATGGAATCCTCGGGCCGTCTTGACCGTGGGCAGGGTCTCCGCCTCCATGCGGTGGGATTCACGCCATTGGTGATATGCCTCCCTCTCGTCGAAGTCGCGGACCGCAAGCCCTCCGCTCACATCGCCGGTAATGATCCCGATATTCCGCTCGCCGCTACCGAACCACTCCTGCAGTTCATGTCGATCGGCTTGCCTTTCACGGTAGTCCGTCCACCGGAAACCCTTGAGAGGAACCTTCGATCCCCGAGGCAGAGGAAACACGCTCAGGCCCATGTCGGCATACAGCAAAGCAAGGTCCAGAGTGCTCATGTCAGCTCCCCTCCCCAGTCGGTGTCCGACAGCAGTTCCCGGACGCTTCGACGGTGTTTGTCTAGTTCGCGCTGTTCCTGCCGCTGCTTTTCAACTTCACTCCGGAACGCATCCATGTCGATGGTCCGCTGGATGGTGCCATCCACGATTTCGCGGAGCGTATCGGTGGGAATCGCTTCTAGCTCCCAGCAGCGGTCTCCATACGCATCCACGAACCGCTGATACCGGGACGAATCCTCTTTGGCCATCTGCCCTTCGTGCAGGTCGAGTTCCTGCGTCTGCTGGTGCGTCAGAGCGGCCTTAATGATCACAAGTTCGTCTGGGCCGATGTCGAAATCGTCGCGCAGGCTCAAACCAAAGGCGTTGGGAATGTCCTGGCCCTCGGGGTCAAAATCGGACACCGCGATAACGATCAGTTTCTCTTTCCCGCTCGCGCGGAACCGGTCCACCATCGCCTTGCGCGGGGGCAAAGACGAGTAGCCCCGCCCACTGGTCATCGGCAAGGTGTACTTGGCTGCGATCTTTCGGAGCGCAGAAGCCACGGTGTTTTTCTCGACCAGCAGTTCCACATGGTTCGGCTGCGATTGCAGCAGGTCCCGCCAATAGCCGGAGAATAGGTTTTCCAGCTCTCGCGTGATGAACGGACCGACGCTGCGGTGCGTGTCCCACTCCACGACGGGCCGCGTTTCGTCGACAATCGCATCGAAGGGGATGGACCCGTCCAGACGCAATCGAGTGAGCAGGTCCGTCACGTCCTGGTAGCATTCGTCATTGTTGGCGAAAGGCGTCTTTCGAACGTCGTTGCGCAGAAGTCCAGGCAAGTTGAGCAGCAGGTAGAAGACCTTGCGGTCGCTCGTCGTGCCGTACTTGGAGTAGTAGTCGTTGACCACCTTAACGATCGCATCGGCCAAGCCGCGTTTCTGGACGATTTGGGAACGCTTCTTCCTACCAATGAGGCGGAACACTTCCGCACCGTCTACGTTGCTGACCGAAGTGCGGTAATCGCACATCCGCTGCCACGTGTCTGGCTCCATCGTCACCAAACTTTCGCGCATCACTTCTGCGGTAGTCTTCACACGCTGCTCGTTGCAGCTACGCAGCCTCCGAATAAACGCATCGCGGTCTGCGAGTCGCGAGATGTTAGGGTCGATGCGGATCGTGAGGCGATCCAGCCCTAAATGCCGGGCAGCCGCAAATCTTCGGTGGCCGTCGAAGATATAGCCGTCCGCCGAAACGCCGATGCTGTTGATGATGCCGTTTACGCGAATATCCTCGACCAACGACAGGAACGCCGGGTCGTCTTCGCGGATCGGATCGTACAGTTTGTCGTTCTCGGGCGCGGGTTCGATGGCAAAAGTATCCACCTCACGCAAGCATGGTTGAATGAATTGGGTACTTTCCTCGATTCGGGGCAGGATTTCGCCAGCTTCCTCCATTTTCTGGCGATGGCTTGCAATAGTCCGATGCGTGCAACCGGCTTTTTCCGCCATCTGGCGGTCAGAGTGCGTCCGCCAGTACACCCGAATAACGGATTGGATGCGCGCCGCCTTATCCGCTCGCTTCGTGTAGCTACTGTTACCTCGTTTCGTGGTCGTCTTCTTGGTCGCTTCCTTCGCAACCCCGTGATTGGCGTCGTTGGGGTCGAGCAGATTGCTAGTCATTGCGCTCGCCCTCCTTGGCCTCAAGCAGGTTTAGCTCGTACTTCAGTCGCGCGAATGCAGCCTCGTCATACACGGGCGTGGAGTCGGCGAATCCACACGGCGGTACGTCGGCCAAGTCTTCCAAAGTGGACCGGACAAGATGAATACTCACCTTGAGACGGACCGCCATTTCACGGGGCGTCAAGAATTTGGCAATCAAAGCCATTTCTCATTTCTCCACGGGTTTGTTTGCGTTGGCCGAATCGCTCGGCCTTCAACAGCACACCCGCGTTCCACTCCCCGTGCCGGAAGAAAGGGGACAAGAAACGAAAAAAGCCCGGGATTCCCGGGCTCAAAATAACTTCAGAATTTTCTCGGGCATTCCACACAGTGTGGAATGCCCGGGTGGAACGAAACGTCAGATACGATCGTACTGACCAACCTTGTCTCTGTCGTCAATCGCCTGTTCCTCGGCGAGACGCCGTACCGCCGCGTCAGTCAAATCAGTGGCGACGTTAGGCCGCCGGCCCTTACCGCTGCGGGTTCGACATTTACCGTGCCGCTCTTGCCATTTTGTGTTGTAGAGCTTCCAAGCGTCGGTTCTCATGGCCGCTTGCGGCGAACAGCCAAGTGCGTGGGCCAACTCTTCCAACGTGACCTTCTTGTCTCGGTCGCCGTGTTCCGCCAAATACTCTGTGACGTCGTAATTTCGCTGATCCGGGGTTCGGCCGTCCTTCGCCGGTCTGGAACCAGACTTCGCCTGTTCCTTTTCTTCCTCCGGCAAGTCGCCAAATGCTATGAACTTCGAGCCTGCCGGAAACCACGTTCCCCATGCTCGCAGCAATTCCCGTTCGAGATTTAGGCGCAGTCGCTCCAGGTCGGACTCGCGCCACCGAAGCGTGATTGGGAGTATGCTCTCGTTGCCGACGATGTCGTCATACGTGAACACAACAGCATGAGCAGTATTGGGGTCGTCTCCCGTGTGGCGTTTCAACACATCCTCAAGACGCCTGAACGCTGGCTGGATCTCAGCAAGAAAAAGGCGCGCAACGCCAAGCGCGACATGGTGCCAACTCGGCGCGGTCCCGACACGGCTCCATTCACACTCATTATCACCCCACCATTCTAAATCGCCGCTGTCCCATGGGCCGCCAACGAGCGGGCCACCCAAAGGCGTCGTGATTGATATGGGCCCGCTGTTGACTGCCACGAAGTGGTGGCCGAATTCGTGAAGGTCGCGAGCCAACTCATAACAGTTGTCTCCAGCGCGATCTGCTATGGACTGCCAACCCGCTAAAGCGTTCCTGATCAATTCAATGTCAGGGACAGCGCGAGATTCATCGAACTCCAGGTTCTCTTGAAGCGGATAGATACTGCCGTGAACGGCGGCCGTAGCGGCAAAGAACGGCGACACCAAATCAGCCGGCGCCTTATCAAGGGTCTCATCACTCAACATCAGAATCACCTTCTTTCAATCGACCCCACCGCCATCGCTGAAGGTGAGAAGCGCCGACGGCCGGAGCCGTGAATCGAGAACGCCAGGCCGTCGCCCGGCAGCGTCATTGTATCAACTGCCGCGCTGATCAAAGAGCGCAACCGTCATCGTCAGCCCGTAGCATGTTGGGCTCATGTCAAAGTCGGCTTCGTCTCGGAGCTAAACACCTAATTCCGCACCTGTTGCCGCCCTCAGCCAAGGTGTACGACCGTGGCGTCGGAAGACCGTTATTCCACGATCCGAAGTCGAATCCGCGGATCCGGTCGTCGGAATGGGAAAATTTCTCATTTTCAAGCGGCGGGGGTCACGGCCGAAAACGGCACTCGTTCGTGCAGGCGGTGACTGTCAACCTAGCGTCTATGCGCAACGGCGAACTCCTATCGGAAGGAAGACGAGCATCGATACTGGAGAAGAACAACAATGGGTGATCAAGGATCTTCGCAAGACTTGTGCGACGTATTACGACGAGCACGTGCCGAAGTGATCCGTCGAGATTCTTGGCCATTCGGCAGGAGGAGTCACCTAACGTCACTACGCCCATCGTGCTCCGCTGGCATACAAGGCGGCCATGACAATTCTGCAACCCTCTGCGTTTTCGGCATTTGCCAGAGGCTTCTACGGCCAATGCCATTGCTGTAGGCGGCAATTCTCGGACGCGGTCAGTTAGTCATTGGTGACAAACAGCACTGGCGTTGAGATCTCGAAGTTGACACAACAAGTTGCAAAACCACTAAGTGTTCACTGGAGAAGGATCTCGACCAATCCAAAGGTTCAATGGTCAAGGCGTCTAGCGAGCGTTTTGAGGCGCATCCCAAAATTGTTCACTACTTGAAACGGTTTTGAAACTGCTTGTAATCAGATTCGGTCGGCAGATGTGACCAAAGCAGATTTGCAGTCGCCATCGGAATACAGCCGATCTCCCTCAAGATCTATGGCAAGCAGACTCGGTAAAAACTAACAGTTTTTTGTTCTTTGACGCTATAGCCGACAGAGCGCGGTTACAGCATGTTTGTCGATGAAATCTCCGTGGTCTGCATCAGCGGGCCTAAGCTCTCCATCATCATCGAGATCAATCACCATCGTCCCGGCGCAGCACTTGCGATCTCCCCGGCCTTCCGAATACACAGGTAGGAGGTGACTTGGTTCGAGTGCAGGTACGGTTGCTGAGCAGTGTTCCGACAACTGAGTGCATGCGATTTTTACTCTACCCGCTTTCCTGCGAATTGCGTCAACTACCTCAGGACGTGGCGTGCCATGCAAACCCCGCCCGATTGAGAATATCACGACCTTAGGGCTGAAGAGTTCACAGATTTCAATCGCAAACTGGGCAGATCCACTGGAACCGCTTGAAGCACCATGGTGAGGATAGACGAGAACAGGTGATATGCGCTTCTGTCCATTTAGTCGCCGTTTCAAGTCTTGAAGTCCCAGTTCGTCTAAGTCACCTGGTATAGCAGCAATCGGCTTTTCCGACTTGGAAAGCAGAATGACGGCACTTACCGAGTTCGACGTAATCTTCCGTTCATCCTTGGTTTTATTGCCAGGCCCCAAAGCGGCCAACGCCTTCCCAGGCGCTATAACCTCAAGCCCCACGTTTCCGACCGCAAGGTCCTCACCCGAATCAACCGTCAATTGTACTTCCCAATTGAGTTTGCCCTTGGACTCTTGAGTTTCTAATTCGTAGACGAGGTTCTTCCAGAGCTTTGTGCCCTTGGCAGAATCCGTGTTCAGACGAACACATCCAATGGAGAACTCAGTCGACGCCAACAAGTGGATCAGTCCTGATATGTGGTCCTGATCGGCGTGTGAAAGTAAGACCATATCAAGAGTGGTTATTCCGCGTTCACTCAAGAATTCGAGAAGCGAGGTCCCAAGACCTGTATCGATGACACTCGTGACTCCATTATCGCTGATCACACAGCAGTTGCCGTGACCGACATCCAATATCGCCACATAGTTACCGGGAAAAAAACCCATGAAAGGCCCCTCCTACTCAGTTTCCCACTCGTCAAAGTAGAGGTCCTGCGCAAACTTAGCGCCGGTGTTAACCATCGCATGGAGGATCATTCCTGGATGGACAGTGCTTCCTTCTTTCGCAGGCAATTCGCTCGTATATACCTTAACCTTCTCGCTGGGGCTGCGCCCCATGACGATGACCCACACGTAGTCAGCACCTGAAGGCACATCGACAATCTCAACCTGAGTTCTCCAAGGGCGACGTTCGGGAATGAATCGTCCTTCAAGTTCGCCGATTGAACGCCGCAATCCTTCTCGAATTGGATCGAGGTCAAACTGCGCTTGACACAAGATCGCAGCAACATGGCGACGCTCGTAGCGAAGGAGTTCATGACTCACATCAGTGTACGAAGTACACAGAATCGCCGGAATCCTTCTCCGTTTGCATTCAACTGCAAGTGTCCCACCGTTGAAAGAAGCATATCCACTTCTCTTTAGAACCAAGTCTGTCAAAACTGCATCGCAACCCTTGATTGATGAATCCCAAGCGGTCGGAGCGTCGCCTTCCAATCCAAAGATTTCAACAGGTTCAACGCTCAGATCCTCCAGGGCTTCAGCATAACTCGCTCTCACATTCTCGTCGTCATCAACGACGGCAATCTTGCAAAGCGTTTCGCCATCAATAATCATTGGCATCTTCAGGCCCCCACGATCGGAAGTTCCACAAAAATCTCAGCTCCACCCAGTGGACTTAACTCCAACACGCCAACGTTTCCGCCTAGGTCGAGTACGGTGTCTTTGACAATTGTAAGTCCGAGTCCTGTACCGTTCTTTCGAGTCGACTTCCCCGGCAACCAAATGTCAGAGGCACGAATATCTTTGATCCCATCGCCGCTGTCGATTACCACTAGCCGCAAGACATCCTCATTCACGGTTGTGCTGACTCGAATCTTGCGGTCAGTGGGAGCCTTTTCTTCAAGTGCTACGAGGCTATTGTTGACGAGGTTCGTTATGATGGATTCAATCGCAGCCTCACTACCGTGGAGCCAGGGCGAACCCTCGGTCAGGTCCAAGTCGACGATGACCTGTCGCACTGCAAGAAAAGGGTGAAACATTTGAAGGACTCCGTTGATAACCTGGTGGACATCAACCTTTGCTAATCTTCGCTTCTCATGACTAAGGAGGCTTAGCGTCACAGTGTCGAGCACGCCCAAGGATTCTACGGATGACTTCACGCGTTCAACCGCTGAATCCAGCTTCTTTTTGTAATCTTTGCCGAATAGTTCTTTCGCTCGTCTTTCGATCGTCCCGATTGATGCTCTAATAACCTTGAGGGGGTTTCCTGTTGACTCGTGGGCGAAGGTTGCAGCAGTAATTCCCGCGGTGCTCAACGTTCGATACAACTGGACTTCTTTCTTCAGTCCTTCCACCTCTTTGTCCCGAGACTTGTCATGGCGGTCCGCGGCTTCACGAAGTTGTTCTCGGAGTTTGGGTGGAGCTGCCTCGATCGTCTCATCAAGTCGTTTCTTAGTCTTGCTTGTACGTTTTGGCGCACTGGTTCTTGCTTTTGCTCGCCTCTTTTCCGCGAGTTCCATACGGCGATCCGCCATCCAGTCTAGAGCAGCCTGGGCAAATCGCCGTATTTCGTGAAATGCATGGCTTTCAATGAAACCAGACCGGTCCGTCTTCTGGACCAAGATCTCCTCAGAGTCCTCAAGTCGAACTCTGCCGATCGAGTTGTTGGTTGAAGGGCGTTCTTCAGGACTTCGTGCTCTCGCCACGTTCAACGAGAGCCAGTCATGACCTGCGTCACCATAGGGAGCGACCCTCAAACCGTTCTGGTATATGTGAACGCCACCAAATTCAGCAAGCCACGCTTTTACTTCCTGGATCGTTACTGGAAGCGGGGCAAATGTCACACCGTTGAGCAAGAACGTCCATAACTCGAATTCGACAGGAGGGCACTCGAGCGTCTGTTCGTCATTTTTCGGAAACAAGTCGGTGTGCTTCGACGAGAAAAGGATTTCTCCGCGTGCATCATGGAGCTGCGCGGTCGCCAATCCCTTCTTGTTCAACCTAGCTACGAGATGATAGGACGCATGATCGAAATAACGTCGCTTAACCAATGCTTCTAGGTCTGAAAACTCGGGCGCTACGAGTTTTGGCTGAAAGCCTTCGGTGTTTTCCCCAAAAGGGTCCGCCAATAGCAGCATAGCCCGCGCAAGGCGTTTGACTTCCAGCCTTCCAATTCTGTCACGCTGTTTGTCGAGGCGGATAGTTGTACCGCTAGACGTGCCTTTTTTGCGAGCGCGAACATCAATTGCTAAGTCCACATCATCAATCAGCGAAGCGGTATCAAAGAGCTTCCAATCAATCAATAGTTCGTAGGCAGCGTCACGGCGAGATCGTGGGCGCGTTTCCAAGTGAGCAAACCGTCCAAGTCGCAGCGCGGCAAGTCGGCCAAGCCCCTTACTACCAGCAGGAATGCGGCCAAGCCGTGTTCGGTGGTTTTTCTCCTTCTGCGAATGACCGAGTACAAGCCATCCGTGCTTGATCTGCTCAACCGTCATGCCATCACCATTGTCCGATATTTCGACTTGGCCTCCTGCGTCGTCCACGTCGGTTAAGGTGACAGTGCACTTACGAGCATCTGCGTCATACGCATTCTTCACGAGTTCAATGATTCCAACGGCGGGGTGAGGATTTAATTCCTCTCCCAATCGTCGGAGAATGTCTGGCGCAAATCGAATCCGTGCAATGGTCATTTCGTTTCCAGGTTCCAAGGGATTGACTTAACCGCTGAGACGGTTAGATGACGGCAACAGATCCTCCGATTCAGCCAATCGTTCGTGGCTTGTGACTTCAGAACCTGTAGTAGTCTTTTGCAATCTGCGATCATGCGTGAGTTGGGAGTCAGCACCAACAAATGGTTTTCGATCGCAACAGCTCGCTTCCCCGTGACCAGTGTTCCGATTGCCCGGTAGGAGTCGTCGGAACGCGACGTACGACGAAGCACGACAAGTGGTGGCTTGAATAACCTTCCACGAAACCCACGAAAATCATCGATGGTGGTCACTTGCTTCCAAGCTGGGCAGTTGTGTGGTGTGAGATATGGAGCTTGCTCTCCTTCATCTGGATGGCGATGTGGTACAACTGAGCCGACATTAACAGTGAATAGTTCTCCCAAAATCTGCGACGCATCCTGAGGTTTTTCGACCAGAAAGGAGCTGCATTCACCAACATTCCGATTGGAGCGAGCACGAACGATCCCTTCAACTACGAATACGTCAACGTCAGCATGGCGCGAAAACTGTCCAATCGGTGTAACTCGGATATCTCGGAGTCGTGAGGCGATCAGTTTTCGCCACTTGTCGTAGCGAGTCCCGCTTCGAAGGACGTCTGGAAGAATAGCCCAGATCCGTGCGCCTGATGTCGCGTGCTTGGAGATTGACTCCATGAAAAGAGCTGCTGAATTGACAAGGCCACGCGTCCACGTGCAGTCTTTAGTCGCCTGAGTTGGAGAGAAGGGAGGATTGGTGACAACATGTGTGGCTTTCGCGAGTTCTTCGGAAGCTTCGAGACCATTGCCCAGCCGAACACCTGGAAAATATTTCAGAACATCATCACGGTTGATTCTTTCTCGTGTTGCTCCTAATGCGATTGCCTGCAGCGCAAGTCTGTACTTCGTGGAATCGACAAACTCCTTGTGAATATCGACTCCGTACAGATTGGTTCCCCAAGCGTCAAGCGTCTCCCTTAGCCCTTCTTTAATTGGAAGTAGAGTAGTGATCGCGAGGAGCAGATCACCACTGCCACATGCAGGGTCGCAGATGACGGAATGTGGCGAAATCTGCTGCGCCCATCTTTTCCTCAAAGACTTGCCAAGTTCCGAACCAGAAAAGAAAGCACCATGCTCTCTGCGTGTCTCAAGGTCAACCAAATCTCGGAGTACGCGAGAAGGCTCGCCGTCCAATGCAGGTGCAATGGACTTCTGATGATACGACCGTCTTCGATCAGACGATTGTTCAACGAGGTTTGCGAGCTTCAGCACATACGGGGCAAACTTTTTCAATCTTCTACTCCGGACGGAATCATTTGCCGTGCCTCTTGCATCGGATCGGCTTGGCAACTTTCTTCAATTACGCTTCCAAATCAGTCCTCTTGATAAGTCGGTAACCATTTGCAAAGTTTCGTTGCGTTGGAATTCCCCCTCATCCCTGCCCAAGTCCGAAGGGTAATGGGGGATACAGAGAGGATTTCGTCAGCCTTTGCAGTCTTGACGTATTCACTGAGCTTTTTCACTGAGAAACGCTCATCTAATACGAGGTGCAGGGAGGTGACATACATCTCCAAACTTTATCAAACACTTGAGTTTACTGATAGTTAGACCGTCATCAAGGAGCTTGCACCAGCACCACTAAATGCGCCGGGCGATGTAATCGACACCAAATGTGGACGAGAGGATGGCCTTTGAACTGTTTACAGCTAATTTCCGCACCTCGGAATGCCGGATGTGGGAGACGGCTTTATGACGGTAAGCTCTTGAAAAGTCAATGTTGGATTTAGTCTTCGCTACGTCTCCTCGAAACGATTTAGGAGTGTCCCGAACTTGTTTGAAACATCTGTGATCTCCACGAGTTCTAGAGTCGGTTGAGTGCCGACCTGCCTGTTCTTCCCGAGCATCCCCACTGCGTACCCCTCGGAAGCCGGCCCGTCGTCGGTGCCGTGGTGGTCGGGCTGATTCGAAACGGCAAGCAGGTCCCACGGGGCTTTCTTGCACTTCAGATCTATACAGCGGAGGACCGGATCGGCCTGACAGCCCGGCGACATTGAATTCCTGACTAAGTACGACGCTACGTCTAATTAAAACGAGTCGTCGAGTTGACGATATCTGCTCCAGATATTGTCAATGACATCGCGACTAATGAGGGCGTGTCCTTTGCGCCCAACTACGCGTCCCCACAGTGCTCCGGACCGACACACATGAGCTAATTCGCGGGTGGCGGGAAAATGCTCCAGGGCGATGTGACCGACGCACCCAACTGCCAACCCCTCTCACAACGGGACGTACAGCGGGCAAACGACCACGATCTCTCTGAGGGCAAGGAGGTGTTCCTTGAGCCGAGTCGTCATTGCTCCTACCGTGTTCCCGGTGTTGTAGATATCGTCGATAATCCATATGCTCGTCACGGCTGTAGCCCCTTCGGGCAGCTTGGCCGCGTCGAACACCGTGCTCGCCAGCACCTGCTCGTAGGTGCGGCCTTTGTCTCCGGCCCGGAACCCCTCCGGTTTCGTGAAGGCTCCGTCGAGCACGGGAATGTCAGCGTTCGCTTCGACCAGGGCGTCAAGGTAGGGCTCAAACTGCCGCGATGCGGATGCTGGCACCACCACAAGCCCAAGGGCGACGTCGACATCCGCGAGAAACTGTTCAGCGAACTGCTTCACCAGCTTCGGCAGATCCCTCGCGTAGGCCTCAGCGACAGAGTTGGGCTTTATCCCCATCTTTTTCAGCTGAAGCCACCAGAGGGACGTCCGCTTTGCCTGCGGCGGTTTCGTGAAGTATGCAAGGGTTACTTCATGGCCGCCGGGCGTGTTTATCGTTACCTTTTTCATGGTTCGTATCCAGAGGTTTACCAACGGCTCAAAGTGGATCTCCGGCCTCGACTCGCCGGATAGCGTATTCAAGCGGCCAGATCGCGTAAGGCTTGCCTTTCACCTCCGGCTTGTCGAGTGTCACCGTGTCAGCGGTGCCTCGCACCATTCGGAGGCCATCGGCCATCATCGTGGCATCTTTGACCGCTAAGATCACGAAGTCGTCCAGCCCGCTCGAGGCTTTCTTAAACCGCGCCGCCAGATCGCTATCGGTAAACAGGGGGAACATCGAGCCGCCGGACGAGTCGTCGAACACTAGCAACTTGATCGGCGACGTGACACCTGTCGGCCTGCCAGCCTCATCGCTAACGATCGAGTCCTTGTGAACAAGTGCCCAGCAAGGGTAGGTCAGCTCAAAAGTTCCGAGTTCATGCATGGTTTGCTCCTAGTCCTCCGGCCGGTTGACCATCGCTAGCGTTTACGCTTCTCGCCTGATCCCTAGTCAGCTGGCGGCAGTGTTAAAGTATGCTGTCACGGCGCGTTTTGGGCAAGCTATTGGCAGTACGCTTCATCGATCCGACACACCGCTGCACCTCCCGACCGTCAGGAACGTATCGGCTGAATATCTGGGCCAGGCATTCCGTCCGCGTTCCCGCAGCGCGTCCCCTAGCGACCGTGCAGTCCTCATCGTGGCTCCTTGCCTATCTTGACGCTGATTTTACTGATAGGTTAGGAATGGACATACGTAGGGAACCTAGTCGAGGGGGCACCGGTCTGGTTACGTTTCCGGCGGGATCGGGTTTGGCCCGCAGCGTGGCTAGGATGCCGCGTCGCCCGCAGCCTCACGCATCTCATCCAACAGCGTTTCAACCTCTTCAATAGCCAAACGCTCACGCCTCAACACACTGCCTTCATCATCACCCGAAGCGGTGGCCTTAGCTGCCACGTCCACGTACTTGGCATACGAGCGGATGCTGGTCTCCAACCAACCGAGTGCAGCCCACGAGGGGGCAGGAGACAAAGCCCGGGCCAGATGAACCAGGGTCGCACCCGATGATCGCTCCTCCACGATCCGCAGCCTATTCGCCTGCACCCATGCCACTTCAGCAGCAAGCGAAGCGTTGGCAGGCAGCTCCGGCCACGCGTCTGGAATGGACGACAGTCCTTGGATCTGGCCAGCATCAGAATGGGAAATCTTCCCATTTTGGCCGCCATCTACTACCGGAGTAAAATGAGAAATCTTCCCATTTTGGATCGGTGGGTACATACGGTGGAGTTCGCCGTAAACCCATTGCTGTCTTTGCGTTTTGTCCTTGAACCGATTTCTGGCCAGTTTCATCATCTCGTCCCGTTCGGGCTCGATGTCCTTCCAACGTCCCTCACGTTGAAGCCTCCGCGTCACGGTCAGCGGATCAACCTCGCGCGTGTGATTCGCCCCCGCCGTGGAATCACTAGGTGACACTGCAGTCCGCTCAACTTGATCTGCCAAACCTGATCCGTCCATGACTTACCCCTTGCGTCTGACCTTTAGTGCGTTACGAACCGCGCTGAACCATACTGGCCGGTTCTTCGGCGTGGAATGGCAAAGTGCCAACGCAACTGCCAACAGAATGGCGACCGTACGGAGAATACCGCAACGAAACCTCTCATCCGAAACGGTATTCTCCGTGAATCAACGGCCAACCGGCGCCGAACAACAGACCTTGAACGACTCTTAATCAGTAGGTTCAAGGTTCAAGTCCTTGTGGGGGCAATTCCTTAAGTCCCTTTGACTGCTATGCGTTATGGCAGTCAAAGGGTTTTCTTTTTGTACCGAATTGTTCCTGGTTTTGATCTGTAATGAACAGCGGTGAGATGCCTTTCTTTTGTGTGGGAGTCAGGCGAGGGGCCGCCGCTCAGAGGGCTTTGATTTGAAGCCTCTGAGACGGCGACATGGGCTTTTGCGGTCATGTTGATTGTCGACGCTTCACAGATCTTTCGCTTCTGCCCCTCACATCTGACCTCGGTCGGGTGTTAATGACTGTGGGCCTCCTCCTTGAAGTCACCGGCGTATGGCGTACCGTCGGCTTCGCCGCTGATTGTCCCGGCGAATTCTTGCACAGTGCCGAGCTTGTCATCTTTGCCGATGAAGCGGGAACTTGTGCCTTCTGCTTCACCTTCCAGCGGCACGGGCATTAGTTCGACCTGAAAGACGGGGTCGGTGATGTTGAGTAGTAATTTCTCCGAATCGATGGGTGCGGGGTTTTTCGCATTGTTGTCGAGAATATAGACGGTTGCGATTTTCGTATCGTGGTCCACTGTAAACTCAACATGGAATTTGCCACCGCCCCAGTCAGCGACTGCTCCACCATTGGGGCCCTCGCCGTGGCTATGGCCGTGCTCTGCGTCGGTGGAATCCGCCGGAGGCGGGGTCTTTTTCGTATCTTCCGGCTTGGGCGTCTCGCCGCAACCGACCAGCGTACACAGTGCAAAAGCGGCTGTTAATAAATGAATGCGCAACACTTCAATTCTCCTTAAACGGAAATAGTAACTTCTTTACTGCGATAACCATTATTGCAGTAGTTCTTCCTCGCTTAACTCACCTTCGGTGCGGCGGATGGCATCTCGACCGCTGAACTTCCAGAACAAACCGGGATGAATTAGGAACTCACAAAAAGTGGAGGTGATCAATCCGCCGACGATAACGGTGGCGACCGGATAAAGGATTTCTAGGCCCGGTTTTTGTCCCCCCACGACAATGGGCAGAAGCCCCATGACAGCGGTGATGGCGGTCATCAGTACGGGGGCCAAGCGTTCCAGGCTTCCCCGCAAGATCATGGGCTTTGAAAACTCTTCGTCTTCTTGCTCGATGAGATGAAAATAGTGGGTCACCAGCAGGATGCCGTTTCGGACAGCGATGCCGCCCAGGGAAATGAAGCCGACAAGACTGGCGACCGTCAGTGTTTGTCCGGTCAAAGCTAATGCCGCCACGCCTCCGATGAAGGCTGTGGGAATTGCATTGAGTATTTGCAGGACGACCCGTACGGATGGCATCAACATTAGCAAGACCACAAACACGCCGATCAACGACACGGCTGCGAGCAGGCTGATCATGAGTGTTGCGGAACGTTGGCTCTCGAATTGTCCGGCATATTCGACGTAGTAACCTTCAGGCAGGCGTATGCGGCTGTTGATCCGATTTTCGATGTCGGCCACCACGCTTCCTAGGTCACGACCCTGCGTGTTGCAGCGAACGACCATTCGTCGCCTGACGTTTTCACGCATGAGTTGGTTGGGGCCGGTCTTACCATCGGGGAATTCGGCCACATCTTCGAGCTTAATTTGTCCGCGCCCCTCGGGCAGATCGATTCGCAGGTCACGGAGACTGAAATAATCGGTGCGTTCTTCGTCTCGCAGTCGGACGACAAGATCAAATCGTCGAGAACCTTCTAAAACCTGCGAGACGGTATCTCCCCGCAGTGCCGTTTGGACGTAGTGGGCGACATAGGCCCGGCTGACGCCATAGTACGCCAACTCCTCGGGGCGCAGAACGATATGCAGTTCGTCGACGAACACTTGCGACTCGATGACGGGTGTCGTCATACCGGGGATGTCTTCTATTTCGCCTTTGACTTGTTGAGCCAAGCGCTGCAACGTGCTGAGGTCGTCGCCGTAGATTTTGATAGCGACGTGGGCATAGACGCCCGAGAGCATGTGACTGATCAAATGGGCCAGTGGTTGGTCGATTTCGATATCGACTCCCGGTAACTCCTGCTTGAGTTCAGCGAGAAGTCCTTGAATTGTCTCGTCCCGGCTTTGTTCGCTAGCGGGATTCATGCTCAAAATGTACTCGCTCATATTGACCGGTTGGGCGTGTTCATCCAATTCGGCTCGACCGGATCGTCGCACGAAGTGCAGGATTTCGCCCTCAGGGTTTGCTGAAGTCTTGAGCAATGGTTCCAATTTGGCATCGACGATATCGGCGGCGTCATTGGTCGCTTGCAGCGAGGCCCCTGCGGGAAGTGTCAGGTTGACCTGCACGCTGCCTTCGTCAAATTGCGGCAGGAAATCGGCCCCCAGTTGGGAGAGCACCAGCGCACTCACACCCACCAGTCCCCACGTAAGCACAAGCAGGATTCCGGCAAAACGCATACTGAAACGGACCAGAAAACTTGCCATCCACTTCAGCACGCGCAACAACAATCCGTCCCGGTGCCGATGCGTCGCCTTGGAGCCTGCCAGCAGGTAAAACGACAAGACCGGTGTCACCGTCAGCGAAACGACCAGCGAAGCCAAAATCGAAACGATGTAAGCAATTCCCAGCGGGACAAACAGCCGTCCTTCTACGCCCGACATGGCAAACAGCGGCAGGAACACGAGAATGACGACAGCCGTCCCGAAGACGATGGCACTGCGGATCTCCCGACTGGCTTCATACACAACCAACAACGCCGGTCGTGGTTCGGGGCGGGCATTGTTTTCGTTCAGACGGCGATAGATGTTCTCCACATCAACGATGGCATCGTCGACGAGTTCCCCCATCGCCACAGCCAAACCGCCGAGCGTCATGACGTTGATCGATAGTTCCCGACCGATGACTTCGCCAATCAGACGGAAAACGAGCGTGGTGATCATCAGCGATAGCGGAATCGCGGTCAGTGTGATAAATGTCGTGCGGAAATTCATCAGGAAGACCGCCAGCACGACGACAACCAACACCGCACCGATCACCAAGGCTTCGCCCACATAATAAATGCCGCGGTCGATGAAGTTTTTGAGTTGGAACAAGTCTCGATTGATCAGGATGTCTGCCGGCAATGACTCTTCGACATCGATCAGGGCGGCATGGATGCGTTCGGTCAGTCCTCGGGTATCCACGTGCGGTTGTTTGACGAGCGTGATGACGATTCCCGCATGGCCGTCGATACTGGCATCGCCCCGTTTTTGCGGCGAACCTTCTTGAACGTCCGCCACTTCTTCAATGAGGACCGGACGACTAGTGCCGGCATCGACCGGAATTTTCCGCAGGTCTTCAATCACTTGTGCGCTACCTGGACCCAAGCGACCGATGACCCGGATTGGGCGCTCCAGTTGTCCTTCTTTGGTGAATCCGCCGCTGGTATTGAGGTTATTGTTCCGAACAGCGTCTTCGACCTGCTGCACCGAGACGCCGTATTCCAGAAGTTTTTCCGGATTCATTTCCACGTGGTATTGTTTCTCGTCCGCTCCGAGCACAATGACTTCGGCGATGCCTGATAGCCGCAGCAAGCGTGGCCGGACCACCCAGTCAGCAATGGTGCGCAGTTCCATCGACTGCTGTTTCGGCGACAGGAACGTGGCAACGTACTGTTCCCCCGCTATTGTGAGATGGATTGTTTGCCCGTCCGCATTCGCATGCTCCGTCTCGAGTTCATTCCAGTCGTCAATCGGAATTTCTTCCCACGATTCAGGCTCGTGCCGTTGATGCGGTTTCCAGGCGTAATACTTGACGCCCGAATCGGTCGTCACCTGCTCAAGGAGCATGCCGGACTGGCCGATCGTTGCCAATTGTCCCCCGTGCGGTCCGTTCTGGCGATGAATGCCGACGTGCATGATCTGCCCCATGATCGAAGTCGGTGGGGCCAGTAACGGCTGGACGCCTTCGGGCATCAGTCCGAGAACCGTTGCTAGACGTTCTTGCACGACCTGCCGGGCAGCACGGATTTCGGTGTCCCATTCGAATTCGATATAAATCACAACCAGTCCCATGCTCGATTGACTGCGCACGGCGACCACTCCATTGGCACCGAGGACTGCTTGTTCGATGGGCTGCGTGACGAGTGTTTCGATCTCTTCGGGTGAATAGCCTGGGCACTCGGTAAGAATCACCACACGAGGCCGGTCGAGATCGGGGAAGACATCGATGGGCATCGTCGTCGACAGGTATCCCCCATAAACCAAGGCAGCGATACTCAACATCAAGATGAGTGGTCGATGTCGGAGCGAAAATCGAATGACGGAATCTAACATGGCGGCTCCTTAATGGTTCGCATGGACGGAACCGTCGGCGTGAACATGCACGCCGGAAGGAGCCGAGCCGCTTTGGGATTTGAGGACACGGTTCAACTGCACCGCCCCGGTCTGAGCAATATAAATCCCTGAAGGGACACTGCCATCGTTGGAGATAACAACGGCACCCTGTGTTTGGTGCAACACATGAACCGGTTTGCGGTCGAAGATGTTTCCATTGTGGCGAAACACATAGAACTCCGGCCCTTCTTTCACGACCGCAGCTGCGGGAAGAACAAAAACGTTTTCAAGCTGTTCGACCTGAACGTGTATTTGCACACGTTGGCCGGGACGAAAACGCCACAGGAAAAGCCGCTGGCCGTCTCGCTGGTACGACCGGGACTGGTTTTCCAATGACAGGAAAAATGAAATCGTCCGCTTGTCGTCGTTGAGTTCGTTGGAGATGTGATGAATCGTGAGGGGAGGAATCGAAGCCTGCCAGTCGTATTCGGAGGACTCCAACAATTCGGCTCGAATCGGCCACCCCTCTTCCGCCGCCCGCTGCAAAAGCGGCAATTCTCGTCGAAAGGCTCGACCTTCGATGAACAAAGATTGATGCTGTGAGAGCGTGCAGAGACGTTGCCCGGCTTGAACGTGCTGGCCGAGTTCGACGTTGAGTTCTTGCAGTTCGAAGATGCCTGAATTGATGTTCTGGCTGTTTTCATGAACGGCCAATCCCGCGGGAACAGCGACGCTAATCTCTGAGATGAAGGTGCCGTTCGCGACCGAGTCGATCTGCTCCGATGTCAAACCACGAATTTGTAGGTCTTGGCGATAGGCCTGCATGGTGACCGCCAATCGTCGCAATTCGTTTTTCAACTCAATGTTTTTAGAACGCGGAACCGCTCCCGATTCGAATAGCGGGGTGAGTCGCTTAATCTCCTCTTGAGTGATTTCACTCTCCTTCATGGCCTTGAAGAGTTCGGTCTGCGAAGTCTGGAATGATTCCCCCACCAGACGGAGCGTGAACAACGTTGCTCCCGATTCGAGCGTCTCTCCCGCATAATGATGAATCGCCGTCACCACGGCAGAGACAGGAGCAACGACGCCTCGGTCACTGATGCCAGGCCGGTCGACGACGGTGCCGGGAATTTGAACGGTCTTCCAGTAGGTTGTGGGCTGAAGCGGCTTGGAACGGAGCTGTAGATTTTTCTGAGCCTGTGGCGACAGATTGACTTGCTCGTTCGGTAATGCCACTCCCGCCGTAGGAGAATCGGCCGACGGATCACCGGACGCTTGCTGTTTGACCAGCCAAGGGACCCAGCGGTCACGAGTGAAATAGCCACCAGCCACCACACCGCCGAGGACCAGAACGACGGCAAATATCTTAAGTAGACGCAACACAACAAGTGCCTCCAACCACCATGTATCCGCTCGCCACCAACTGGAGACGAGGAAAGAGACCACATGACGCAAGCGGCGGCTGACGTGAGAAATTGGGGACGGAACGGGAGTTCTATCGCCATCACGCAGCCGAAGCGGTGGTTGATTTACAGCCGGAGCGCAGCTGTTGCGAGGAAGATGTGCTCAACACCATAATCAGGCGGAGCAGCCAAACAATCAAAACAGGCACATTGAATCGCAAGCGAATCGTCAGCCACCGTCAGGGCCAGCGAGCTTGCATCCAAGGTCAATGCCCGGTCTTGCATGAGGCCCACGGTAAGATCCGAAGTCACATAGACAGCATCGTCGTCGTGTTCTTCAGCAGGCGAGGGCGCTTCCGATCCGTTTGGGTCAGCAGCAGTGGAGTCATCGTGATGATGACCATGTCCAAAGTGGAAATGCGGTGCTTGATGATGGTCGGCCGGTTGTTCCGCTGCACTCTCGCCATGACAATGCGGCACCGCAACCCCCTGTAAGGGCACGGCTAATGTCAGAAGAATGGCGAAAACACGGTACATCATTGCGAATGGCAAACCTTTCTAATCAGGGGCAGTATAAATCGCAGAGGCGGAATCTGCAAGGTGTCTAAGCCGCGACCATCATACGAGGCATCACGGTCCGTCGAAGTCTACATGCTGAAAATTGAAGTCTGGTGCGACCCGGTTCGCGTATTTTTCGCCGGTGGAATGCCGATTTTCACCAGCGGTTTGATAGGTTTTCCGGGCTCATTTCGCTGTGGTTTTCTCTTCTGTCAGTACGTGGTCGCAAACAAAATCCAGCGATTTGACGGCATCTGCGGAGGTTGTGCTGTGGCCTCCCTGGGGGCGATGGATGTGCAAAACGTGTGCGTTTAGTTTCTTGAGCACAATCGCCAACCGGGTACAACTGTCGGGAGGGACCGATTTATCTAAACCCCCGGTCGTTATCGCCACCGGCATTGTTAGCCGCTCCGGCCAGTACTCGGCACTCCGCCGTTTGTATTCTGCGGGAATTTCTCGTTTCGAGCCACCGAAAGAGGCTTGTATGGCATCCTGGAAGTTTTCGTACTCCAAGTGATTGGCCGTGCCGTTCATGGCTGCGACTCCATCAATGAGCTCTGGGTGCATCGCTGCAAAGCTGAGACTGGAGCTGCCTCCCATCGAAGCACCAACCAATATGGTTTTCTCGATTTTGTATTTCGTTTTGAGCGCTTTGAGTATCTGTATCATGTCGGCCTCAGCTTGTGGGCCCATCCAGGACGTTTTGGCTCGGTAATCGGGTGCGACGAAAATCATCCCATGTTTTAAAGCCACATCGCGGGCTGCGCGGCACTCATTGACTGTCGACGTCGCGAATTGCCAACGATCACTCCCATGCCCGTGCAGCGCGACCATTAACGGATAAGACTGTTCCGCTGAAAACCCGTCAGGGAGCAGTAACACATATTTTTGAGTCGTTCCGTCGCCTTCAGCAGTAAACGAGACATCGATCGGATCCGAAAATCCGTCCGCCGCGTCCAAGTTCTCGCGGAGTCCAACTCCCAAAAGCAGACTGGCCAGTACCAAACAATGCCATTGTTTCCGCGCTGCAAGATTCATTGTTTTCTCCAAACCGTTCGACAACATCGGTATCAGCATCAATCGTGGTCGTTTCAAGGAACCGCAGAAGCATCTTATCAGCCCGTTGAAAAAACAAAAACATACGACAGTCAAGTACCACTGCCGGCTTGTCCAGCATTGTTTTTTGGGTCACGCACTTTGCACTAGCGGACGAGCAGATGCAGCGTCATTTACAGTGAGCAAGATGGGGGAATGCCGCTGCTGTTGATGAAACATCATGAAGGCGCTTCAATAAATCGTCTCGCGCCGCCTTGCCACCTTACGCTGAAGATCTTATGAATGAAGAGATTGAACGTTATTTTTGCGCTGCCGTTCTGACTGGTCAGCGCATGCAATGGTGAACCGAAACGACGAATCATTCAAAATGCCTACAGACCGCATCCAAACCGGTATTCCTGCACTCGACGAGGCCCTGGGTGGCGGGTTGATTCCTGGAACGTTGACCGTCGTTGCCGGCGCCACCGGGATTGGGAAAACTCAACTCGGCTTGCAGTTCGCGCATCAGGGCGTCGCACAGGAAGGCGAGCCGGGAATCATTTTCGACATGACCACCCGCGGCGATTCGCAAAACCAGGACGACTATGCCCGTCGGCTGTTTGACTGGGAACTTTCCTTCCAACCCCCTGGCGATCAAGTGCATCCCAGCGAGGTTTGGAACCGTGAGTCTGCGCGGCGGGACTACCTACACATCTTTGCCCGCAACGGTCGTCGCGTAACGCGCGGCGATTTGGAATTCGATGACTGGAAGGTCTGGAAGCTGGAGTTGCTCAAGAAGCTGCAAATGTGCATTCGTTTTTTCTACGGCAACTTTGTGCAGGGAGTGCGGCGATGTGTGATCGACGGCGTCGAACCGACGGTTAAAGCCAGCGACTCGTTTCAGTTCGACACATTCGATTATGTCTACCACCAGATTTTGCGCAAAGAGGACGATTGGGTGGCGCGCGATTTATTTCGCGAACAATTCCGCGCCAACTCCGCAGAGGTCGACCAGCATCGTTACAACCATGCGGAAATCGCCTGCTTGTTGCTGTACACAACGCACGACGTGATGTTGGACGATATGCTGGTGCGGCCGATTGATTCGGGAGACGTGTTTGCCAACGCGAACACGATCATCTATATGGGCAAAACACGCGAAGCCAACCGCATGGGCCGCGCACTACACGTGGCCAAACATCGCGGCAGCGCCTGCGACGACGCGATCATCCCGTTTGAGGTGACTGAACGCGGGATTGTGATGGGTGAGCGGAGTAGCTAGTCGCTCTGATTACAGCGCACGCGAGGACTCTGTGATCGCAATCTATTACTAGGTAGACACTTAGGCCCAGAGGCTATCCCTCGCCGAAAGTGGCAATTATGAAGTTTGCGACAATTGTGCAGATTAGGCACTTTTTAGTTGATGGCCAAGTCCTTGGGCGGTATTTTCAGTACGTTGTCACGAGAAACATATTCGATTGCAAAGCCTCTCTGAATTTCGGTCAGTCGAATGTTTAGTGACAACACAGAATGTAGTGTGAATCAAATCGTTTCAGCTTCATTACAAGCGTTTCACCTCTTTTGATGATCCCATGAAAGGCGCAACCATGAGAAGATCGTTTTCTGCACTAGTCGTACTCGCCGGGCTATTGGCGGGAGGAGCAGGATCAGCACAAGCTGGATATGTCTACAACTTCGTGAATTACGAAGGTGTTGCCGGATTAGATCTTAACTTATCGGGGACGATTACCGTTTTCGACACTGCTGATTTCAGCGACGGACTGCAACCGGATGAAATCGAGGCGCTCGACCTGACCGCTACCAAAACAAGCGTTTCCCCCCAGGTCCCGGTGGAATTCAATACTGCGACCCAGTCGCTTGAAATCTTGTTTGTCAACGTTTTCATCGATGCAACGTCGATCTATTTCGTTCCGCCGCCGCAGGGCGATCCTGCAAACGGAATGGGAATTGTTCGGGCGGGGACCGTTATTCCAAACGAAGATACCTTCATCGTTTGGTTTGCCGGCTTCAATAATTTCTCAGGAGATCCAGCTTCCGGTATCGATTTAATACCGTTAGCAGACGGCACCACCGGTGTTGCCGGCACACTTCCAGGAAATCAATACGGTAATCCCTTCGTCATCGCGACGGCGGCGCCCAACGCAGTCCCTGAACCGTCTACGTTTGCCCTGCTTGGAATCGGCGGTCTTGCACTTGTCGGTTATGGTTACCGTCGCAAACGGCGGCAGGCGGTGTAGCTTTGTCCGAACAAACAACAGTTCACTGGCCGACGACGTGTATGCGTCGTCGGCTTTTTGCGTCTGGTAGTAGCACGATTAAAAATACTTCCCATACGCCTCTTTGTTCGCGCGAATTCCCGCGTTGAGGATCTTTACGTCGGCGAGTGGGACGAGCATTTTGCAGCCGTTTTCGACGCAGCGGTCGGCGGACTCCGGTGAGGTGGGGACGATGCCCCAGTGTTTGCCATGCTTTTTGCAAGCGGCGGCGACGCGGTCGATTCCCTCCTGCAGTCGGGGGTGATCGAATTGTCCGGTGATCCCCAGGTTTTGACTCAAATCGGCCGGGCCGACAAACAGCAGGTCCACGCCGTCAATGGCGGCGATCTCGTCGCACTGCTCCAAGGCGCCTGCAGTTTCGATTTGAATGGCGATGAACAATTCGCGATTGGCGCGTTCACAGAATTCCGCTGCCGGCGTATTTCCGAAGCGACCGTCGAAACCCCCGCCGTTCAATCCGCGATGGCCGCGGGGATAGAATTTGGACCACTGCACCACTTGTTCGGCCTGTTCAGCGGACTCGATTTGAGCCGCCATGATGCCGCCGGCGCCCGCTTCGTAGCAACGGGTGATTACGGCATAATCGGTTGGTGCCAGTCGCACGAAGCTATCCATCCCGTGCGCGCGGGCGGCCATGGTGCCGATTTCCAATGTTTCAAACGACAGCCCCGCATGTTCCTGATCGAACCAAATCGCGTCGATTCCGCCCTGCATGCCGAGCATCTGCACAATGTTGTGATGGCAGACCCGCCCAATCCCGCAGACCATGACCATCGCATCGCGCTGTAACCGCTGTTTGACCGTCTCCATCGTTGTTCCACTCCCGTTGGCGTTATTTTTCAAGTCGCTGTTGAACTCATTATGCCGCTGCTAAGCAGCGGTCGCAACTGACGTGGGCGAGTGGATAGTGTCCGGTGGCCGGTGGCGAGAAATCCCATTGGTGCGTGCACGGGGACCTATGCCGAGCGTGAGTCCCTGTGCAAAGCAGGACAGTTATTCGCTCCAAAACGGGTTCCTACCCACCGGTGGGCTTGATGTTCCCGCCTGGCACTTCTATGAATAAGGCCCGCACGATCACCATCAATGCCGCCCACAGCGATCCCCGCCGATCATGAACGCCACAACCTTTCGTCTGGTCATACTCATCTCGATGGCGCATGCGCTCGTGCACGTGTTTGAACTCTCGCTGCCCAGCGTGGAACAGATGATTGGCGACGATTTTGACGTTGCCCGCGAACAAACCGGTGTGCTGGGAACGGTGTGGCGCGTGCCGTTCGGCGTGGGGGCCTTCTTTGCCGGTTGGCTCGCGGATCGCTTTGGGTCCAAGCCGATGTTGGTGATCTATTTGCTGGGCTGCGCGGCGACATCGCTGTTGGTTTGGACCTGCACGTCATTCGACACGTTGTACGTATTGATGTTCGCCATGGGTTGTTTTGCCAGCATTTATCACCCAGCCGGTTTGGCGTTTATTTCGCGGGAAACGACGCCGGAGACTCGCGGCGTTGCGCTGGGTTGGCATGGCATCTTTGGTTCGATCGGTATCGCCGGTGCTCCGTTTTTAGCAGCACTTGTCTTTTGGACGGGTGCAGTGACTTGGCAGCAGTATTATTTGTTGCTGGTCATCCCGGGCTTGGGGTTGGCGGCCTATCTCTTCTTTGGATTGACCGAACACCGCCAACCGCCCGTGACGTCCACTGCAAACAGTGAAACCGGAGCCGATGAAGGCCGCTGGGGAGCTTATTTGATTTTGGTTGCCGGCGGCGCGATGGCTGGATTCATCTATGCGGGATTCATGCATTTTTTACCGCGCTATTTGAACTCAGCTGAGTTGCGCCCTTCGTTTATAGAGCCTGCCAGTTTTCGTAATTTCCTGGCGGCGGTCGTGCTCATTATGGGGGTGTTGGGACAAGGAATCGCCGGGAAATTTGCCCGGCCCGGTCGATTGCAGATTCAATTGGCGCTGATCATGTTCGCCAACATCGGCCCGCTGCTGTGGATGGCCGTCGCCACCGGTCCGGCGCGGTTCGCTGCTGCCTGCCTGTTGGGCCTCGTGCATTTTATGACGCAGCCGATTTATAATTCGCTGATCGCGCAGTACGTCCCGTTCCATCGCCGTAGTGTCGGTTACGGATTCAGCAATATGGCTTGCTTCGGGATCGGCGCGTTGGGGCCCACCTACGCTGGATATGCGGGGAGCGATTTTAAAGTCTATGGCGGCTTAGCAATCGCCGCCGCCGCATCGGGCATGATGGCGCTCGTCTTGCATTTTATTGGCAAGAGAGACTCGACCAATGGTTAGAGATTGAGCGATTCCGTTGCCTCGCGGACGATGGCGGCGCTGGCATGAAATGCGGCCGTTTCCTCGTCATTGAGCGAAATGGGCACGGCACTGATCACGCCTTGTCCTCCGACAAGCGTTGGTAAACTGATGGTGACATCGGAGAGGCCCAACACATCGTGCAGTCGCGCACTGATCGTCAGGATCGCTCGTTGATCATGGATGAGCACATCGACAATGCGTGACAAGGCAGCGCCGATTCCATAATACGTTGCCCCTTTGCCGGAAATGATTTCATAGGCGGCGCCACGGACCTTTTGGTCGATTTCCGTTTTTTCAGCGACTCCAATGTGGATGTCACGGTACTTTTGAAATTCATTAAGTCGCATCCCACCCACTGTCGCACAGGACCAAGTCAAGACTTCTGAGTCGCCATGTTCGCCGATCACGTAGGCGTGCACGTGTTTGGCATCGATGCCGCATTGTCTTCCCAACAATGTCCGAAACCGCGCCGTATCCAACGTTGTTCCCGATCCAAGCACACGGGATTCGTCGATTCCGCATCGTCCTGCGAGCTTGACCGTGACGTGTGTCATCACATCCACGGGGTTGGTCGCCACGAGCAATATGGCCTGCGGGGCATGCTGGGCAATTTGTGGTACAACTTTCTCAAACACTGCGGTGTTTCGTTCCAGAAGTTGCAATCGTGTTTCACCCGGTTTCTGGCTGACACCGGCGGCGATCACCACGACGCGACAGCCGGCCAAGTCGCTGTACTCTCCGGAAACGACCGACATGGGATGCGAAAACGGGACGGCATGCATGATGTCATTTGCTTCGGCCTCAGCCCGTTGGCGATCGAGATCCACTAAAACAATTTGACGTCCCACGCCATCCATGACCATCGCATAGGCGGCCGTAGCTCCTACAAACCCACATCCCACAACTCCGACTTTCACGGCTCACTCCCTATAATAAAAAGACGTCGCCCCCATCGGGCTGTCGTCAAAATCGTGTCCATTGCCCAACAAACCGACGACCGTTGTCGGCTTTGTCGCAACACGGATTGATTGTCTTGGTTTTATTCGGAAATTCAATGCTATCAGGCGCTTACAGCTGAGCGAAACAACCCCGAGCAGAAAACAAATTCGTATTTTTTCTCTCACAGTGGTATACTTGTGCTTTGCACTTCCACTTCTGACGGCCGGTCATTCACGTCTTACTCTGCAAGCTGTTGCCACCTGGAACACGAGAGAGGTGCCCCATGGAAAGCCCGCGACTTGCGCAGGACATCATGGTCGAAAAACTGGTCACGTTGAATCCCGACCAGGATGTTTTTGAGTCGATCAAATCGTTGCTGAAACATAAGATTACCGGCGCACCTGTAGTTGGCGGCGACCGGTCGTATCTTGGTATGTTCAGTGAAAAATGCTGCATGAGTGTGCTCACGCTCATTGCCCGCTTGGCGAGCGAGCGGGGGTACCCCAGTGCGACGCCGCCGACCGCCAGTCAGTTCATGGCAACAAAACTAGTCACGCTCGACCCGCGAACCGATGTCTTCGAGGCTATCGCCTATCTGCTCAAACACCACGTGTCGGGCGTTCCGGTCATCGATGCTGATCGCAATTTTCTAGGCGTGTTTTCCGAAAAAACGAGTATGCGCGTGCTGGTCGACGCCGCGTATGAAAATATGCCGACCACCGAAGTCGGCGCATTCAAGAACCCCGATCGGGGCCGCACGATTTCTGAACAGACGACTCTGCTGGAATGTGCGCAGATTTTTCTGGATACCCCCTACCGTCGGCTGTGCGTGCTGAAAGACGGCAAATTGGTGGGACAAATCAGTCGCCGCGATGTATTGCTGAACGAGAACATCCTCTCGGGCATCGTTCATGACCGCCGTGAAGCCTTGATTGCCGAAAGCCGACAAGTCGACCTGAGCGAGGCGGAAGGACCCACCGAGCACGGCCCGTTGCCCTCGACGGCAGTGCACAATTTTAGCGACAAGAAAGCTAGAACAATCACCGCGGATTTGGATCTGTTGGGTATTGCTCAGGTTTTCTTAACCACCCCTTATCGCCGACTCCCCGTGCTTCACGACGGCAAGCTCATCGGCCAAATCAGCCGTCGCGATGTCTTGTTGGCAACCAATAGGCTGATCCAAATCGCCCCCGAACCGGAAAAAGCGATGCTGTACCTGAGTAGCATCAGCGACCGGCAGGAGACACGGTTCGCGTAATCGCCTTAATGGCAATGCGGCAGCAGTGGCACCCCAAATCTTAGATTTGACAGAGCACTAGCGCCTGATTTTACAGTTCGGCTGGGCGCGCTCAATTTCCAAGATCGCGTCCTCGCTAAAATCCAAACCTTGGAGGGATAGCGACTTGAGCCTCCAGGCCGACTTCAACAAGGGGACGGACTCTTCGGTGACCTTGGTTTGTGAAAGATTCAGGTCTTGCAACGACGACAACGATTTCAAATTTTCCAGTCCCGCGTCGGTGATGGGGCATTTGTAGAGACGCAAGTCTTCGAGGTTTGTTAATTGGCCGATTTCACTTAAACCGGCATTATCGAGCGGTGATTCGCCGAGATCCAGAACAGCGTCGTTTTGCATAAATGGAATCGACGCAAATCCACGGCCCGTGACTTGCGTTCTTCGTAAACTTAAAAAACGAGGCGCCGTAGCCAGCTTCCATTGTGCCAATCCGTCGTCAGTGACATTCGTACCGGAAAGATCCAAGTAGTCGAGAAGTAGTGTTGTTGGCAGAAAAGCCAACCCGGTATCAGTGATCCCGGTGTCGCGAATCATCAGTCTTTGCAGTTTTGACAGCCCGGAAAGGTGCTGTAATCCGGCATCGGTGATCTGAGTGCGATGCAAATACAAGGCCCGCAAATTCGTGAGCCGACCAACCGTTTTCAGCTCCTCGTCACCAATCGCTGGCCCGTCCAGCGTGAGATCCTCCAACTGAGTGAGGTTGGCAAGGTCTTCCAGACCATCAGGAATTTGCATATTCGTCAGGGAAAGCATCCTGAGCTGTGTCAGACTCCCCAACTCGGCCACGCCATCTTTGGACAACTCCCCTCCGCTGAGTCGCAATTCTTCCAGATTTCCATAGCTGGTAATACGGCTGACCAACTCGTCGTCAATCTCTTTAGAATTCAAGCGAATCTCTTTCACCGATTGAAACAGGACGCTCGTACTTCCTTCGAACAATGTGACCTCTCCACCGAGCGCCTGAACTTCCTGCATGACCGCCGCTCGGGAACGAATCCACCACCAACCGGCGAGCGGCAGTCCGATGCACGCTAGAAGCAACGCGTACAAAAATAATCGAAACCGCAGCGACAGGGGCGGGTCAACGGGTGGTTGTTCGCTGATGGCGGGCTGGGACATGTGCGATCTCCGGCGGTATACAACGGCTTCCGTGGTGCAGGAACGAGTGTGTTGATCCACGAGACTGCAGGAATTCTATCGTGGCGACGTCACCGCCTGATTTTGCAGTTTGGCTGAGCGCTCTGAAATTCCATGATCGCGTCATCGCTGATATCCAAACCCTTGAGTGATATCGACTTGAGCCTCCAGGCCGACTTCAACAAGGGGACGGACTCTTCAGTGACGCTGGTTTGTGAAAGATTCAGGTCTTGCAATGACGACAACGATTTCAAATTTTCCAGTCCCGCGTCAGTGACGGGGCATTTATAAAGACGCAAAACTTCGAGGTTTTTTAATTGGCCGATTTCACTTAAACCAGCATTATCGAGCGGTGTTTCGCCGAGATCCAAACTAGAGACGTTTTGCAAAAATGGGATCGACGCAAATCCGCGGCCGGTGACTTGTGTCCTTCGTAAATCCAAAAAGCGAGGCGCCGTAGCCAGCTTCCATTGCGCCAACCCGTCGTCGGTGATATTGGTACCCGAAAGATCTAAGAGTTCGAGCGGCATTGTTGTTGGTAGAAAGGCCAACCCAGCATCACTGATCTTGGTGTCGGCTAACCACAGTTCTCTCAGTTTGGTCAACCCGGAAAGATGCTGCAGTCCCGCATCGGTGATTTGCGTACGCCCCAAGTTCAAGGAACGCAAATTTGTGAGGCGTCCGATCGTCTTCAGTTCCTCATTGCCAATGGTCGCCCCGTACAGCATCAAGTCCTCGATATCAGTGAGGTTCTCGAGGTGTTCCAGACCGCCGCTGATCTGCATATTGGACAAGAAAAGCCTCTTGAGTTGTGTCAGCCTCCCTAAATCAGCCATGCCGACCTCGGAGAGTTCACCTCCCCTGAGGTCCAGTTCTTGCAAATTTCCGTAGCGGGAGATTTGGCTGACCAAGGCGTCGTCAATTTTATTGGAATTCAAAGAGATCCGTTGAGGCGATTGGAATAATACGTTGGTCTGTCCTTCATAAAATGTGACGTCTCCACCCAATCCCTGGAGTTCCAGCGCAACCGCCGTGCGGTAACGAATCCACCACCAACCGGCAAGCGGCAGTCCGATGCACGCTAGAAGCAACGCGTACAAAAATAATCGAAACCGTAGCGACAGGGGCGGGTCAACGGGTGGTTGTTCGCTGGTGGCGGGCTGGGACATGTGCGATCTCCGGCGGTTAATCACCTTCTGTAATGCAACGAGTACGGTGTTGATCCACGGAATCGCAGAATTTGTCTAGCAGAGACGAAACGAATTGCTTTGATTTACTGGACCTGAAACACAAAAACCCCCCGGCAGAACCGGGGGGTTGGGGGGGATTTGCCTTCATGCAACGATGAATGGCTAGTGCGAATCCGCGGTCACACCTTTCCAGTCGTCGGTGCGAAACGGCGTGAGCGGTAGGCCTTCGACGTTTTGCACGTTGCAGACGGGGTTGTCGGCCCAGGCGTAGCGGACTGCTACGGGGGCTTCGATTTGATCGCTGGTCACCTCGATTTGGTTTTTGCCGATGATCTTGGCGGTCGCCGGCACGAACTTTTGGTCTTCTCCAGCAATCGTGAAGCCGATCAGTTTTGGCACGTCGAAGGTGTCCAACCCGCCGCCCACGTGGTCAAATGTGAGTACGATTTTATTGCCGTCTGTCTCCATCGATTTGTAAATCGGGCTGCGATAGACGATATCCATGCCGTAATCGTGAGCCAGCGCCCAGCGGGCGAGACGTTTGGCGACGTCTTGTTTGTTCTTGGGATGGATGTCGCTCGACTCACCCAAATTGAGGATCACCGCTTCGCCCGTGTTGGGCAATTTGGTCATCGTCATGGTTTGAGCTTCACGCAACTCGGCCCAGGTGGAATCGGCCGGTCCGGGGACTTCGTTGCGGAAGTCGGCCAGTTGCACCCAATAGAAGGGGAAATCGCCTTGGCCCCATTCGTCGCGCCAGTTTTGAATCATGAGCGGAAACAAGTTGCGGTATTGATAGGCGCGGCCGGCATTGGATTCGCCCTGGTACCAAATCGCACCGCGAATTCCGTAACCAATCACAGGTTTGAGCACGCCGTTGTAGAGGTTGCCCGGGCGATGCTGATTCGTCAGCGGATTGCGTGGAGCACGCGGTTGACGACCAACTTTTTCACCGGCTGCTTGTTTGGTTTTCCATGCAACGAGTTTTTCCTTGTAGTTGGCGACAGCTTTGTCATGGTCGTACGTCGATTCGGTTTTTTCCCAACGCTCCATCAGGGGGTCATACTGGGCATCGGCTTCGAGCAGATCCCGGCGGACCCAAGCTTCGGCGGAGGAACCGCCCCACGAGTTGTCGATCAGCCCGATCGGGACATCCAAAGTCTGGTACAATTGGCGGCCAAAGAAGTAACCAACGGCGGAGAACGAGGGAACCGTTTCGGGCGAACAGAGTTCCCATTTGCCCTTGAAGTCGTCCTGTGGTTCCTGTGTGCCGACTTGGGGAACGGTGATCAGCCGAATGTTGGGATACTTTGCTGAGGCGATTTCTAGGTCGCTGTCATTCGAACGTGATACGTCCCATTGCATGTTCGATTGGCCGGAGCAAACCCAGACTTCGCCGATGAGCACATCGCTGAGCGTCAGGGCATTGTTCCCCTGAATTTCTAACTTGTGCGGGCCGCCGGCGCTCAGTTTGCCGAGCAGGACCTTCCACCGGCCCTCCGCATCGGCGGTGACCGTGCGAACGTCACCGCCAAGCGTCACCCGCACTTGTTCGCCGGGATCGGCCCAGCCCCAAATCGGAATCGGTTGCCCTTGTTGCAAGACCATATGGTCGCTGAACAGCGCCGGCATCTTGACGTCAGCGCGAATCGTATGTGGAGTGGAAAAAGCGGCAAGTAACAAACAACCGGTCAGAAGCAAATTCCGGCGTAGCGCAGGCATGGGCAGGGTTCCTTGGATCTCTGAGTAAAAATTCACGATGTCACTACCACACTTCTACTCTGAGGCGCACTGCGGTTCAACCCTGCCACCAGACCGGCGGAAAGTGGATTCGATGGACATGGGGAAGGCGTCGCATGTAGAGTGGGGTGGGATGGACGACCGATCGAGGGGACGAGCAAGGACAATCGTCACGAAGCCATTATCCAAGGGTGGCGCGGCGTTGCCGCTTACCCTAGGCTACGATGACGAACCCCTTCGGGGGACTCGTTTGATTTCACTCCATGTTGATTGATTGTTTGAACAAATTCGGAACTAACAGGCGTTTTTTTACGGTGCGGGAATGACAGACGGGAAACAATTCGCGGATTTATCCTCGCTACGGGCGATCGTGACCGGTGCGTCGACAGGCATCGGCCGTGCGATTGCTTTGGAGTTGGCGCGCGGGGGAGCGCGGACCATTGTGCATTGCCGTCAATCACTGGAGGCGGCAACTGTAGTGTGTGAGGAGATTCAGTCGTCCGGCGGCGAAGCTCATCTGCTTTCCGCTGATGTAGGAGAGCCCGATTCCGCACAGAGGCTAATCGACGCAGCTTGGAGTCACTGGAACGGCATCGACATCTGGATCAACAATGCCGGTGTGGATCTATTGACGGGTGATGGAGCAACGTTGGACTATGGCGAAAAGTTACAACGGTTGCTGGACGTTGATGTGCGATCGGCGGTGCTGATTGGCAAAGAGGTTGGTCGCCGTATGCAGGAGGTGGGTCACGGCGTGATTCTCAATATCGGTTGGGATCAGGCGGACCGAGGTATGGAGGGGGACAGTGGAGAGTTGTTTGCGACAGCGAAAAATGCGGTAATGGGTTTCACCCGTTCATTAGCGGTCAGTGTCGCACCGCAAGTCCGCGTGAACTGCATTGCGCCGGGATGGATTCAAACCGCCTGGGGTGATCATGCGAGCGAGACGTGGCAAGCACGAGTAATTGCAGAAACGCCGCTGCAGCGGTGGGGCACGCCGGAAGATATTGCCAAACTGGCCCGTTTTTTGGTTTCGCGCGATGCCGACTACATCACGGGACAAGTCATCGCCGCCAACGGAGGGGCCATTCGATAGCTCCAGAATCTGAAAGGAAAAGGCCATGCCCGATTACGTTCAATTGTCCGACGAAGAAATCAAACAGACGCTGCAATCAATGCCCGAGTGGGAATACCGCGATGGTTGGATTCGCCGGCTATACAAAACCCCCGGCTGGTCACACACATTGATGCTGGCCAACACAATCGGCTATCTCGCCGATGCCGCCTATCATCACCCCGATTTGGCGCTGGGGTATGCACAAGTGATCGTCAAACTGCAGACGCATCGCGTGAAAGGCATCACGCAATTGGACATTGCACTGGCGAAACGCATTGACGAGATTGTCCTCTGGAAACCGGGCGAGGATTCGCCGTTTGACGGGTACCCGAAAACATGGGTGCATTGACGGTTGGATTTTGATTGCCGACTCAATAAACATTGTCGGGTGCGTCGCGACGCACCCGACAGCCTTTCAACACCAGGAATCGTCTCTATGAATCATTTCTATTCCGCTGTTCCGTTGATGTTGGCATTGGCAGCATCGTCTCTGTTTGTTGGCCAAGCAGCTGCGCAGAATCCGACGCATGCGGTGACCCCGACGATCACCGAATACGATGTCGACCCCGCATGGCCACAACGGCCGGAGACGATTAGCGGTGCTGGTTGGGTCTCCGGGTTAGCAGTCGATGACAAGGATCAGGTGTGGTTCTTTCGCAAAGGTCCCGATCCGGTTCAGGTCTATTCGGCCAGTGGCGAATTCGTCCGTTCCTGGGGAAAGGATCGATTCCTTAACCCGCACCAATTGCGGATCGGTCCCGACGGGAACATCTGGGTGGCCGACTTTGGTTTGCATGTCGTGCAGAAATTTACTCCCGAAGGAGAACTGCTACAGACGCTCGGCGTCCGCGGTGAAAAAGGGGATGATGAGCTGCATTTCAATATGCCGACCGATATGGTGATTACGCCCAAAGGAGATATTTTCGTTACCGATGGTTACGGGAATCGTCGCATCGTGCATTTCGATAAGGATGGCCAATTTGTGAAGGCCTGGGGTAGCTACGGTACGGAACCGGGCAAGTTTGTCTTGCCGCACGCGATTCAACTCGACTCCAAAGGCTTGCTGTACGTCGCCGATCGCAATAGCGCGCGGATTCAGATCTTCACGCAGGAGGGTGAACTGGTTGATCAATGGTCGAATTTGATCATGCCTTGGGGGATTTCGATTAACAAGAAAGATGAAATCTGGGTCTGTGGATCGTCACCCCATTGGTGGGTACGGGACGGCAAAGCGCCGGAATACAAGGACCAATTGTTCATGCGTTTCAACACCGATGGCCGCGTCCAACAAGTCTGGTCGATCCCGCTGGGCGACATCGGCGAGAACAAAGACAAACCGGACGTCTCACGGCTAAAGCCGGGCGAAGCGGTCGGTGTGCACTGTATTGCGCAGGATTCGCAGGGCAATTTGTATGTGGGCGACATCTACGGTGAACGGGCGCAAAAATTCGTCCCGGTGACCCAGCGTGCCCCGGCTAAAAGTAAATAGCCGGACGCTAATCATGTCACACATTTCGGACGGCGCATGGCGGTTGCGGATTTGTCGCACCGCCGCAGCGCCGTGGTGAGATACCCTTTCATCTCGTCGAGCGTGACCTGTGATAGGTCGACGCGGCGCCGCGCCATGTCGTCAACAATGGCATCCACGGTCGCTTTTACGGTGGATGTTCGGCAGATTGCCTGCGATGTTTCTGTATCGCAGGCTGTTTTTTGCGGATTTTTATTAAAGCACGCGGACATTCTCAGGTTCCCCCCTGGTCATGATTGCGATTGATTGTTTTAGCTCGTGAACAGACGAAGCGTCACGTCCTGTCACGCCATTGGCATACGCAAGACAAATGCCAAATACGGCCAAAATCCGTTGCTGGGGCAACCCGTCCGCCGCAACCATCGAATTCATATTCGGTTGCAATTGTGCAAATTCCCGCGCTGCGGATCGCGCGGCTCCTATCTCAGTCCATCTCGAACCGCCAATTCGGCAAGAGTTACAAACCGCATTGGCAAAGTTGCACCGGTGGCTAAGTGAACGACACGAGCAGACGCCGGCAGTTCGCGCGATGCGGGTTGTGACGATAGGGACCGTTCCACCAATGCTGCGGAAACGAAGGCCAGCCATATGTGCGAGGGTCGGGCGGGCATTTTTGACAGGTCACCAAACGCAACCTAGGGTTTCACTGCGGTTCATGCTTGCGCAACGTGGACCGTTCTCGTTCGAGATCGATTAGGGCGAACGGATTGCCGACTTTTTTGCAAACCACGGTCAGACTTATTCGTCAACCCAGAGGTTTCAGCAGTGGCTGCCGTTATCGACAACGCAATTTCTCCACAAAGTGATGAATCGCAACTCATCGCCGCCGATTCGACGGTGGCCGTTGCTATCGATACGCGCCCGATTCTCGAAGCCGCTTTGGCGAAACAAAAACTCATTGATCTGCAGTTAGTGACGCTGGAGGAATGGGATGCAGCTGCCGAGGCAGCTGGTTCAGCGGAGGACTTGGTCCCCATTCTCGCGCAATTGCAATTGATGGATGCAAGTTGGAATTCCGGGTCCGAGGAACGGTTTCCGGTACTGACGTCGTTTCAGGCACAAAAAACGATGGCGGGCAAGCCCGAGGATTTGTGGTTGGACCACTATATCCTGCTGGAAAAACTGGGCAGCGGCGGGATGGGAGATGTGTTCAAAGCCCGTAACACACGTTTGCCGCGTCTGGAAGCGATCAAGACGATTCAGACCGCCACCGGAACGGGACAGTCGGATGCCAGCTTGAACATGGAACGCTTTCAACGGGAAGCACAACTGCTGGCGCAACTGCAACACGCACATCTCACGACCATTTTCCACGCGGGGCACGACCGGGACGTTCAATTTATTGCGATCGAATACGTTCGTGGACGAAACCTCAAACAGTATGTCGAGGAACTTTACAGTGACGGCGGTGAGATGTCGATCGGGATGGCGATTGATTCGGTGATCACCGTCGCCGAAGTCTTGGCACACGCGCATGAGCGCGGCGTGATCCATCGCGATATCAAACCGGCCAACATCATGGTCACGCCGGATGGCGGGTTGAAGGTTCTCGATTTGGGAATTGCGCAACTGCGGGATCCGGAATCGACGAAGCGCAGCAGTTCGTCACAACTGACCCAAGGGGCGGTCTCCTTAGGCACCCCCGAAGTGATGGCCCCCGAACAATGGGCCGATGCGCAGAGCGTGACGGCGGCAGCGGACATTTACAGCTTAGGTTGTACTTTGTTCTACATGCTGACCGGGCGGATGCCGTTTGTGAGTGAGACGCGCGAAGAGCTGCTGTGCGCCGTGGTGAGTGCACCGCGGCCCAATGCGACCGACTTTCGCGAGGATGTTCCCCAGGAACTGTCGGCAGTCATTCGCCGCATGCTGGCGCACTACCCACAGGACCGCTATCAATCGTGTGCCGAAGTGATTGCGGCGTTGTTGCCCTTTGCCAATCGCATTACCGCATCGCCGTTGGCCGACACGGGCGATCAGAAACACAAGGTCCGAGTTTTTGCTTTAATCGCGGGGATTATGGGAGCATTGGCGGTGGTGGCTGCGGCGGGCTGGCAACATTCCTCTGCAACTCAGCCAGCCGCACGTGCTCCGCAGGGCGATGAGTTGTCGGGACGCCCATTTGAGAATCTCGCAACACCCATGATTCCCGCATATGCTGCGGATGACGAAGCAAAAGTGCTCGCAGCTTACAACAACGACAGCTTTCTGCACACGGCTCAATGGCTGACGGAACTTCAATCGGCCCCGCAATTGCGGCACGACAGCAACTTGGACGTTCAAATGCTGGTCGCCGGCAAACCATCCGAAACAGTGTTTGTCGATGACGACGATAATCCTCAACCGGATGAATTTGCCACGATCCGCGTCCGTGCGCCCCATAGCGGCTATCTCACGATGCTTGTCTTTGGCAGCGACGGCAACTTGTTTCAATTTCATTGGACCGAACCGCTTGAATCGGGACGTTGGCTGACTGCCTTTGAACCGAGTGCCGCGTCAGCAGGTGACGATTTGGTGGTGTTGTATCTCACCGAAAGTGATCCATTGCAAGGAGCGCCGCAACGTCCGAGTTCTGCTGCTCCGCTGTATTTCGAAAAGCGGGACGGTTTTGTCCAAGGCCAGTTCGGCGCCAGGTACACAAAAAGTGATCAGCACAACTTGGAAGCGGCGTTTGCCAAGCCGTCAATTTTTCAAAACGTGATTCAAAAATTGAAGACGGGAGAATCCTACCCGTTCACCAAACCCCCAATCCCGCCGGCAACGTGGTGGGCCAGAAAAACAGTCCCGTTGCATGTCGTGAACCGGAGCACCGAGAATTGAACAGGGGAAGTACCAACATGATTCGCTACTTTGTCACACTGTGGATTGTTGTAATTAGTGCTGGATCCGCCCTCAGCGCATTCGCTGATGACAGTTCACCCAACACAGCTGCGCCGCGCCGCCAAGTCGACAGCGATGGCAAGGTCATCGGCGAAAGTCTATCGACAACGGGCCTGAAGCGGATCACATCTTTGCGATATTCGATCATACTCCGCAACGAGGATGGCAGCGAATCGGCCGTCGACGAAGCGAAACACACCTTCCAATTAGGGCAGGAGTTTCGCTTGGTTGTCGAAGCCGATACGGAATTGTTTCTGTACGTGTTTCATGAATCAAACAACGGGCTGCGGAGTTTTTTGGTGCCCGACCGGCATGATTCAGCTGGATATGTTCCACGTTTGGAGCCGGGCAAGCCGCTGACGATTCCGCAAGATGGCTATTTTGAAGTCACGCCCCCACTGGGGATTGAACGCCTGATGGTCTTCGCGACACCTGAAAAACGGCCGGAGCTGACGTCCACCGAAGCTTTCACCGAACCGGCACAATTGACCGAAAGCCAACGCTCGCAGCTGAAGAAACAGCAAGACCGCGTTTTTAACACGGCCATGAATGTGAACCCAGGAAAGGGCCGGCCGCAGCGGCGGGACCTGAGCGGACCGCGGATTCGATTGCGAGGTATGTCCTGGCAACCCAAAACCAAACCGGGCCATACCGGCAAGACGGTGGTCGTCGGTTCCTACGATGACAAAGTGAAACCCGACCTGTTTTTGTCGATTCCCTTGTCGAGTCGCGAATGACCCGTTCGCAATTCGTTTCATAATCGGCTCGTTACTCTGAGCAATGACTCCTCAATTTGTTTCAAGGAAGAACTGAATTTCAAACGGTCTTCGGTGCCATTCTTGGGAACCACTATGTTGGGAAACATCGGCGAACATCTTATCCGCAAGCTGGAACGCATTATCGGGCTACCAACCGATGCGCGAACTCCGCGCCTGCGGCAAATCATGGGACTGGGTACGGATCGGTGCGAACTTGCGCTATTTCGGCGGTTAGATTTTGAATGCATGGAAGGACGGACGCTCCTGTCTGCCGACCTAGGATTTGCCTTTGGAGTTGGCGATAACCAGGACGATGTTGGTTATGAGTTGGATACCGATAGCGCAGGGAACGTCTATGTCACGGGTGAGTTTCGCGGGACTGTTGATTTTGATCCGACGGCCGGTGTGACAGACTTGGTGAGCAACGGAGGCAGCGACGTCTTCATTGCAAAGTACGACTCTGATGGAAACTTTCTGTGGGCCAAAAGTTTTGGCGGGACGGGAGACGACACCGGGCAGAGTATTTCGGTCGATGCTAGCGGCAAGATTTATGTCATTGGAAACTTCGATGGTACAGTCGGCGTGGATTTCGATCCCGGCGTTGATTCGGACATCAAGGCTGGAGGCAGTACCTCCGATGCATTCGTCCTCAAACTAGATGCTGCCGGCGAATACGAATGGAGCAATACCTTCATCGGCGCCGGATTCATTTCCGGAACAGACCTCGAAGTCGACGCTGCCGGCAACGTTTATGCCGCCGGCTCATTCACCGGGACAGCGGACTTCGACCCGCTTGCTGGGGTCATCATACCAATCGCCACGAACGGTTCTTTCGATGCGTATCTCGCAAAAATGAACAGTGACGGCGATATGGTCTGGGTCGAAACATTCGGTGCCGGCCGCATTGACGGGATTTCAGGAATCGACTTGGATTCGTCAGGCAATATCGTGACGACCGGTTACTACATGGATACTGTCGACTTCGATACGGGAGTCGGTACGTCCTTCGGAATCAGCGGTGCCGATAGCTTCGATACGTTTGTCTCTAAGTTTGACTCGGATGGTACGTTTTTGTGGGTCACCACCACTCAAGCAGCGGGTCAGAATGTTGCGCGCGACGTGGTTGTCGATGCGGATGACAATATTGTGTTTGTCGGCAGCTACACAGGCACGGTTGACTTTGATCCCGGTGTGGGTGTGGCCTCGTTAACCAGCGAAGGCGGCAACGATATATTTGTCACCAAACTGGATTCCTCCGGAGCGCTGCTTTGGACCGCCAGCATGGGGGGAGAGGACGAAGATATCGCCTACGGTGTGGATGTCGATGCTAATAACAACGTCTTTGTCGTTGGACAATATCAAAACACAGCCGACTTCAACCCCTTGGGGCTCGATATTTTCAACCTGATTTCAACGGCTTCCTATTCCGCTTTTGCCGTAAAACTAAATTCGGCAGGTGACTTTCAATGGGCAGCCACCTCCGAAGGAGCGGGCGACGCTTATGCTTATGGCATCGCCGTTGACATGAACGGTCGGCTGTTGAGTACCGGTTCGGTCTTTGGCACGACGGACCTAGATCCCACCGCCTCAACGGAGACGGTCGTTTCCTCGGGCGGTTCGGACATCTTTCTTCAAGTTCTATTTGATAATACACCACCGACAACGTCTGGAATCAGCGACGTCAACACCACCGAAGACGGCGCCGACGAGGTGGTCGACCTCTTCGCCGCCTTCAGTGATAATGAAAACGCGGATGCCGATCTAACATACACCATTACGGGCAATACGAACGCCGCGCTCTTTTCGGGTCTCCTCATCAATGGTGTAGCCGGCACATTGACGCTCCAGTTCGATGAAAATGCCTTCGGCAGTTCGGTCATTACTGTCCGAGCCACCGATAGCGACGGCCTCTATGTGGAAACGACATTTACGGTGAACGTTGCCGCGGAAAATGATGATCCGACAACGTCTGGGATCGGCGATGTCTCTGTTGCAGAAGACGCAGCCGATACGGTGATCAATCTGTTCACCGCATTTGCCGATGTTGAGGATTCCGACTCAACTTTGGTCTACTCGATCACCGGCAACACAAACGCCGGTTTGTTTTCCGGCATCAACATTGATGGGGGCGCGGGCACTCTCACGTTGTCCTATGCGGCCAACGCATTCGGAACAGGCTTGATCACCGTAAGAGCGACCGACACGGAAGGTCAGTTTATTGAGACCACATTCACGGTGACTGTCGCTCCTGAGAATGACACACCGACCACAGTCGGAATTGCGAATATTACCGTCCTTGAGGACTCTCTCCTCAACCACATCGATTTGTTTGACGCGTTTGCCGATGTGGAGGATGCGGATACGGCGCTGAATTATACAGTGACCAACAATACCAACCCCCTGCTCTTCTCCGACATCTCCATTGACCCGGTGACGGGAAAATTGTCGGTGAATTTAGCCTCGAATCAATTCGGGACGTCGGATATCACCATTCGTGCAATCGATACCGGCGGGGAATGGGTGGATACGACATTCAGGATCACCGTGATATCACAAAATGACATTCCGGTTTCCGACAATGACTCATATCAGCTGTGGCAGAACAGTCGATTGGACACCAACAATAGCGTGCTCGACAACGACTCAGACGTAGAGTCGTCCGATCTGCAAGCGGTATTGGTCCGAGGAGCGGCGCATGGTCGCGTGATTTTGGCATCCGATGGGACGTTCTCGTATATACCCGATGCGGGTTTTTACGGCGTTGATCAATTCACCTACGCGGCCAGCGATGGGAGTGCGCTTTCGGAGACATCGACAGTAACCTTGTCAGTAGCCCGAATGCCGACAGCCGAGGGTGATGACTTTGCGGTCATTGCAAATACACCATTGTTGGTCAGCGACGGCGGCGTGTTGAACAATGACAGCCCCGCAGATGGAGACATTGGGCAGGTGGAACTTGTCTCCGGACCGGCACATGGAACGGTCAGATTGTACGCCAATGGGGAGTTTCTCTACACACCCGATGCCGACTATGTCGGTCAAGACAGCTTCAGCTACAGAGTTGTCGGGTCGGACTCCACCTCGGCAGCGGCCGCGGTCACGATTGATGTCCAACCGCCACCACTGGTATTGAATGACGCTGAGACAGGTATCGAGAATCCTTTTGACTCGACGAATGAACTCATCAATTCTTCGCAGGCAGCGGCCGCTATTTCAGACGCGGTCGCGGCCCAAACGTCTTCGCAAGCTCCGCATTTGAATTCTGTGACCGACACAGATGAATCGAATTATTTCGTATTTCACGGATCGGATAACGACCTCGGCCTGTACTCTCTCACTGGCGGTGGGGTAACTGATCCGCAACTAGTCGGACAATTTACGGACGCGCATTCTGATGCACCTCTGGGCGACGTAGATGCCGCTGGTGGGAACGGCGCGTTGGTGGCTGATAGTAATAACGCGATGCAGCTTCGGACTGGAAGTTGGGCGGTGCCTGTCGACGATGACCTGTTGCTGAACTCCGCCTATTTTGAAGGGGATGAAAGCGCTTTTGTCTTTGACCGGATTATCGAACAAAGCTCCACAGCCCAGAATTCCGACACGGTGAATCCAGAGGATGTTCAGCCCGGCATCTTGGCCGAAAGCGATGCCAAATTGGTGCAATCTGTTCCCGCCATGGTCCCCTGGCAGCTGCCGGAAGGAGACGAATCACCGCATACAGGCGACGAAACGTGGATCACCTCCCCAGTGCCTGCGGAAGACTCGGAGTCCTATTTTGGTTCCGGCGATGAACTCAGCTCGACACATGTCGACCAATCCGTGCTGGCGGTCATCGCCACAACAATCGCCGCCGGACATGTTTCCCATCGGAAAAGTACGCAGCAGCGCAAAGCAGCGAGTAAACACAGGTTTTCTCCCCCCCTCAACGAGAATCCCAAGTCATGAATGGCGGCAAATTGATTCATCTCCCGCGCGCAGCAATCTTTTGCTGCGGACTATTCGTCGCGATCTTCACTGATGGCCAGTCGGTCATGTCGGCGCCGCCTCATCGTGACATCATGCAACAGGCGCATGTGGCCTACAATGCGGGTCGTTTCCTGCAAGCCGAGCAATTGTTTCGGCAAGTCTACGACGAGACATCCGAACAAGACCCACAGGACAGTGCCACGCGCCGAATCTGTGCGGAGCAATTGTTTGAGATCTATTATCGGTTGGGGCATTACGATAAAGCTGTCCAACTGGGGGTTGGCTTGCGCACAGCTTTGCAAACAGCGGGAGAACCGAGTCGCCTGCGATCCACCGACATGCGACTGGGGAAATGCTACTTCACATTGGCGCATTACCGACAGGCAGAAGATTTCTTGCAACAAGCGCTAGCACTCCCAGTCGATCGCCCATTGGACCCGGTCCTGAAAATGGAGGGACTGGTGACGTTGGCGATGATCGCCGATCGTCTTGAAGAGCAAGACCTCGCAGACCGGCGCTGGCAGACGGCTGCAAATTTTGCAGGGACGATTCTGCGCGACCATCGCGAAGCCTTGCCGCTGAGAGACCAAATCGTCCTGGGCCACAACTTGGCTCGCGCACTTCGCAAAACGGGACAGGCCGAACAATCTGTCGCCCAGTTGCAATCGTTGCTGACATTATCCGCAACTCATGATTACGTTCGCGGCCGACAAATACTCTTGGCTGAGCTCGCAAATCAATACGAGGCGATGGGGGATCTCGGCCGTGCAATTGGTGCCCTGAAGAGCGCCTTGGCACTCAAAACCAACGACGGTCCCGCGACGGCGATGTCTCGTGCCGACCTGTATAGCCAATACTCGATTCTATTGAATCGTCATGGCCAAGCCGACGCCGCGCGACAAGCCGCCGAACAAGCGGAACAACTTTATTACAACATCATTCAACAGGCGGCCGGCAAAGGCCACGATTCGTTGGAATCGATGAATGCATTTTGGAAACTCAAAGACCTGCTGCGCTACACACAACAATACCGACAAGCAGTCGAATTGGTTTCGGATCAGCCTTGGAATTGGTCCAAGGACAGCCTACCGGCCTATCACCTCACCAGTGAGCGCGGCGCATTGCACGCCGCCGTTGGTTCCTATCCCGAAGCCCGCCAGTTTTTGACACAAGCTTTAAAAACGCGACGGGAGCAAAATCCGCTGGACCTCAGCCAGTTGCCGCGCACATTGAATAACTTAGCACTCGTTGAACAAGCAACAGGCAATCTGGCCGAGGCCGACGCGCTGTGCGAAGAGTGCCTCCAACTCTACCAGCAATACGGACTGCCGGAAGATCGTGATCTTGCTGAAACCTACAATCTGCTGGCAACCAACGCAGCCTTGGCTGCGAATTATTCCACAGCGGTTCGTCTGTACCGTCGCGGCATCGAAATCTGCCGCAAGTGCGGCACGAAAGCGGACGGCCATCGTGGAAACTTGTTGCTCAACCTGGCAAAGACCTACAAGTCCCAAGGTCAATTCGCTGACGCGATTGAGCAATGCGAAGAAGCACTCGCTATCGCCAAGTCCTCGGGCATGTCGTCTGCCAATTCTGTCAGCGAACCTGCGGTTTATTGCGCTTTGGCAACGATGTATGCCGCTGAAGAGGATTTTGAAAAGACTCGAGAATTTGCCAACAAGACGCTGCAACTCTGCAAACAGTTGAACGTCGCCGACGGCCCGGTGATGAGCACCGCTCAACACTGCCTGGCGATTGTTGCACTGGTCGATAAAGACTATGCACAGGCCAATGCACTTTGGCAACAGGTTCTGCAGCAACAACAACAATCGGGGCAGCATGCCCTTACCGCTCGGAGTTATAACTATTTGGGTGCGACGGCGCAATTGCAGGGCGATTTGAAACAAGCCGAACAGTCGTATCGCGCGGCATTGCATGTACTCAACGACGATTCCGACACCTATCCAGTCATGCGATTCGTCAGTTTGTGGAGGCTGGCGCAGCTTCGGCACTTGGACGGTGACGAATTGGAATCGCGAGAATTGCTGGACGAAGCGATCGACATTGCCGAAGAGACGCGCGTTGATACGTATGGAGCGGAACAACATCGCGCTGATTTCTTCTCGCAATTTGCCCCCGCCTTTGACGCAGTGTTTCACCTGAGCCTCCGCGACGGCGACTATGCACAAGCCTTGGCCTATGCCGAACGGGGTCGCAGTCGCACGTTTCTTGACCAACTCAAATCAGCCGGTGTCGACCCCCGCCAGGGACTGTATGGCACAGCAGATGAACCACTGTTGCTAAAAGAACAGAGCCTCAAACGCCGCATCAATCACGTTCGCTCGCAGGCGCAACAGATGGCCGAGTCGGACGCCAACAGTGAAGAGACTCAACTCCTCTTAGCTGAGTTGCAACAGGCCCAAGATGAATATGCGAAAATCTGGCACCAGATTCTCGATGCCAGTCCGCAATATCGCAATCTGCTGGTCAAAAACCTGAACCAATGGAGCCAACTGCAACGTGACGTGGTCCGCCCAGGAACAATGTTGTTGTACTACTATTTGGGCCGCAGTCGCGGCTATTTGGTGGTCATCGGCGATGAAATGAAACAACCGGAAGTCTTTATGTTGGACATCCCGGTCGGATATCACGTGAATGCAAACGTGGTCACAGCACGGCAACGGCGAATGGCGTTGTCGACGCGCGGGCTGAAACGACAGCGTGTCGATATCCCCACCCCCGCCGGGATTCAGGTCACAAAAAAACCATTGCCGTTAACCCGCGCCCGCGCAGACGTGTTGGTCGACAACTACCTGCAGTCATTAATGATCGAAGGAGTCGAGTCCGTACGTGGCGTCCGAAGAAAACGTGTTAAAAAAGAGGAAGATGCTTTCGGACCGAGTTCCACAGCCATGGCGGACATTCTATTGCCGGCAGCGGTGAGGGATCACATTCGTCAATCCAAGCCCGACCGGTTGATCGTGGTTCCGGATGGAGCGCTGCATAAACTTCCCTTGGAAGCCTTGGTACTCAGCGACAAACCACAGCCGCGGTATGTCTTGGATGAATTTCCACCGATTTCGTATGCTCCTTCCGCAGGGGCCTTGGCCGCGCTTGTAGCGCAGCCGCGTAACGACACGCGCGGTGCTGCGACATTGCTCACAATTGGCGATCCAGCCTATCCGCTTTCAAATCGTTCTCAGAAACTACTCGCTGCAGCCGACCCGATTGACGGTGACTATCTCGGCATGCGAGGCCAAGTCGACCGGTTACCGAATACCGACGCTGAAAGCCGCCGCGTCGCTAGCCTGTTCGATCAGAAACGCGTCACAGCCCTGCGGGGCGAAAAAGCGACTGAGGCCAATGTGTTGGCGGCGTTGCCGGGGCAACGTTATTTGCACTTTGCCGCGCATGCGTTCGTTGACCAACAGCACGGCAACCTGCTAGGAGGCATTTTGTTAACGCCTCCCCAGACTGCGTCCGCTGCGGAACAGTCTGATGGTGTCCTGGCGCTGAATGAAATCTATACCTTAAAGCTGAATCAATGCGAGTTAGCTGTGCTCAGTGCCTGTGAAACCAATGTCGGTCCCGATGGAACGATGGAGGCCGGGTTTAGCTTGGCACGTGCCTTTTTTAAAGCCGGTGCGCGGCGCGTGGTTGCCAGCCACTGGACGGTCGAAGATGAATCGACCTCGGAACTGGTGGGAGAATTCTTTCAAGAGATGGCCGATCAGTCCAAAACAGATCAGCCGGTGAACTATGCAAAAGCATTACAAACAGCTCGTCGCCGCGTCCGCAACAATGCCCGGTGGTCACATCCCTTCTTCTGGGCACCATTCGTACTGATTGGCCCCGGAGTGGAGGATCCGTCCGCACCGCAACCGGCGATTCCGCACGATGGTTTGGGCGACTTATCGCGAAAATAACGCTTGCAGCACACGGGAAACCCCTAGGCACGAAGTCATGTTTCACCTTGATTTCCGTGAACAACCGCTGTTTTTGCTACGATCGCGATTCACAACCACGGAAACTCACGGAGAGCGTTTGCTTAGGAGCATTTCGCGAGCCACACTTTAATGTAGCGCTGGAAAATCGAAACAATCATTTAGCGGAATCACTGCGTCGCAAGGTCCCGATTGATTTTTCCCAAAACCGCGGAACGTTACGTAGAGTAGCTCGCCATGACGACTCAAATACTACCTGCGACCGATCAAGAACTATGGTTCTTGGAAGGGCTCATCGATCAGCGCGATCGGGTGCAACATATTCCGATCAACTCGGTCCCGTTTCGCATCGGTCGCTCCGCCGAGCTGGGACTCTGCTTGCCCTCGCCCGCGGTTTCCAAAGCACATGCCGAAATTGTGTCGGTCGGAGATAAACTCTTTCTCCGAGATTTGGATAGCACCAATGGAACATTCGTCAACGGCCATCGCGTCGCTGGGACGACTCCGATTGGCGAAGGGGACTTGATCCAATTCGCTACAATCGATTTTCGAGTGAAACGCGAAGCTGCACAGAGCTTCAACAATACCGTTTCTGATTCCTCCTGCGACCTGAGTGGGATGCTGGCACGGTTTCACAACCTGATGTCGTCCCGCGCGGTCGTTCCGGTCTTTCAACCAATCATCGCATTCGCCGACAAGAGCGTCATCGGATATGAAATCTTGTCGCGGAGCCGGATTGATGGACTGGAAACACCACGTGACATGTTTCTGGTGGCCGAACGATTACATTTGGCTGCGGAATTGAGCACGATGCTACGCTGGGAAGGAGTACGAACCGGCGATCAGATCATTCCCGCGACCAACTTGTTTATTAACACACACCCGTGTGAAAAGATGACACTGGGACTGCTCGACAATCTGCGTGAGCTCCGCGAACGATTCCCCGAGCGGCCATTAACCATTGAGATTCACGAAGGAGCTGTCACGGACTTAGAGGAGATGCAGACCTTTCGGGAGGCAATCACCGAGCTAAATATTGGCTTGGCCTACGACGACTTCGGCGCTGGACAGACGCGGTTGCTCGACTTGGTTGCGGTTCCCCCCGATTACCTCAAGTTCGATATCAAACTCATTCGCGATATCCATCTCCATCCGCAACAGCAACAGATGGTCGAATCGCTGGTCACGATGGTTCGTGATTTCGGGATCGCCGCTCTGGCGGAGGGGATTGAGCGCCCCGAAGAAGCTGAAGTCTGTCAGCAAATCGGATTTGATTTCGCGCAAGGTTATTTCTTCGGCCGCCCCATGCTGGTCGACTCCGTCCCGGTTGCGTAGCCGAACTCGCCAACGCTCACTGCTGCGCTGCTTGATTGCCATTGCTGGGCAATTGTATCATCGTGCCATCGCGCTGAAGTTGCGCGGCTGAGTTCATTTCCCGCCGCCGGAACTGTTGCTGCATGGAAATTGACGTTGAGATTCCCGATCTGCCGGCCGCGTTGCGGGCGTTAATTGCCCAGATTCCACCGGGCCGCGTGACCACTTATGGTGCATTGGCCGCAGCGCTGGGTAGCGATAGCGCGACCCGCTGGGTCGGTAGCTTTGTTTTGGATCCGCTGGTCGCAGCCGCATTGCCCGTGCACCGCATTGTCCGCGCCGCTGGCGAACTGGGCTTGTATTACACAGGGGATGCGGCCGACAAATGTCTCCAATTGCAATCCGAAGGCATCGAGGTCGAGAAAGATCGCATTGAATTATCACGGTGGTTTTTCGATGACTTTCAATCATCACAGCCGCTACGGACATTGAGCGCGCTGCAAGAGGAATACACCAAGCGACTGCAACTGACGCGTCCCGCAGCGCGGCCGCAAACCGTGGGCGGGGTGGACCTTTCTTACATCACGGACGAGAAGGCTGTTGCTGGATACGCGTTGATCGATGTGGCCACACGCAAACTGCTATGGTCGACCACACTGACAGCCGCGGTCGCGTTTCCGTATATCCCTACGTTTTTGTCCTTCCGGGAATTGCCGTTGTTGTTGCAGCTGTTGGATCAAGTCCGGCGGGAGGATCGCATGCCGGATCTGGTCTTTGTCGATGGCAACGGCGTCATGCACAACCGCCGCATGGGTATTGCCAGTATGTTAGGTATCGCCGCTGACGTGGCGACGGTGGGGATCAGCAAGAAATTATTGTGTGGCCACGTTGAGACGGATGATATGGCGCATCGCGAAGCGCGTCCCGTGGTGGATGGCGAAGAAGTTTTGGGGATGGCGCTCAAATCGCGCAACAGCTCGAAGTTGATTTACGTTTCCCCGGGGCATCGCATCGATTTTGCCACAGCCTTGGAAGTCACGCAAAGCCTGCTGGCCGGACATCGCCTTCCTGAACCGACCCATTGGGCCGATAAACTGAGCCGCGATGAAGTCCGCCGCATTTCCGCCGCTCAGTCGTAGGACTCGGTCGACTCTCTATTCGGCTGTGGAGTCATCGTCTGCTGCGGACTCTTCTTTTGGGGTCGGTTGCTCATCGGCTGCAGGCTGCGCGTCGGCTGGTGGGTCTTCGCCGGGCAGTTTGCCGGAAATGACTTCTTGCAGTGCTTTGCGCAATTGTTCACCGAATTGCGGTCCCCCGCCGATGAACAGCCGCACAATTTTGCCATCTCGATCGATGATCACCGTCTGCGGGATGGAGGTAGCGGAATACTTGTCGGCGACTGCCCCATCTTGGTCCAACGCGACTGTCGGCGACAATTTGAGACGTTCCAACGTTTGACTGATACGCTCGGGATTTTCTTCCAGGTTTACGGTGATCAATTCGACTTGCTGTCCCTCGAACTCGCGTGCCACGCCGTCCACTTGTGGCATCGCCTGCATACATGGACCGCACCAGGTGGCCCAAAAATCGAGGATGATGATTTTCCCTTTCTGGTCCGCGAGGTGAAAGTCGCCCCCTTGCATCAGCTTTAAAGTAAAGTCGGGTGCCATTTCGCCCACCAATGCGGAATCCAGGCCGGTATTTTGCCCGCCCGACGCGGAGAGGTAGCTGGGTTCGACAGCGTGCTTGAGTTTCCATTGATGGTAGGTCAACTGGGACGCCGCCTCTTCGATAGCATCGCCGAAGATCAGTTGATCGACAACCTTGATCTCGACTTGGCATTGCCCCAACACATCGCTGGCACCCGAAATCGTTGCATTGGTCACTTCGCTCGGTTCGAAGGTCAACCGGGAGCTGTCACTCCGCATGGTTTGCACCCGTAATTTGGCGGGCGGTTTCTCGACTGGGGCTTCGTCAGCCGATTCGTCGAGATTCAGGTCATCGCCATGCAACCAAATGATGCGTGAAACATATTCGCGGCGAATTTTTTTCGTTTCCAACCGGACTTCGACGGTGAGGTATTCCTCGTCCATGTCCAGAATCCGTGCCCGCAAGTAGTCCCCTTTGATTGACCGAATCATGTGCGTGGGAGGATTGTGTTTTTGCATGCGCGGCAACGTTAACAACCGCTCTCGTTTTTTCTTGCTGAATTTGATAGTCGATTGCGCTCTGACAAATTCCACAGCTTTGACTTTTTCGTTGGGCACGAATTTGGCGTCGGTCATCGTCGAATCGAAGTAGACCCCTTTTTCATCAATCCGTTTCACCTTACCGGGAATCACGTCCCCGGTATAAAGATGAATGGCCCGTCCAGACGGTCCCGAGACTGCGCCGGGTGAATTTCCAGTGGATAGTTTTTCGATCACGCCGCCCCAAAATCCGCGCCGCTGACGGACCACCCGTCTCCGCTGCTGCTGCACCGGTTTTTTTGGTTGTGGCGGCGGCGGATCGCGATAGACGATCCGGCCGGAAGCCTCTGCTTTAAGTGGACTGCTGGAGAGCCCTTCCCGCGGATGAAACATCAGGCAACTGCCATCGGCTTCGGCCTGAGCGTCGACCAAATAGCCTCGCAGGCGAAGACCGGGGATTTCTAATCGACCTTCGCGTTCTTCATGAGCCTGCGGTGGGAGTTGTTTGTCGGTTGAGGCCAGCGAATGCAAATCCGTGGCAGGAAACACGAGTTCGTTTTCGATACCCGGGCATTTGAAGAACATCTTGCCTTTTTCGATTTTGACAATCGACCCGCTAATGCGATTGTTGTCGGGAAAAATCGCGCTTATCACACGCGGTTCCTCGGGTGTCTCAGCGGGCATCGAGAAACTAACGGCCTGGCCTTCTTTGATACGGACTGGTTTGTCGTCACTGAGTATGATGAATTCCTTTGTCTCCGCATCATAAGATTGCACATTGCCGTTGATGATTGTGCCGTCGGCAAGGTGTGCGCGCGATGCATTCCCCTGGACATCATGGGGCGCTTCGCCGTTCCATTCCGTAATCCGCAAGCGATCCAACCGCAGGTCGCCCCGTTTGTTCATCACGCGCAATCCGGCGAGCGTAAACGCGGCGGGGGAGTTTGACTTGGCGACTTCCAAATCTCCCAACCGACGACCGTCAGCTGTATAGGCAAAGATGCGGTTTTTTTCTTGGTCAAGATAGATCTGCAAATGCAATTGCCCGTCACCCGCTTTGAGTTTGAGCAGCGACGTGACGTCGACCTCGTCATCGGTTTCGCGCATTAAGACCAAGTCCTGTTCCCAGACCTCGAGGCGAAATGCTTGTTGGATATTCTTGGGGTTGTCGTCGACGCCCAGCGCAATCACAAAGTCCGCTTTTTTCTTCCAAGAGATTTCTAATTCAATGCCGGCGCGGCTGGGAAGATCTAAATCGCGCTGCAAGAAGGCGTCCTGGTTGTTCGTGACCAATTGCCCCCCTTCCTCAGTCCATGTGGCAGTCTCACCGGAGTGATCCCAGCCCCCCAAACCGTTGGGACCTTGCCAGATGACCTTGGCGCCTTCGCCCCAACTGAGAATCCGTCGGATGTGACTGCGGGCGATCTTGAGTTTGCCAAACCGCGTCGAGTCGAGCACCATCTCCGTCGGCGACAAGCTGACCAATTCGCCGAACAGTTGGTCACCACCGGCAAGTTCCACGCAATAAGCGCCCGTCGGTGCGGGGCGGTCGAGGCCCACGGGAAAATGCACCGAAACCACTCGCCCGGCGGGGAAGGTCAACGGCTTTGTAAATTGCGGCGAATTCCAGGTCACGACATCGGGCGTCGCGGAATCACCCAGGCTACCGGTGATGTAGTCGCCGCTTGCCAACCGTAAAATGGCATCTTTGCGAACATCATCCGCGGCGCTCAGCGATCCGCCAAATCCGGCGAGGGCCGATAAGCACAACATCGACGTTAAAATAGCGCTTTGAAAAGTCATAGCTTATCGCTCGTAAATCGGCAGAAATCGGTAATTCAATGCTAAGGCCAGCAAATTCATGGATGTGCTCAACGATGCTCCGAACTGGCCTTGAAAGCTGCCATCGGCTTGTTGAACGGTCTTGAGCCGGCGAATAAGAATCTTGTTCCACTTCTCCCAGGCTTCGACGTCCCCTTGAAACAACGCTTGCGCCTGATAGTAGCGGGCGTATTCCGGCCAACTGCCCGCTTCGCTTTCCACTCGGTCGGTGAGATATTTGACGGTCGCTTTATATTTGTCCAAGTCCTTGCGATGTGCGACGGCATAGACCAAAGTGGCAATCGAACTCCGCGCCAACGATTCACCAAACCCACCCAAGCCAGAATAGCCAACCTCGCCCGACCCGGAGGTCATGCTGGCGAAATAGGCGACGGCTTTATCGATGGCCGTGTCGGGAACTTCGATCCCCGCATTCCGGGCGGCGAGCAACCCGACCATCACCGATCCACTGACCGAGGTATCCGCGTCGTTGGAATCGGGCGAATATCGCCATGCGTTGAGTGGGTTTTTTTTCTGCGACGTGATTGCGGCGCGGACGGCCAACTCCAACGCTTCGCCGATTGAGCGAGCATTGTTCTTTTTGCCGACGGGCCACAGGTTGCGCTCATCCACCGCTCCATAGGCCTCCGCCAGGCCCAACATGGCAAATCCGTGGTGATACATACTGTTGCCAAAAAAACCGGTCCCCGCGTTTTGTTCGGAAATAATGCTCCGCAAACAACGCCGGATGTTACTGCTGTATTTCCCGTAATTCGGATCTTCTCCCGATGCGAGAAACACCATCAGCCCTAAGCCGGTGACGCCGGGGCCGGTTTGGCCGTCGGACCAGGAGCCATCCGCCGCTTGCGTGGTGGCCAAGTATTGCAAACCCCGGTCATACATTTCGCGGACATCGCGGGGCACAACGTCGCCGTGGCGGATACCCGGCAATGGTGCCTGCGCTTTCGCCACTGCGGGCGACACAGCGGGCGAGAGAATCAATCCTCCCAGAACCGCCGCAAGCAGCAGATGCCTGACAGAGCGCGGCGAGCGGGTGCGTCTGGGTCGTCGTGGTTTGGTTTGAGTCATCAAATTCGTGCCTTCCGGCAATTGGTCGAATGAAAAACGTGCCTTTAAGATCAAGGGATATACCCTTCGCGCCGAAGTGTTTGCTGCATGCCCTTCCCTTGCCTTACCTGCGGTTTAAAAACCTCCCACTGCGCCTCATCTAAAATCTGCTTGACTGTTGCCTCGGGGATTTGGGAGGCGAAAAACCAGACCACATACTGGTCATATCGCCCGAATCGCAGCGGCGGCGGGGCGACCTCTGAAATCAGCTTGATTAATTGACTGCGTTGCGCTTCGGTCAGGGGCATGCGGCGTTCCAGCAAACTGACCGCAACCGCTACCTGGGCATTGAAGCGGAAATTGCGCCGCTTCAGTTCGGCACGGTCATATTTTACCCGTTGCTGTGGCGTTAATGTGCCGCGGATTGTTTTGTGAAACAATGAATCCGTTTCGAAGAGTCCGGAACTGACCTTTTGTTGCAGCGGTTGGATCTCCTGCCAGATATTTCCAAACGCATTGCGGTCGTTGCGGACGGCCATGAATTTGGCGCGCATCTTTTCGACATCGTCATAAAACCGTTTGATGTCCCCTGCGGCGGCCAACGACAGCTTCTGTTTTTGAGTCTGATCGAGATTGCAGATGCGGTGGATTTCGTTCATCCGCATCGTCAATTGCGAATCCAGCCGCTTGCGAGCTTGCCGCGCATTCCCATTGCCGCGGAAGACCCATTGATCGAATTGTTCGGGGCTGATTTGAAATCGATTGACGGCCACTGGCTGCGGCGCATCTCCCTCGACCAAACCATCATCGTCTTGTCCAAAAGCTATCCCGCTCCAGAAACCGCACAGCAACAACAACCCGCCCCACACCACATGGCGCAGCAACTGCGCCACAGCGGACCAGCCACGAAGATGGCGGTTGGGCAATGTTTGGGTTGTTGAAACGTCGGTCTGCACCAGCGTGGTTCCTTGTTGGTTATGAGACGAGTGGATTGTTTGTTCGATTTATTCTAAGCCGCCCGTGCGGCCCAAAGTTGGGTCGCGCACCAATCAGCGATCAATTGATATATCCGTTCCGCTTGAGTGTCACCTCCAACCGCTTTCCGAGCGCCATGCGATGGCTGATGGCCTCCCATTGCATAGCAGTAAACTGTGGTTTGAGCTCCTCGTGAGGAACTTGAGCGGCGTAATACCAGACGACATGATAGTCGAGATGTCCTGTTTTAATGAGTGGCTTTCCGGCAGCGACAATTGAAGTAATGAGTTGTTTGCGCTGTTCCGGGTTAAGCGGAGTCGTCTTCTCCAAGTCGTTCACAGCAAGTATCACACGCGCCTCGAAATGTCGCTGCCACTTTGTTTTATTCCAGTGATCAAGACGAGCGGATTGTTCGGCCGAAAGTGTGCTCTGGAGGTATTTTGCGAATAAAGATTGGTCGCCAAATAGATTAGAGACATATTGCTTCTGTAGCGGTGCGATTTCCAATAGAAACTTTTGTATGTGACGTCGGCCGTTGCGGTCCTTATTATTTTTGTCTTTCAAATGGTCCAGTTTTTCAAAGAACCGTTTGATGTCCCCGGCGGCTGCGAGACTCAGTTTCTGTTTTTGCACATCGGTCAGCAGACAGCCACGATCGATGTCCGCTATCTGGGCCATCAACTGTTGATCAATTTGTTCCCGGATTTGTTCAACGTTAATCGCGTTTTGCAAAACATAAAGAGCAATGTGGTTGCCATCCGCCGAATTACCCAGGAATCTATTGATTAGAAGTCGTTCGCGTTCTTCGACAATCGCAGCCGCACGGACATCGTCCTGAGCATCCACTCGTACCACAGCTACTTGGCACACCAACAAACCTGCGATTCCGTAAATAGCCGTGCGTCTGACTGGTCTCGAGATTACTCCACCGACACGTCGACTGCGGCCACTACTCGGCAATGTTCGGATTGTTGTGACGACGGTCTGCACCAGAGTGGTTCCTTGTTGTTAGACGGCCATTACTCAATCAATACATCGATTCCGCCTTCAATGAGCACATCAGCTCCGCCATTCTCCGGTTCGGCATTTGCCTCCTCCTCAGGCAATTCAAAGTCGTCAACTATTTCGTTGACGCGGCCTCGCCCAAAAATGCCGACTTGTTGTGGTCCTATTCTTTGCAGCGTCCGCCAGACATCTTTTTGGTAGTCGTCTAAAATTGCCATCAGCGACCCGCTGGAAACTTGTGGCACGAACTGAGGGTTCATCATCAAAACCTCAACAGTCTGGCCGTACTGTTCCCGCCAATTGTCTTCTAGTGCTTTTTGAAGTTTTGTTCGTTGCTCCTCCGTCAGGCGTAACTTCTCGTCTATGCGAGCCACAAAAAACTGAACGGTCGCTTGCTGAAACCGTTTGTCCCGCTTGGTGATCTCTTCAAGATAGCGAGCGGCCTGTTCGGGTCGTAAGTTTGTATCAACCAGTTTCTTGACTTCCGCTTGAACCGTCGCCCGCTGGTCGACACTCAAGGTCGCTTGACCGTTGATGAACCCTCCGCCCCGCGCGCGAAGTTTTTTTTTCTTACTGAGTTTCTTCATGAAGACATCTATCGATTCCACAGCTGCAACCGCCACCTGCTCACGCTGCTCCGGCGACATGTCGCAGATACGGTTTGCGTACGCCAGCTCGACTTTATACAAATTCCGGAGTTGCTTACGGGCTTGATCCGCCCGCATGGCTTGACCGTTTTGTAGAAAGATCACGGCGCCGAGTGCCTTTGCCTTCACAGCCTTCTGCTTGGCCTGTCTTTGTTGAGCGATAAATTTTAACTTTTTGGCAACAGCCGCGTTCTTCGCAGCTGCTGCGGCCTGCTGTGCCGCCGCCTGCTTTGCCACTGCGGCTTTTGCTTTCTGTTGAGCATCCTTTTGCGCAGCCTCTGCCGCTGCGGCCGCCTTGTTTTCGTCGGCCGTATTTTTCTTCGCGGCAGCTTCCTCGCCCCACGCCGCAGGACTACCAGAAGTGAGGCAGAGACAAACGGCGAGGAGGATTGCTCGCATTGCGTATCGCATCGTGAACTTCCTTCCCGTTATCGACTCGGGCGTTCGAGTTGATTGAAGTACTCGTCCAGACCGGCGCGGAATTCTTCGGGCAATCCCGATCCCGTTTCGCCCGTCGCTTGCTGCGCGCCATGATCTTCGCGAACTTCTTTCTCGTTCACGCCGCTGCCGATCAGCGCGATGGCCGCATCCTGTGTGTCGCCACCACCGCCGCCACCCGGGTTGGAACCCCCGCCGCCACCTCCGCCGGGTTTGATCCGTTTCGAGGCCAACAGCAGTTCAATGACCTCCGTCTCGGCGGCAATCGCGGGTGCATCGGTATTCGGCGATGCCAGAATTTCGGCCGCTTCCTGCATGACGGAGGCGACTTTTTGCATCAAGGCAATTTCCTTGCCGAAGAGTTGTTCGCCATCCTTCAGTGCGCGAATCCGTTTCTCCACATCTTCGATCTTGGCTTTCAAACCCTTCTGTGTATTGGCCAGCTTATTCGCTTCGCCTTCATATTTTTCTTCGGCCAGCGCGGCCTTTGCCTGTTGGGCGACGCGCGTATCCTCCCGGAGGTTGATTTCCGCTTCTAAGACCTGCAACACCGCCAAGATAATAGAAGGGGGTAAGCTGCCTTTTGATTTACATCCCGGACATTGCCCGGCACAGGCGGGGTCGACCAAGTCTTCGGCCCAACGGTCCAGCGAGTCGGACCAATATTCGGCTTGCGCGATCGACAGTCCATGTTCTTTGGGAAGGTCATCTCCCAATTGACGCAGGTTGCCGACGACATCCTGTTCCTTCATGTCTTCCAATGTCGACTTGAACTTCATCATCTTGCGGCGCTCAAAGTAAGCCTGCATGTCATCCATGATCACCGACACGTTTTGGCTGCTTTGCTCTTCACGGCCGGAAAGACCTTTGAATACTTCGCGACTTGGTTTATTAATACGCGAAGTAGCGACGCCGAAGGCACCATCGATCTGGTCGCCAATTTTGCCGGCAATTTTGTATTGTTCACGAGACGCCGCCTTGAGCCGTTTGACCAGCGTGCTGCCTTCGAGGTTGGCCAGAATGTTGTTCAACTCATCAGCGATGCGGTCAAACTCGGCCAACAGGTCTTCCTGTTCGGCGATCGCCTCGTCCATCTTCTTTTTCTGCGGCGGTTTTTTACCGCTGGAAGGTCCACTGCTATCCATCAACGTCGTGACGGGCAACCGCAATGACGGGCTGCTCGGATCCTTCGGTTCTTGTTTTTCTTCCGGCTTTTTATTCTTGTCCGCCAACTGCTGCGACGATTCCACGTCGGAGATGCCCGGCACGGCTGTCGGCTTTGCGTCTTTGTCTTCTTTCGTCGGAGCCGGTTGCCCCGATTTGATGTCGCGCACATTTCCAATCGTGGGAGCTTTGTTGGCCGGCTGGTTGGATGCGGTTTTTTGAGCTTCGGACGCTTCTTTAAGTAGATCCGCCACCGACGGCATACGATTGTCCGAAATGTCTTTAAGGATCTGCAACATTTCAGCCCATTGTTCCAGATGGCCCACGCCGAATTCCGGGTTGCGCGAAGCTTGGCGAATCAACTCCGTGCCGCTGTCGGTCAAACTCGACAGACGGCGCCCATTGGCTCGCTCCGCTGCGGCTTGACGGTCGATGCGTTCGCGGTTTTCCGGCTTGTCGAGATCGTCCGGCGTGAGTTCACGCAGTTCTTTGTTGACCCCATACAATTGCAATTCGCGGTCGCGAACTTCCAACGACTGGCGATGCCAACGGCTCAGTTGATCGGTGAGCCAAATCGCGTGCTGTTCGGCATTGAGCACGTACATCACATACTCGGGTGAATAGACCCGCTCACGGCCGGGGAAATAATCCTCGACGAAGATGCGGAGGCTAATCGGTTGTGGTTCGATTCCTTGTGATTGCGCTGAAAAGGTCCCGGTGATATCAAGAGCGGCCAGTTCGCTGCCACCGGCGGCGAGAATGCGTTCCCCTTCCGCCCGTTTTTCGACAAGTGTTTCATCCAACCCTTGCCATTCCATGCCAATGCGGCGGACGCCGAAGTCGTCACGGGCTTTGACCTGGAACGTCAGTTGTTCTGAATCGAGCACCACGCGTTTTCGCGGTAGGTTTTCACAGGAGAGTGTCGGCGCCTCATCGTCGTGTGCTTTGACCATTAGATTAAACGGCTCTTTACCGGCCAATCCAAATTCGTCGCGCCATTCGATCACCAACTCGCGCGATTCATCGGCGGTCACCGGGATGCCCGTGATGTCAGCCCCTGAGGATTTGACCGGCTGGCCATTGACCGAAGCGGACAGCAAATTGCGTCCGGCTGTCATTGAAAACGTGGCTTGGCTGCCTTTGACCATGGAGATCGAACCGCCACGGACGTCGCGTTCAAACGGCTTGTCTTGTTCTAAATATTCCGGCAACCGCACGTTGGCAACAACCGAGGTCAACTCGGGCCGCAACGTCGGGCGGATCAACAGGTTTTGTCGCGAATCGCCAATACGAACATTCATGGGCCCGTCGTCGATCTGCGGCGGAATTTCAAACTCGTACGCACCGTCCTTCAACTCCGCGGCAATCGCTTGTTGCCGCCCCACTTGAATCTCGCCCTGCAACGGCTGCCACTTTGAATCTTCTTGGAGAGCAATCCGCAACTGGTGCGGTTCGCCATGGGCGATGACCAATTCCGCCGGCAAGGCTTCGACAGCGGCAAAGGTGTAGCGCGGTGTGTTGTTCCAGGGAGTGAGCAAACGCGCCCAGGCATTGCTGGCGGCTGCCGGAACGAAGAGTGACAAACCGGCTGCGATGGCGACGGCAACGATCGCCAGTCCGCTCCACAAGCGATGCCGCGTTCGTGGAGTCGCGGTTTGAAAATTCTTAGTCTGCGCGTCTTCGGCAACCTGAACAATCGCCGCTTCACACAGCGTGCGCGAGCGGGCTTGTTCGGAATCACTACGAACCAACTCGATGATCCCCAGCAGGTGATCGCCGAGCAGCATTTTCTTGCCCAGCAAGCGCGCCAATTGATCTGGGCGACGTTGGCTCCAAATCCAGCGATGCAAATACCACGGCACAATCAAACATCCACCCAGAGCCGCGAAGAAGACACCCAGACGCAACGCCTGCGGCGTATCCCACAAGCGGTCCAGCACAAAGACCGACAAGAAGGCGACGACCACTGCGAAGACAGCCACGCAGGCGGCTTCGATCATTTTGATCGTCCACACTCGGCGACGAAATTCGTCGAGCTGCGAATTGAGTGACGGCGGCAGTTCCAAATGGTGAGTGGGCTTGGAAACAGTGCTCATGGCCGTGTTCCTTGAGAGCATGAGGAAATGGTGTTTGACCGCAGTATTATCATATCAGGCCGGCCGCCTTGCGTCCTACCCAAAATACGCCGAACAGGGCAATCAGACAGGCTGCCGGAACGGGATGACTCCACAACTGTACACGCCGCACCGAGGCGGGTGGATCGGGTAGTGCAGCCAATGAGTTCATCACATCATCGATTTTGTCGGCTGCGATAACTTTTCCGCGGGTGACGCGGGCCAATTCATCCAAGACTTCCGGCCGCGCCGGTCGACCGGCCCGTTCGTTGGCGACCCCTTGGACGAAAAACGAGGTTTCTAACGTTGTGCCCGTTTGCTTGCAGGTCAGCACCATTTCGTGTTGACCAGGCTCTGCGGTCGTGAACCGGCCCGCGAATGCGCCCCATTCATCCCCTGCCGAAACAAACCGCACGGTTTCCAGTTTTCCTGAGGGTGACGTGATTCGGGCCACAACATCTCCCTTGGTCAACGGTTCGCCGCTCTTCTCCATCACGTTGGCATTGAACATGACCGTTTGATCGATTTGTGGTTGGTCGGGCGAGTAATACAACCGCATCGATTCGCCTTTGGCCATATTGCGCTGATACGCCATCCAGCGGACGACTTGGCCCCAGAAACGATAGTGGTATTTGTCCTCAACCCCTTTCCGCCAGCGCCAAGCGCCGTCGGTTCCCATGAACAACACTTTGCCCGCGCCATATGTCCGCGTCACCAGCAAGGGGACGCGGCCATTTTTATTGGTTTCACTTTCGTGGACACTCAGCACGTCGGTCCCTGCCCGTGCGCGGAGCACCGGTGCGTGCCATTGAAAGCCGGGCAATCCGCTCCAAACCTCGATATTGTCCTCGCGCGTGTCGGCCAGTTTGGTTAACAAACTCCGCCGGCCTAATTCGGTCAATTCAAAATGACTCGGCGTCCGCGAGCCCCATCCCCCTGGCTGCGCTTCGTCGAGAACCACCGGATACAGCGCATCCAATTCGGTTTCCAACAACGAAAACTGCCGTCCATAAAAACCGGGCATGAACACCAACCCGCTCGCCTGATGCTCGACCAGCCCTTTGAGCAACCGGCACTGTTCGACGGTCAACTGCCCGTCATCTAATCCCACATCGCCCAAGAAAACCACATCGTACTGCGAGAGTTCATCCAGCCCGTCGGGGAACTCTTTGATGTAATCCCGATTGCCGCCGCCAACTTTACTCAGGCCGGGGTGAAACAACAGGCAGGATACCTCCACACCCGGGTCGCGCGAGAGCGCGTTACGCAGATAACGGTATTCCCAACGCGGGTAGGATTCCACAACCAGTACGCGTAGTTTCTCTTCGCGGATTGATATCGGCGCAGAGAGCTCATTGTTGTCGGTCAGCGATTCGTCGTGATGCGTGGGGACGTTGACCGTGAGTTGGTAATCACCGATTTGCTCCGGTTTCCAGATGATCCATTCGCTGGTGCGGCCCATGGCCTTGACGTTGATTTCTTTCTGCAACTCCTCACCATCGGACGTCCGCATCGTCACCGTTGCCACATGATCGCGCGGCAGCGAGCTATTGATCGAAAACGGAATGCGGACCGATTTACCGGCCACGCCGAATGTGGGCGCATCGAGGCTCAACAACTCCACATCGGGTAACGGGATCGAGCTACCGACTGGAACCGCGAAAATGGGGATCTCCTTCAGCCGCATGCGTGTCGCTGCCTGCACGGGAGGCGGGCCTTCATTCCAATCTCCATCCGACGCAAAGACCACGCCCAACAAATTGGATTGCTTCTCCATGGCATCATTCAGCGGTTGATACAGATTGCTTCCCGGACTCTTCGGAGACGAGAACGGTTGCAGGACCACATTGATCCGCTCCTGCAATTTGTGCCATGCCGAGGATTCCGTCAGCGGGGCAATGGCGTCACGACGTGTTGTCAACGCATCGGCCGATTGTCCAGCGGTTTTGACATCCCGCGTTTCCATACTGCGTGAGTCATCCCAGAGGACCACCACCGACGGCTTTTCATCCGGCAAGAACTCTTCGATGTATTCCGGTTGGTTGAACATGACTGCCGCAAAGATCACCAACACCAGCCGTAACAACTCCAGTAGCCCGAACGTCCGCTGATAGCCGCTGCGGCGCCAGGCGGCGTAACAATAGGCGGCTGTCACCAGTACCACGACGATGGAGATGCCCAACGACCAACCGGTCCACTGAAATGTCAGCGTGCGTGTGGTGTTCATGCGGCGGCTCCTTGAGTCGGCCGAATTTTCGGCAAGCACAGCGCGGCTTCCACAATCATCGATACCATCATAATGGCTAAGAACACCCGCCAAATCTCCTCGATCAACGAATTGATCGTTCCCGCTTCATCATCCACACGGGCAAAATCAAGTCCATTGAACAACCCCGCCACCTTCTCATCGGCTAACAGGGAGGCTTGTTCTTCTTCGGCCGAACGGTTGACCGCCAACAAGCGGTCACCCGCCGTATAAACGCCGCGATGAAATGCATACTCCGTGGACAACCCTTCTTCGTCGCCGGTCAATCGCTCCCAAGTGGTCGCCAATTCAATTGGCTGTTCACCGGCGATCAGTTGCCGTGTATTACCCAACGCCTCGGCTCCAGACGCCAAAGCCCGTTGCACAGCGACATACAGCACAATGCCGTTGGTGGCCAGCGTTGAATCACTCGGCGCCGGAGTGGTCGCACAAAAATATACGCCGCCATGATCGGTCGTCACGCGTGCCAACAACGGCGTGCCACCGGGCAACTGAGCCAAGGGAGTCACTTCACCGGACAGTTCACAGTATTCGCGAATCTGCAGTTCGCCAACCGGCAGCGAGGTGCCGCTGAGCGTGTGCGCGAGGATATCCTGATCGCTTCGCCATGTTTCGATGCCAATTTCCTTGGGCGGTTTCTGCCAGTCTTGCCAAGCCACGCCCATGAATTCCCGTCCACTGGTCGACCGCGGGGGGAAAAACACAACACGGCCGCCACGGCCGACAAAACGGGTCAGTTGTTGGGCGACATCTGCGTCGGGCAGCGGAGCCTGCCACAACACCAACGCCATTTGCTCCCACTCGACGGTTCCCAACTGATCTTCGGTCACGACAGTAGCAACGCTCTTGGCTTGCGGATCGGGAGAAATCGATGCGGTCAGTTGCAGCGGCCGGACGTTGGTTGGATCGTCGGCCACAATCAGCGTGTGCCGCTCGGGGGGTTCATCGAAGGCAAAATAGAAATCGTTGTCGGCCGGATTGGCGTCGGCGGGAATCGACACGCGTCCCCAGCCCTGTTTCTGGTTTTCCGTCAAACCGATGCGGTAATCCTTCAGTTCGTATTGTGTCCCCACCATGTCGACATTGATTTCCGATCGGGCCCCGTCGATCTCCAGTTGTACCGGGACCGCCAATCGTTCGTCCGAATCCCCTTCCCGCGTCAAATGCAGCGACACTAACAACTCAACGCCCTCGCTGGTTTGTTGCCGCCGCACGTCCGTCACACGAACGGCCACGTTTTGCGGAGCAGCGCGGGGATAGGCCAGCAAATGGAACCGTACCCCTTGGGAGAATTCCAAAAAGCTGTCCCGCAGTGATTTCCAACGGCTGCTTTCAGCGTTCCAATCGTTCTCGCGCAGGTCGGAACAGATCCAGATCTCCGTCCGGCCCGATTGGTTGGCTGCAATGTAACTGTGCGCTGCCTGCAACATGGCCGGGAGGTCGGCGGATGTACTCGTTGGTTCTGTTTCCGGCAGGTTCAATAAGTCTGTAGGATCGTTCAATTCGCGGGGGACATTTTTAGTGCTTTCGATCAGCACGTACCGCGTCGATCCGAGTGTTTCGAGAGTTTTGGCCAATTGCTGCCGCCCGGTTTCGAGCTTCGAGACGACCGCTCCCGGCCCGAGTTGTTGCATGCTGGGCGAACGGTCCAACAGAATGATCGTCGTATCCGCGCGGCCGCCGGCGGTCATACCCAACCAGCCACTGGCCAGTGGGCGACTAATGGCAAAGATCAAACCGGCGATCGCCAATGTGCGAAACAGCAGGATCAACCATTGTCGAATGCGCGCGTAGCCCCGCGACATGCGGTTGGCGGCGAGTAAAAACATCATCGCCGCCCAGCGCGTCGTTTGGTAACGGCGTTGGTTGATCAAATGAATGATGATCGGCAGCGCAATTATGGGTAGCGCCGCCAAGAGCATCGGCTGCAAAAAACTCATCGTACGCCTCGCGCTCGCGTCCGCCCGGCCAAGAACTGTGTCAAAACTTTTTCGTAATCTTCATCGATCACTGTGCGGTGGTAATCGATTCCTGTCTGCAACACGACCTGTTTGAGATTCTCCAGATACTCTTGAAGTGCTTTATGATAACGGTCGGCAATCTCGTTTGGCTCAGCAAAAATGGCCGGCCCACCTTCCATATCCAAAAACCGCATCGGGCGGCGAAATTCGAATCCCAACTCCTGTGGATCCAACAAGTGGAACGCGGTGACATCGTGTTTGCGAAATTGCAGATGCTCGAAACAGCTCCGCAACTCCGCCGGTTCCACAAAAAAGTCGGAGATGATCACAATCAACGCCCGTTGACGAATCGTTTCAGCCAACTCGTGCAACACGCTCGTCAACTGCGTGCCATCCTTGGGGACAGCTTTCTCCAACGTGTCAAACACGTGCATCAGGTGCGCAGGATTTCGTCGCGGCGGGATATTTTGAATCATGTTCTCGGCCACACAGGAAAGGCCGATGGCGTCCCCTTGTTGGACCGCTAGATAACTCAATGCGCCGGCGATCTTGCGGGCATACTGCAACTTGGTGATGTCGCCGCTGCCGAAGTCCATTGAGCCGCTGGTATCGAGCACCAGGCAACACCGCAGGTTGGTATCCGCCTCGAATTCCTTGACATAGAAACGGTCGGTCCGGCCATAAGCCCGCCAATCGAGCCGCCGCAAATCGTCGCCTGGGACATACTTCCGGTACTCCGCAAACTCCACGCTGGCGCCGCGGTGCGGACTGGGATGTCGACCGGAGACGCTGCCCATCATCGGCCGCCGCGCGAACAGCGGCAAACCCGATAAGCGCGACAGCGCCGACGGATCCAAGAACTCCCGGCGATTACCATCCGGAAACATCAACGACTCCTTCACCAGTCGAATCGACAGGTTACAGAAAACCCGCACACAACTCTGGATACCAGTTGCGGCAGGGCCACTAGTTGTGGCAAGGTCTCCCGACCTTGCCACCTTCACGACCTCAGGTCTCTAATAGTTGTTTCAAAACCCTCTGACGCGTCTCACCGACATTGATCTGAACGTTTCTAGAACAAGCGCAACCGGGTTTTGAAACTGGCTCTATAACCCATGCAAAGACCCCGCCGTTATTCGTCTGTGCTGGTTTCCTCAATCAGGCGCCGCACGATTTCCTTCGCGCTAATGCCCTCCGCCTGCGCCGCAAACGTCGTGATCACCCGGTGCGTTAATACCGGAGCGGCGACTTCCTGAATATCCTCCAGCCGAACCATGTAACTTCCCATCAATGCCGCCCGCGCTTTGGCAGCCAGAATGAGATTTTGCACCGCCCGCGGACCGGCTCCCCAGGCGACCAACGGCTTCAGCCATTCGGGAGCGGAGTCGCCAGCTGGTCGCGTCTGCCGCACCAATCGCGCAGAGTAAGTATAGATATGATCGGGCACCGGAACGCGGCGGACCAGGTTTTGATGGGCGATGATTTCCGCCGCATGCACCAAGTGTTCCAATTCCGGCAACGCATCACCGGTCGTGGTCCGGGCGATTTTCACTTCCTCAGCTTCGGACGGATAATCGAGTTCGATCAAGAACATGAACCGATCCAATTGCGCTTCGGGCAACGGATAGGTCCCTTCCTGCTCGACCGGATTCTGCGTCGCCAGTACCAGGAACGGTTCTTCCAGCGGAAAGGTTTTGCCGACAGCGGTCACTTTATGCTCTTGCATCGCTTCGAGCATCGCCGCTTGGGTCTTGGGAGGAGCGCGGTTGATTTCGTCGGCCAACACCATATTGGCAAAGACCGGACCATGCACGAACTGAAATTCCCGCCGCCCGTGCTCGCTATCCTGCAGAATGTCGGTCCCGGTGATGTCCATCGGCATCAGGTCGGGTGTGAACTGGATGCGGCTGAATTTCAGCGACATGGTTTCGGCCAATTTGCTCACCAATAGCGTTTTGGCCAGCCCCGGCACTCCCATCAACAGAGCATGCCCGCGGGCGAACAGGCAGATCGACAAGCGTTCGATCGTTTCTTCTTGGCCGACGATGACGCGTCCTAACTCCGTACGGAGCCGACCATAAAGGTCACGCAGATCGTCAATCGCCTGGACATCGTTATCCGAAAGCTTCATTTCCGGCAGCGCTACAGAATCCGGCATGCGTGCTCCTCAATTGTCAATCAAACTATGATGAAACAGTCCGTGCCCACTGGGCCAATAGATATGGCGTACAAGTGTAATTTGTCTAATCAATCTACGCGATTTCCAAGTTATTCGCAAGCGGCGACCATTTATTAAACGCAGGTTAGATCCTCCTGCGTCGCGCCCAGTCAGTCAATCCCGCTTTGGCGGTCGTGACAATATTGTCACAAAGTCACCTCGCGAAACATCTGCCCACACGTTTTTTCGAAGTCTGCCCCTTTGCCGATACTTATACGGGTTACTGGGCTACTATTTATTCCAATAGCACAATTTTTTCGCGACTCGGCAGACTTGGGATAAAAATCCAACCACGTGTATTTTGCGCGCAACACCGCAAATGCATCGGCGAAGAGCGTTTTTCTCAGCACGAATGTGCCCAGATGAGAGGCGAACATCCCCGCAGCGACGATGATCGCCGACGCATTGGACGCAAACGGACCGAGTATGGTTCCGTTTTTTTATGATTCTCAGCTGGCGATCCCTAAATCCATTCGCCACAATCAAATTGCGCCCATTGGTGCAGACGCATTGCACACGGGTTTTATCACGCGATTCGTAGGCGGTTTTCGAACAACCGTTCTGCCGTAGCCCTGCCAGTGGATCGTGATCACTACGGCATCACAATTTCGCCATCGCGAAACTCGACCTCACGTCCAACGGTTTCGAAGTCCAGGCCGGGCAGATCGACCACCGGCCAGAGTTCGTACTTGCCGGTAAAACTTCGGGGCACGGACCATGAGTTCCCAATATCACCAAGAATGATTCTATTGCGCACTGGCCATGTCGCCACGGGACGTTCATTGGAATCGAGCACAATCAGACCGGGGGGTGCAACGATTTCTTGATCTTCGTTGTACAAATACGTTGCACCGCGGTTGCCAACAATCTGCATGCGAAGTTTCACCATGCGGGCGCGATTTTTTTGCGGTTCGATATCCAATTCAACACGGAGCGGTTCTCCAACATCCAACTTTAACGTCTCATCTTTGGTGACGACCACTTTAGGGCGGTCATTTTTTTTAAGCCGAGCAGTTAAGCTCCACTCCAAAGCCTCTCCTCGGGGCGATGTGAGTTCGATTTCATGAATCTCATACGCTCCGACAATGGCCTCGGCCTGACCGTCGTGGAAAATTAAATCCAAGGTTTGCGATGCTGACCGCAACTTCACACGACTGACGTGCGGCGCCGCCTCAACCACACCCATGGGCGGATCGACCGCCGCGATCTTAGCCCGTGATCCATCAGGACTGGGGAGGATCGAAAACCACCGACCGGCCACGAATGTGAACCGGCTTAAAGGGAACGACTCATTTTTTTTCGGGTCTTCGAAACTGCGGAAGTGACCATCGTGGTCCAAATCGATCAGCAAGCGATCCCCTTTGAACAGTTTCAGTTCGTAGTCGTTGTAGCGACCGTTGCTGTTCAGATCCAAAACGATGAAATTGTGCCGCTGCCCATCGAAATCGGCTTCGCCTTTGTAGTAGGAGCTATTGCGAAGATTGGCATGCACGCGTTGTTTACGGTTATTTTTATCCTGATATGGGAACGCCGTAAAATTGACAAAATAAGGAGCGGTCACGTCCCCATTGGTCACCATTAAGGGGATCCGCAATGGAGTTGCTTTACGGGTGGAACCTAGCGTGAAAGGAAATCGTTCCGTTTTAGGATCAATGCGGTTGTCGTTATTCGCATCGACGTAAACGACATTGTAGCTGTTTTTGCTATCAGGAGTCTTATCGATGACAAAGGTAAACACCGAGTCATCCGCCTCACCAAACTTGGCCGCATAAAACACCGGATTCTCCGACGCCAACTCCGGCAGCTTCAAATCCGTTTCTTGGCATGTGTCATGCGGGTGCAGCCATTGGCAATTGCCGTAACCGTGTCGCTCATTGCCGTCCTGGCCGGCAAGTTGCATCTCGATGGTTTGCGGCGAATCGGCGAGAGTGGGTGAGGCGACGTAGGCGAGCGCAACAATAACCAAAACTTGCCGGATATTTCGCAGTGACGTCATCGTTTTCTCTCCCGACAATCGTAGGTCATGCTGTGCATGACGTTGCTCGAAGACGCATAGCTCCTACAAGTTTCGTCATGCACAGCATGACCTACGGCTATTCGCCGACGCTGTTTTCGAGATCCGCGAAATTCATTTGATTCTGCACCACATTGCCACAAGCCCAGTTTTCAGAGTACACGCCAGATTTGACCCAACGATGAAAGCTGCTCCATTGCCAGTTTTTGGGACAATCTGCAAACCGGTGTTTCACTGGATTGTAGTGAATGTAATCGAAATGGCGCTCAAAATCGTAGTCATCTTCGATCGTGTGCTCCCAATAGCGTGGTTGCCATACTCCAAGACGCCTCTGGTTGTGACGAGAGGCTGAAATGGATTGTTGCTTGCCTCCTTGCTCTACCCAATGTTTAGCAAACTCCTTCTTGATCCAGCCCCACCGAGCTGCATAGCGATCATCGCCCGATGGCAAGGTCCATATTGTATGTAGGTGATCAGGTAGCAATACAAAAGCATTTATGAACATCGGCCAACGCTGACGACATTCCCGGATGACCCTGCCTAGAAGTGATCGCGCTGCAGGATGACAAAGAATTGGCACCCTGCGATCTGTCACGATGGTGAAGAAATAGCACCCCCCCGGGATGCGAGCGCGACGATAGTTGGGCATGCCTATTCCAGTCAATTTTGTAGGTCATGCTATGCATGACATTGCTCAGGAACGTGCGACTCCCTCAAGTTTCGTCATGCACAGCATGATCTACACCCTATTTTACGAACACATCTTCGACGTCGGGATAGTCAACGAGTTCAGGCACTTGATAGCCGTCAGCGTGAATCGTTACGGGCATTCCTCGAGAGCCCCAATCTTGCCATGCTGCAATGATCTGCCTAACGTTGTCTTTTCCGCGAGGCCGTTCAAATGAACCCGATACGTTGAGCGAATCCTTCGGCATTCCAGTAATACTTAACCAAAGAGCAGCATCAATCACGGCAACCTGATGCCCATTATGATCCCACATGTGCTTACGAACCTGGGGATGATGCAGTGACGCAACTAGCTCCCCCCAATCGCTTTCCCCTCCAGCGACAACTCGGTCAAATTCACCGACAGATTCGTTTGCCCATTCGACACTGCGACCACTGATCGTGAAAGGAGCGCTTTCTTGCGTAGCCTCCACCAGGTTTTCCACATCGGAGTTACAGCCTACAAGACTCGCGAAAACGGCCAGTATCCCAATCGAATAAGCGCGGCGCATAGGTTTCCCTTATCCGGCAAAGCTCCGTAGGTCGTGCTGTGCATGACGTTGCTCGAAGACGCATAGCTCGTTTTAGCTTCGTCATGCACAGCATGACCTACACCTACACCACCGGCAATTCCCACTCCTTGCGATATTCACGCCCCAACAGCGCGTTCGCTTCGCCATCGTTACCGCAACTCATTGTGGCCGGGTCGAATTGGATGTCGCGGCCGACGCGGTAGGCGACGTTGCCGAGGTGGCACATGGCGCTGGTGATGTGGCCGATTTCGATGTCCGAGGTCGGCGTCTCGCGAGTCTTGATGCAGTGGATGAAGTTTTCGTGGTGCGTCCGCGCTTGGTCGCTGGTGTCGGAGGTCGGGGCGTCTTTTTGGTCGTAGACTTTCCAACCACCGCGATCGACGATCAGCGTACCATTGTCGCCGTAAAAACCGGCGGCGGCACTGCGGCCTTCTTGGCCGTGATTCGTCCACAACCGATGCTCCCAAGTGATCATCGCATCGTCGTAACGATAGTGCACCAAATGCGTGTCGGGTGTCTGTTGGTCGTCGTCAAAATAAAACTTGCCGCCGCTGGCCGAAATGTGATTCGGCAAATCGACGCCCATTCCCCAACGAGCGATGTCGAGCATGTGCACGCCCCAGTTGCCCATCTCGCCGGTGCCGTAATCCCAGAACCAATGCCAATTGTAGTGGAAGCGATTGGGATTAAACGGCCGCGATGCTGCCGGACCCAGCCACATGTCGTAGTTCACACCGGGGGGCGTCGGTGCGTCTGCTTTGTGGCCAATCGGTTTGCGCGTGTGAATCGTCCAAGCTTTGGCAAGTCGAACCTTGCCCAGTTTTCCGCTACGGACGTAATCGACCGCTGACTGAAAATGCGACCCGGACCGTTGGTGGATACCCGATTGCACAACGCGATTGTGCTTGCGAGCCGCCTCGACCATGCGGACCCCTTCCAGCACGTTGTGCGACACCGGTTTTTCGACATAAACATCTTTGCCCGCTTGGCAAGCCATGATGGCAATCAACGCATGCCAATGATCCGGGGTAGCAATCACCACCGCATCGATCGATTTGTCGTCGAGCACTTTGCGGAAATCGGTTTCGAATTGCGGAGCTTTGCCCTGCGCATCCTGAATTGATTTCGCAGCGCGAGGCAGCAGATTTTCATCGATATCGCAAACCGTGGCGAGATTCACGTCGGGCAGCGACGCCATACTGGAGCTCACAAACTTGCCTTGCCCACGAATTCCGATGCCGGCCACATTGATCCGCTCGTTGGGCGCCGCTTTGGCAACCGCTCCGGCGCTCGCCAATCCCACCATCCCCACCGCCACGCCGGCGGCATTCTTGGCGCTGGAATTGAGAAATTGGCGACGATTGATCGGAGGATTCACAAAATCGATCGGCTGCATTTCAGTCATCAGAACTTCATCCCATTGGTCAACGTGTCATCTAAATAACGCAGAGACTCTATTATGGCGCCTCAGTGAGGGGATTCCAAGGTTGAAAAGGCTTGAGGCGTGAGGGAACAGGCTTGAGGGCTGGCCGTTGCAGGGTTTTAGTGGGCTCTGGCCACTGAAACAGGCTGTAGGCTTTAGACCGTAGGCTGTCGCGTTGGGGAGGTTCGTGTCGTCTATGGAACGGACACTTTTTTTGACTGCCTACTGCCTACTGCCTACTGCCTACTGCCTACTGCCTACTAGTTACACTCCGCCACCAACGGACCGGCGAGTTCTTCTAGGTAGAACAGTTTACCCGGCAGTGTGGGCATGTAGCTGGAGGGGATCCAGGTGCTGGGGCCGTGGCGGAGGGTCATCCATAAGCTGAGCCCTTGCCACATCATGCCGCGACCCAGGATGCCGTCGGCGCCGCCGATGATTTTGTCAGCTTGCAGGAACAGTCCCGGGCCGATCGTGTTGGCGAAGGCGGGCACCAGGGTGGTGCGGCTTTTGAAACTGGTGATCGCGTTTTGCTCGATGGTCAGCGGATGCAGTTTGGCGCCGATTCGGTGCGTTTGAGATTTCCACTCTGCTTCGGTGTCATACTCAGCCGCGAATTGCGGTTCCCAAAACGCGATGTGACAGACGCGGCCGATCCCGAAGATCACACCCAGTTTTGCCCCCGCTGATTTGAGGTTGCCGATTTTCTCGCCGAAGGTCGGCAGGTTTTCTTTGGTTGCAAAATTGCGTTGCGCCGGCGGAACGGTCAAGTCCCCGAGCGGTCCGTAGAATGCTTGCTCCATCGCATATTGAAACGCGCCGCTATTGTCCGAGGGCAGCGTGTTGCCGTCGGCGTCGCTCCACTCGTCCATATTGAAGCCATGCACGTGATCACAGGCGACGCCCCACTGTTGGAGAAAATAAACCGCCCAGCGATACATGCCCATAGGGCCAACGGGAAGAATCAGCGCCAGTTGCTCACCGGCGTCGCGACTGAGCCGAATGGTGTGGGCGATCTCATGTCCCAGCATCGCATCGAAGTCACCGACGTTCGAGCAAGGGACCGGTGAAAACTCAGGATGCCAAAACCCTTGGCGATCCGCGATCGTAGCCGGGTTGTCATCGACACAGGCATCGATTTTTGCCAGATCCCAACCAGCGGGAAAAAAACCTTCCAACAACGAGCCGTCAATCGTGCTCAACAAGTCCATCATGCTACTCCCGCGGTGTACTGCGATTGCCGTCATAAGTGGCTAATTACGGAGGAGGTTCACCACGGAGGCTGAAAGAGGTCGTAGGCTTTAGTCTGTAGACCTTAGGAAAAAGACCTGATCGTCCAACGCCAATTCCTACAGTCTAAAGCCTACAGCCTAAGGTCTCTTTGAGCCTCCGTGGTGAATCCTTCCCGAACTGGAAACGATTCCCATGTTAGCCGGTACCGACGCGGGCACAAGTCACCGCCCTAGCGGCGGATCCAGACGGTTGAGCCGACGGTTAGAAAATCGTAGACCTCGGCGACGTCGTTGTTGAGCATGCGAATGCAGCCGCGGGATTCGCTTTTGCCGATCGATTCGGGATCGATCGTGCCGTGGATGCCGAAGCTGTCGCCGATGTCGATCCAGCGTTCGCCGAGCGGATTGTCGGGACTGTCGTTGGCGATCACGCCGTCGGGACCGTAGTAGACCGGGTCTTCGAGTTTGTCTTTGACAGTAAACTTGCCAATCGGCGAAGTGCCATCCTTACCGATTCCGACGCTGTATTGCCGGACGAATTGTCCGCGGCAGAGAATCGTGAGTTGGTATTCGCTGAGATCGACGACGGCATCAAATGGACCGTTGACGATTTTCAACTTTTGACCGACGCGGATTTTGCGGGGATTGACCCGGTTCAGCCGCGCAAGATATTGCCAGGAGAGTTTGTATTGCTTGGCGATCTTGCGCAGTTGATCGCCCGATTGAACGACATATGCCTCTTCATAGTGTGGCTGTGGCGAAAAATAGATCGACTGGGCCAATTCTTCCATCGTCTCTTGGAATCGTGGGCGGTCCTGCGGATGGTTCCAATACCAAGCGGAGAGTCGTTTGTGGGCGGCCTGCTCCTGACCGTTTTCGAGCAGCTGATTGATTTCCAAAAGGTGTTCCGACGAGATCGCGCTGTCGGTTGCCGTAGATTGGACAGCGGGTTCGGTTCCGGCCACTGTGATGATCGAGGAGTCTTGCGAGGTCACGTGCTCACTACTCAGCCTTTGTGCGGCGGGGGTGACTTCGATTTCTTGAGTCTCAAACACATCCGACTCAAAAACGTCTGTGCCAATCTCGGTCGTATCGTCCGCAGCCAATTCTGTGGGTGTGTATTCAAAGAGTTCGTCTGCATCAAAATCCGTTTGCGGCGCTTCGGGCTCCGTCACGATTTCGGGTTCGGTTTCGAACACGAAATCCTGCTGTAGCGGCGGTTCAGCTGCCTCTCCGGAAGCGGATTGATCGGGAGCGCTAGCGGAGTGCGCGGCAAGCAACTCGTCTTCGGCAGCTGGGGGAGGAGTGGTGATCGCATTCAAATCGGGATTGGTCAGAAACCGCGGGATGCCATTCATGCGCAGCGGATCAACCTGCCAAATCACGGCAGCACTGATCCCCATTAACAAGGTGACCCCTAACAGCGAGCGCATCCGTTTTTTCTTTTTCATCCGATCCCTCCTTGGATTTGTTGGCCCGTACATTTCCAAAACGGACAGGAATCTAGCACAACTGGGGAGGTCGGTGAATGCGGGTTTTATTCACGCTGCTTGGCAAGGCAACCGCTTGAATTTTCCGGCGTTTTAAGATAACGGATTGGGGTTATCCATCGTCGTAAAATCAACGGTTGAATCGGGTTGAGGCAGTGCCTCTTCCTGCTCCTGGAACCGGGCTCCACGCTCGCGGGGCATGGCGCGGCCCTCATCGGTGAACCGCCAGGGATGTGATTTGGGAGCCTCTCGCGAAAACAACGTCAATAACGCCGGCAGCATCACCAACGAAACGAACAGGCAAGCCCCCACGCCGACCACAAGCACGAGCCCCAAGCTATACAACCCGCGATGCGAGGCGACCATCATACTGCCGAAACCGATCATTGAGGTCAGCGACGTCAACACGATGGCATTGGTCGTGCTGGCCGACATGCGGTAATTGGCCGTTTGCTGGCGGAAGTCGTGTACGACGTGCACGCCATCGTCGACCCCGATGCCGATCACCAACGGTAAGACGATCAGATTCGCTGGATTGAGATCCACTCCCAACAGTCCCAGGACCCCCATCATGAGCGCGCCGCCGGCCAAGGGAGGTAACAGCGCCAACAACCCATCCTTGATGCTATGGAAATCAATCAACAGGACAATAAAGACCGTGATCAAAGCATAAATCGCGACTCGTTCGTAACTGGTCGCAATTTGCTGTGCTGCTTCATAATTTTGAAGTGGAGTCCCGGTGACATTGGGATCGACTTTACGCACCTCTTGCACAAATCGTTCCAGCGGTTCGTGATCCCAGATTTCATAAGCGGGATAAACTTGCAACAACCATTTCCCTTTGTCACTGACCATCCGCGAGCGGACGGTTTCGGGGAAATCTTCGATGGTCACCGGTTCGACGGCGGAAGCATCACGGATTTCGTAGAGTTGGCTGAGCAAATCGGCCGTCATGCGGTCTTCATAGGCGGCGACCAGTTTGACCTGTTCTTCGGCCGTCAGTTCGTCGAAGCGGTTGAGAAACGTATCCAAAGATTTCGTAGCGGCCTGAGCGAGCGGGGAGGGGAACTTCTGTAATTGTTCCCACAATTCCTCCACGCGGATCCCCACCTTATCGGGCTCGACTTCATATGTTTTTCCAGCAAGCTGCGCGATCGATGAATTGCGAGGCGGCAAATTCGCCAAGCGGACGTTGATCGCTTGCACCAGCAACGACGTATCTTCGGAGGGGGTCTTTGGCAATTGTGAGGCCAATTCGACGACCCGTTTGACGCCGTCCAGTTTCAAGAATTTTTCTTTGAGCTCAAGCGCCCGTTCCGGCGAATCAGCGACCGAGACAGCGAACAGCAACGATCCATCCGATTGCTCGAAGACCCGTGATTGGACTTCGACTGACTCTAGGTTTTCCGCTTGCAGATTCAATAAGTTGTAGTCGTATTTAACGTTCAGCCCGTAGACGCCGACATAACCGGTCATGGCTAACGTAACGGCAACCACAAGCACCGGATGCCGCGAGATGAGCCGTTTGAGCGCGCGGCCTTGGAAGGGAATGGGCAACTGACGCGGTTCGGTATGTTGATCCCCCAACATGACCAATGCAGGCAACATGATGAATGCTGCAACCACACACAGCAAAATGCCGGTGCCAGCAATGATGCCCAGTTCGGCAACGCCTAAAAAGTCAGTAAACGCGGCGCAATAAAACGCCAACGACGTCGTGATGCCCGCAGTCACGATACCCGGCCCCACGCTGGTCGCAGTATCCACAAGAGCCGACTGTAAATCTTCGCCCGCATGTCGCAATTCCAGATACCGCGCTAAATAATGGATCGCAAAATCGATCCCCAGCCCGATCAGAATTGCAAAAAACGAAACTGACAGAATATTCAAATGCCCGATAATTCCCGTCGCAGCCCCCAGCGACCAAGACATCGCCACCAACAACATAGCCAGCGCCATCAACGGATGCCGCACACCGCGGAAACCGATGATCAGAAAGATGGCGACGCCGCCAAATGAGATTCCTGAGGCCCACAACATCGCCTGTTGTGATTGCTGCATCTCGTCGAACTCAAGGACGGGGATACCGGTCAACCCAATTTTCGCGTCGGGATAACTCCCGCGAACTGTTTCGAGCACATCCCGCAAACGTTGAATCGATGCCGATGCGCCGGCGAAGTCGTTCTCCTCGACCACAGCCCGGACTTTGAGAAAGCCCATCGTCCCAGCGGCATTCATCAAATGCAGTTCTTGCCGGTCGGGCTCCGGGAGATCCGCACCGATCGCCGACATACTCTGCCAAGGCGAAACAAAAACGCTTTTCTTGGCGGCAAAATTGTCTAAACTTTTTGCGAAAAGTTGAGCCTGATAAAAAAGCGGCTCCATGGCAGGGGAGGGTTCATCGCTCGTTCCCGGATCGGCGCGTTCAATCTGGTGGCGTAATCCCATAAAGATCGACGAGATGTTGAACAGGCCCCACTGCCCTTTGAGAACACGGCTCAATTCGTCCAGCCAGCGTTCGATCTGGTGCAACTCTTCGGTGTTCAAAAATTGCAGTCCCTTGGCGCGCAGCGCGGGGGCTTTGGCATCGGTGCGATACAGCACTTGCGAAAAGTGTTCTGTGTCTTGTTCGAGATGCCAACCCAGATCATCGATGACCTGTTTGATGTCCTCGGGGTTTTCGCCTTCGACGACGACGACCATGTCCGATTGGTCGCCGAAGCTGTCGGTATAGTTCAGCCAGCGGCGATGGTAATCGGCCGAGGGGTCAATCAAATCGGCCCGCTTCGTCTTGAAGCCCAGGCTCATGCCGGAGTAGGCCACACCGGCGGCGCCGAATGCAATTGCTATCAACAGCGCCCAGACCGGGTGCCGGATCGCCCACTCCGTGATTGAGCGCAACGGCAATTTGGCTGACGAATGCCGGCCCGGCTCAAATGAGGAATGGGACATCAAATACGTCCAAACAGGAAATGTTGGCTTTCAATACGCAGACAACGGGATCACGACAACCATGACCCTCAATGAAATGCCGCAGTCTGTTCGACCGAGGGACACAAATCGAGAGTCACTCATTGGGCCACACAACGGCTTAGGCCACAACAAATGATTCTCAAATGACTTACAGCGAAGTCTTCCCATCACAGCCCGCATTCTAGTGCGAACCCCCCAATCGGGGCAAGTTGAGTGTGTTTGAAGCGGGTCCAGTGAACACGTGTAACGCGATGTTGCGGCAGCGATGCATTGCCCCAACCTGATTGTCATTCCTGGCGACGAGTTGTTATTCCCCTCGTCGAAGAGTACAACAAACCGGTGCGCTTCACCGAAATCATGCGGAACTCAACGGAGAATGGGCACATGCGGATACTTGGCAAAACGAGTCACATCCTTGCTGTAGCGGTGCTGACCGGTTTGGGGTCGACACCCACACATGGCGGGGAAAATTGGCCCCAATTCCGCGGCCCCGGCGCGCGAGGTGTTTCGGAGGAAACCGACCTGCCCACCCTCTGGAGCGCCACAGAGAACGTCGCCTGGAAACAAGAATTGGCCGGACGGGGATGGTCCTCCCCGATCATTTGGGGCGATCGGGTTTTTCTGACCACGGTGGTCAACGAAGGAGAAACCGAGAAGCCCAAAAAAGGGCTCTATTTCGGCGGCAATCGCCCGACCGTGCCGACGACCGTGCATAGCTGGAAGGTGATTTGTCTGAACCTCAACACCGGCAAGCCAATGTGGGAGTCCGTCGCTTATCAAGGACTCCCGAAAGGCCCGCTGCATTTGAAGAACAGTTACGCCTCCGAAACGCCCGTCACTGATGGTCAGCGGGTGTATGCCTACTTCGGCAACCTCGGCATTTTTTGTTACGACATGCAGGGAAACGAAGTCTGGTCGCAACCACTGCCGGTCACGAAGACCCGCTACGATTGGGGCAGCGCCGCCTCGCCAGTGCTCCACGGCGACCGGTTGTATTTCGTCAACGACAACGAAGAGGACTCGCGGCTCGTCGCACTCGACAAACGGACTGGTGACGAAATCTGGAACATCAAACGGGACGAGAAAAGCAACTGGGCGACGCCCTACATCTGGGAAAACGAACTCCGCACCGAAATCATCACGCCCGGCACGGGGAAAGTTCGTGCGTATGATCTCGACGGCAAACCGCTTTATGAATTTGGCGGGATGTCGAGCATCACTATCGCCACGCCGTATGCGGACTCCGGTTTGTTGTACGTCAGTTCGGGGTACGTGCTCGACAAAAAGAAGCCGTTGTTCGCGATTCGCCCGGGTGCCACAGGTGACATCAGCCTCGGTAAAGAAGAAACCAGCAACGACTATATCGCCTGGTGCCAAAAACAAGCCGGTCCGTACAATCCCTCGACGATTGTTTACGGCGACCTGCTATACGTTTTATTGGATCGCGGTTTTCTGGCTTGCTATGACGCAAAAACCGGCAAACAGGTTTATGGCAAACAGCGGATTCCCAACGGCAAAAACTTCACCGCTTCGCCCTGGGCCTACGAGGGCAAGATTTTTTGCCTCAACGAAGACGGCGTCACTTTCGTGTTCCGCGCGGGACGCGAGTACGAATTGCTGCGAACAAATTCGCTGACCGACGACACGATGTGTATGGCCACCCCAGCGATGGCCCAAGGCAAATTGTTGATCCGCACGGACAGCGGGATCTATTGCATCGAACGGGCGGCTAAGAAATAGCAGGGCTGGACGACCGGTCAGAGACCACCATAATGACTACCGCGAATTGTGCATTGAAATTTTATGAGTACGCTCTATCTGGTTCGACACGCCCAAGCGTCGTTTTTTGAAGACGATTATGATCAGCTCTCGGAGCGGGGTTGTGAACAGGCGCGGCAATTGGGAAAAGCGCTAGCGGCCCGCCGCGTGCAATTTGATTCTGTGATCACCGGACCGGCAAAACGTCACCGTGACACGGCTGCTTGGACCGCCCAAGCGTATCAAACTGCTGGTTTGCCTTTTCCGGACCCGATTGTTGTTGATGAACTCGACGAACATGCCGCCGATGTCATTTTGCGGCAGTCCCTGGATGCGATCATCGGCGAGCACCCCCATTTGCAAGCACTGGCTGAAAATTATCGCCGCAGCCGTGAGGGCGACAACCACGATCGCAATGCGATCCAAAAACATTTTCAACGGCTGTTTGAAGCGGTCACCAAACTGTGGGTGGCTGACAAAATTGTGGTCGCCGGTGTCGAACCTTATGCACAGTTTCATGCGCGGGTTTGCTGTGGATTGAAAAAAACGACGGGCAACCAACCTCGCGGCAGTCATGTTTTGGCATTCAGTTCGGTCGGGCCGATGACGGTGATTTTGCAACAATCGCTCGGGCTGGAACACGAGGCCGCTTTACAACTCGGTTGGCGGCTGCGAAATTGTACAGTGAATCAATTTCTGTTCAGCGACAACCGGCTGACGCTTGATTCATTCAATTCCGTCGCCCATCTCGAAGACGACATCGTCACTTACCGCTAATCTCTCGAAGCTATAGGAATCCGACCGATGGATTTTTCGATCCCGTCAGATATACAAGACATGCTTGCCAATGTGGGACAATTCCTCCGCGAGGAAGTGTATCCCTTGGAAGAACGCTTCGTCAGCGGCGCGTTTGCCGATTTGGTCCCCACGCTCGAAGAGAAACGGGCACGCGTCAAAGAGATGAAACTCTGGGCGCCACAAGTGCCGGCCGAATATGGCGGTGTCGGCTTGGGGTTTATGCAACATGCGATGCTGAGCGAAGAGTTGGGCCGCACTCCGATGGGGCATTATGTCTTCAACTGCCAAGCACCGGATGCCGGCAACATGGAAATCCTCGCTGAGTTTGGCACCCAAGCGCAAAAGGAACAATTCCTGTTGCCGTTGGCCGCCGGAAAGAGCCGCAGTTGCTTCGCGATGACCGAACCGGAATGCGCCGGCTCGAATCCGGTCTGGATGAAAACCACAGCTGTCCGCGACGGCGACGAATATGTCATCAACGGCCACAAATGGTTTTCCTCTGCAGCCGACGGCGCCGCCTTTGCCGTTGCCATGGTCGTAACCAATCCCGATGCTGAGCCGCATCAACGGGCCAGTCAAATCATCGTCCCCACCGATGTTCCCGGTTATCGCTGGATTCGCAACATTCCGGTGATGGGACATGCGGGTGATGGTTGGCCCAGCCACAGTGAATTGCGTTTCGAAAACGTCCGCGTGCCGGTGTCCAATCTGTTGGGAGAAGAAGGAGCCGGTTTTGCTATCGCTCAAGCGCGACTGGGACCGGGCCGTATTCATCATTGCATGCGCTGGATTGGTATCTGCGAGCGGAGCTTTGACTTGATGTGCGAGCGGGCCGCCACGCGCGAGTTGGCACCGGGAGATCCGCTGGGCAACCGGCAGACGGTTCAAAATTGGATCGCCGAAAGCCGCGCGGAAATCAACGCCGCCCGGCTGATGGTGCTGCATGCTGCCTGGAAGATCGACAACGAGGGGACCAAAGCGGCGCGTGAGGAAATCTCGGCGATCAAGTTTTACGTCGCTGGCGTCTTGATGGCGGTTGTCGACCGCGCCATCCAAGTCCACGGAGCACTGGGCGTGAGCGACGATACGATCCTGCAATACTTCTATCGCCAAGAACGGGGCGCCCGCATCTATGATGGGCCAGACGAAGTCCACAAAACCGTCCTCGCCAAACGCGCGCTGCGGAGTTTCGGCATGAAAAAATAATCTCACCCAGCATCAAACATTCCCCTCAAGCCTACAGCCTAAAACCTACAGTCTAAACCCCTATGTCCATTCACCTCGATCAACCGGCGGATGTTCGCGAGGGCGAACAATTGGATACTGACAAACTTGGTGGTTATCTGCGCACTCATCTACCCGATGCGTCGGGTCCGTTGGTCGTGGAACAGTTTCCGTCAGGGTTTTCGAATCTGACGTATCTCTTGAAATTGGGCGATCAGGAACTGGTGCTGCGGCGGCCGCCGTTTGGGAATCGTGTCAAATCGGCGCACGATATGGGGCGTGAGTTTCGCGTCCTTTCGCAATTGTCCGGCGTCTATGACTTGGTACCGCAACCGTTGGTCTATTGTGAAGACGAAGCGGTCCTTGGTGCTCCGTTCTATGTGATGCAGCGCTGCCAAGGAGTGATCTTGCGGTCGCCGAAGCAGCAGAAATACGACTTGGATGCGGCGACGCTGCGCGGGCTGGGTGAGTCGTTTGTCGATAATTTAGCGGCGCTGCATGCCATTGATTTTGCAGCGGCTGGACTGGGCGACCTTGGCAAACCGGAAGGATTCATTGAACGGCAAGTCGCAGGCTGGACCAAGCGGTACCAACAGGCTCGCACCGATGATTTTCCCGAGATGGAAAACATCGCCGGCTGGTTGGCCGAGCATCTTCCGCCCTCGAGCGGCGTGTCATTGATTCACAATGACTTTAAATTCGACAACTTGGTGTTGGATCCGCAGGACCTGACGAAAATCATTGCGGTGCTCGACTGGGAGATGTGTACCTTGGGAGACCCGTTGTTGGACTTGGGGGTCTCGCTCTCATACTGGGTTCAAGAAGACGACGAGCCGGCGCTGAAAGCGTTCATCGCTGGGCCGACCAATTTGCCGGGCAATTTAACGCGGCGGGAGATTGTGCGTCGTTACGAAGAGGTCACCGGGCGCGATACTTCAGGAATTTTGTTTCATTATTGCTTCGGGCTGTTTAAGCTGGCAGTGATCGTGCAGCAAATTTATTTCCGGTACGCCGAAGGGCACACGCGCGATCCTCGATTCGCCGGCTTGAATCGAGCAGTGGAGAGTTTAGGGGTCGCTGCCCTGCACGTGGCTGATCGCGGCGAGATGATTTGACCGGGGTGGCAAAGTTTTCGCGAGCGAGGGCGCGTCGGTGCGAATGAGGAGGAATTTCCAGAAATTGTCGAAATCCTCACTTTTTTGTAGACAAACCGGCCCGGCAACGGCATCTATGGAAGTAGAACATGATGGACGCATCTACCTCACATTTCTCGGTTTGCGTCGCTGAGTTTGCACGGCAGCTCGGCCAGGGAGAAATGTGCGCGCTGGCTAAGCTCTACGATTTTACGGCGTCACGACTGTTGCGCTACGCGGAAACGTTGACGCGGAACAGAGAAGATGCCGAAGACGCGCTGCAGGCGGCCATGGTGCGAATGACGTTGCGGCCCAAAGCTTTGGCCGGAGCCGATCATCCTTGGCCGTACTTTTTGAAGGTTGTCCGCAACGAAGCGTTGAAAATTCTACGGAAGAAACGCGCAGCTTGTTCCTTGGCAACGGTGGCCCCGATTGGTGTGACCGAGAGTTGCCAACTCGACCAGCAAGAGGCCAATGCACAAATCCGAGCTGCGATTCGCGAATTGCCTCCCGCTCAAGGCGAGGTCGTCGTACTAAAAATCTGGGAAGGGATGACGTTTTTGGAAATTGCCGAAGTGCTCGGCGAATCTCCCAACACCGCCGCCAGCCGATATCGCTATGCGCTTGAAAAACTTACTCATATTTTGCAGCCCATGGCAAATGAGGTCACCTATGCGTGACAAGCAATTCAGCAATATCGAGCAGATGATTTTCGCGGCCCGTGATTATCCCGAGCCTTCGGCGGCATTGCGTCGTCAAGCACTTGCCAAATCGGTCCGCGCCTATCATGAGCGCGCACAGCGTCGACGCGTTTGGGTCGCAGCAGCCTTGTTGTTTGGCGTGATTTGGACAGCCGGATCCGCGCAACGACTCTTGGCCCAACCGGCACGCGCTTTTGTCGACCGGCAGCAGAAGCAACTGGAAGACAACGCCGACTCGGTAGCGGAGTCAGCCGACTCTCACGGCGACGAATGGGGAACCGTCGAGCGATCATTTCAGTCGCGCTTCAAACAGTCGCGAATACTGAGAGCGGCACTCGGCACGCCCACATTACCTGGACCGTAACGGCAAATTTTTAACACTCGTGCCGGACTGTTGTTGCCGCTGCCATCAGACCGGCAAAGCTGGATCCGACAGTTCATTCGGCGGACGTGCTTCCGGCCAACTCCCGAATGAGGCCGAATAGCTCTTCGCGTTTGATCGGCTTTGTCGTGTATTCATCGCAGCCGGCGTCGAGGCATTTTTGCCGGTCGGTTTTCATCGCATGGGCGGTCAAAGCAATGATCGGTCGCCGGTAATCGGCTTCACGCAGTTTGGTTGCAGCCGTATAGCCATCCATGACTGGCATTTGCATATCCATCAAGATGACATCGAACGGCTCACTGGCTGCGACCGCTTCTAAAGCGGCGGTGAGTGCCAACTCTCCGTTGTCGACGACAGTCACTTCCATGCCCGCTTTTTTGAGTAGAAAACTGATCAACCGTTGATTGTCCGGACCATCTTCGGCCAACAAGACGCGGCATCCCAGCCCCTGTTGAGTTAATGAGCAATACGTAGCGGGCCGTTTTTCCGCATCAACGTTTGCTGTGGTGGCATCGGCGAGGAGTCGCACATTGTTCAAGTCACCAGTAGCGACGGAAACTCGAAATGTACTCCCCTGCCCCGGTTCGCTCTCGACCATGATTTGGCCTCCCAGCATCTCCGAAAGCCGATGCGAGATGGCCAAGCCAAGTCCCGTTCCGCCGAAACGACGAGTAACAGACGAATCCGCTTGAGCAAATGGTTTGAACAGCCGATCCATCTGATCCGGCGTGATGCCAATACCAGTGTCGATGACTTCAAACATCAACTTCGGCGAAGGCGTATCTTGACCAGCCAGTTCCATGGCGATTTTGACGCCACCCGTCTCAGTAAATTTGATTGCGTTGCCGACGAGGTTCACCAATATTTGCCGCAACCGCGTGGGATCGGTGTTGATGGTTTCGGGAATCGGTCCACGGCATTCGATATCAAGCGCCAATCGTTTGGGAACAGCGCGGACACTCATCAGCGAGGTGACGTCTCGGACAATCTGAATGGGGTCGACCGACATGAGCTCGACTTCAATTTTACCCGATTCAATTTTTGACAAATCCAGGATGTCATTGATGATTTCGAGTAGATAGGTCCCGTTACGTAAGATGGTATTGATGGCTTCAATTTGGTCCGGGTGCGCGTTGCTTTCTCGCAGGACTTCGGCAAACCCCAAAATTGCGGTCATCGGGGTGCGAATTTCGTGGCTCATATTTGCCAGAAACTCGCTTTTCGCCTGGTTGATTGCCTCCAACCGTTCGGTTTGCGAGCGGATGAGTTGTTCGGTTTCCTTTTGTTGGGTCACGTCACGCATGATCACGGTGAACAGGCGACCGCTTTCGATCTTGACCGAACTGACTGCAAAGTGCATGGGAAACTCAGCGCCGTTCAGACGCTTGGCGGTGAATTCATGATCCACACATTTGACATGACTCGATTCCGTAGAACCAAACCCGCCCTCGGCTAAGATCCATTGCACCGATTCGCCCAGCAACACCGACACGTGCATGCCGACGACTTGATCTTGGGAATATCCGAACATGGAGTCGGCGACGCGGTTGCAGGATTGAATCACGCCATCGCGATCAAACGTAACAATGCCGTCAGGAGCTGTATCCAAAATCGAACGTGTTTCCGCTTCACTGACCATCAAATCACGCGTCCGCGCATCGACCTCCATTTTCAACTGCGTGGCATACCGTTGATGCTCGCGCACACGCGCGTCGCTTTCGTTGAGATTCATTTCAACGATGCGGAGGTGTTCTTCTTGAAACGCGCGATGCTGCTGTTGCATCTGCTTGGTCCGCGCGTCGGATTCCACCGCGGCTTCGGTTTGTTCGCTGACGGTCATGACGGCAGTCCCCGCGGCGCGAAGCCACGGCAACTGCTGCTGTAATTGTTCGGCTTCGAATTCGCCAGCGGACGTTTGGCCGAATTCGGCAATCAGCAAGCCGGTGGCCAAGCCGTGATTCCCCAACTGCACGGCCAATTGGGTGCGACCATCAAGACTAGTCGACCACTGGTGCCCATCACAGGACAAATCCATGGTCCCCAAACCGGCAGTGCTATCTTCTGCGGACTCCAAATCCATGGACGGCCAACTCGCCCGGCAGCGTCCCTCGGTATCCCACACGGAGAGTCGCCGGATATCGAACGGTTCCAGCGCCGTCTGGATCAACTCCAAACAGGATTGCGACTCGCTTTTCGCTGTGTCACATCCAAAGATCTCATCGGATAGTAAATCCACGTTCGACATCGTCAGCCCCGTTTAGATTTCGTAGAGGTCTCGTGATTTTTCAAGCTCTGCGTCAAGATCTTGAAACAAGACCTTCAATTCATTTCGCCCAATCGAGAGTGCGGCGAATGTCTCCCCCGCAGGGGCGGGGACGTTCATCAACCCCATGGCGGTGATGTTCTTTTTCGTACAAAAGAAATTCGCGACTTCGACAGCTTGGGCGATGGGACGCACCTCCGCATCGCAACGCGACGTGTCGTGGTGGTATTTGATCGTTTGCAGCACACTGGTGGGAAAACCCCATCTCTGGGAGACTTCGGAACCCAGTTGTGTGTGGTCAAAACCCAAGATGCGGCGTTCAGTGACCAAGGTGGGTTCATCGACGGAGAGGGCTGCAACCACTTCAAGGAACCCTTTGTGATTGTGCTGATCCATCAATACAATTCCGATGTCATGCAAAAGCCCACACATGTATGCTTCGTCGAATTCTTGAATTCCACTCCGCGAGGCGATCATTCGTGATGCCACCGCGACACAGACAAGGTGTTTCCACAGTGAGGCGCGGTTGTAGGTGCCGATGTTGGTTTTGTCTTTAAAGATTTGTGCAATCGAAGCCGTGATCGCCAAATCCTTGACAGCATTGAATCCCAATAGTGCGATGGCGCGATGGATGCTATCGACGCGCGTGCTCAAACCATAAGCAGATGAATTGGCGGTCCGCAAAATCCGTGCGACCAAAGCGGGATCGCTTTCAACAATCAACCGCAAGTCAGCGACAGCCGAATCTGGGGAACTGACAACTTCAATCACGCGCATCGCGATATCGGGAAGACTTGAAATCTCGTCGATTCGCTTTACGAGTCGATCCAGCGCCGCCATTTGCTCGCTGAGCGTCATCGTACTACCGACCATGGTTTTCCCTCGCACCTAAATAATCACTTCATTTTCGTGGATTGGATCCTTTCCGACCCCATTCAAGTTACTGGCTAGAATTTGGCGCTCATTCTACACAGGCTAACGTTTGGCGCTTTTCCATGATGTTTCGTCAATGACAACTTAGGATATGTTTCAAAGCGCTGACGTTTAGGACAGGGGAATGTGTTGAGAAATGGCATCATGCCGTAAACCGTACGGAATATGACGGTTGCAACTACACTAACCCCCCGGTAGAAATACCTACTTAAGTAGATCCCTTATCGATTTGGGTGAGCCATACTTGTCGTTGGAGTCTTGTCGGAGTGATGGACGGCGCAGGAAATCCCCCCGCCCATCCCCCCCTTGGAGTTGCACATGCACTTATTTGAAGGAACCCAGTGGGATCGCCCGCCGCATTGCCCACAGTGTGAACAACTCGAAGCGGACTGCACCTGTCCGCCACCCGAAGTAGAAATTGTGCCGCCGGGAAAACAGACCGCCAAACTAGCAGTCGAAAAGCGGCGCAAAGGCAAAGTCGTGACCGTGATCCGCAACCTCAAAGATGAAGCTGACCATTTGCCGCAATTGCTGAAGAAAGTCAAATCCGCCTGCGGCGCCGGCGGGACGCTCAAAGAGGGGGCCATTGAAATCCAAGGCCGTCAATTAGATCGCGTCCGCGAAGTATTGACGGAACTCGGTTATCGCACGCAAGGCTGAATAGGGTGTGGTTGCCCGCGAAAGAGTCGCGACCACATCGCTGGGCGTCACCGGCAGGTGCCTCGCCCCTCCCGGTTCCAAAGGCACGCTCATCGATTGGGTGCCCGTTCAGGCTGCGGAGGCGGCTTTGTTGTTCAGGCGGTAGACGTAGGCCAGGATTTCGGCGACCGCTTCGTAGAGATCCACCGGAACGGCTTGGCCCGGTTTGATGTTTTTGTAGAGCGCTTGCGCGAGCGGCTTTTTCTCAACAATCGGCACACCATGTTGGGCGGCGAGTTGCCGGATGCGGGCGGCGAGTTCTCCGGCTCCTTTGGCGACGACAATTGGCGCGTCCATATTATTGGCATCGTATTTGATGGCCACGGCCAATTCGGTGGGATTGGTCACGACCACGTCCGCTTCCTGGACTTGGCGTAGTTCCTGAGAGGTCGCCAATTTGCGATGGGCTTCCTTGCGCCGTTGCCGTATGTGCGGATCGCCATCCATGTTTTTCATTTCCTCACGGACCTCTTGTTTGGTCATCATGAGATCTTTATTGAATTTCCACAGTTGGAATCCATAGTCGAGCATCGCCAAAATCACCAGCGCAGCGGCGAGTTGAAATGCCAACGTCACCATCGACGCGCCGATGTCGGAGAAGAAAACACCGGTTTCAAAATTGATGGTCTCCAGAAAATGTCCCATCTGCTCGGTGACGAACCAGCCGGCAATGGTGGCGACGATGGCGATTTTGCCGATGCTGACTGCCAACTTCACCAAACCGGTGATCGACAAAATCCGTTTGGCTCCCTCCAGTGGATTCAACCTGGAGAACTTGGGAATCAGCGGCTCGGTTGTTGCGAAGAAGCCAACTTGCACCAGGTTTAAGACGAGCGCGGCAGCTGCCATGGCAATCATGAACGGCAGGATCCCCGTCGCCAACAGCGAAAAGACTTCCCACAACAGTTTGGAGATCAACGGAGCATCGACGGTTTCCCAATCGCGGGGAGCGAGAAACATCCTCAGCACTTTAACAAGGGCTTCGACGAGTCCCGGCCCTAGGAACTTCAAACTCGCGGACGCCGCCAACAACAACCCGGCGGTATTCAGATCCTGACTGCGCGCAACGTTTCCCTTTTCGCGGGTTTGACTCCGCTTGCGATCTGTCGGTTCTTCTGTCTTGTCACCAAGATCGTCCGCCATGAATCAAATTCCGCCGCAGCGCAACAAGGTGAAGAGGATTGAGTGAGACAGGCAACCGCCTGACATGGTTTTCTACAGCGGAGGGACACCGACGATGGCATATTCCAACTGTTCAATGCACATTTCGACCGCCTCGACAATCACGCCGCCAGCGCCGACAAGCGTCAAACTCACCACGACCAAGCTAATGGTCGCGCGAATAGGAAAGCCGACGACGAGCACGTTGACTTGCGGGACCGACAGCCCTAAAAATCCCATCGTCACGGCGATCAGTGACATCACAGCTAACACCGGAGCGGCGACTTGCAGGGCCAAGGCCAACGAACGTATGAAGAGGTTGTGCAGCAGATCGATGGCGCCGCTATCGACGAAACCTTCCCCAATCGGAAACGCCTGATAGGTTTCGAGCAGTGCGGAGACCATGCTGAGTTGGCCGTCGACAGCCAGGAAGATCGCCAGTCCCAACCAGGATAGCAGGCGCGCAGTCACAGTTTCTGAGGTGTTGAACGCCGGGTTGAAGATTTCTCCCACCGCCGTCCCGCTTTGCTGATCAATCATGTGCCCGGCAAGTTGCAGTCCCGAAAGAATAATCGTGACGCCGATGCCTAAGACCAGACCGAGCGAGAATTCGCCCACTCCCGACCAGAGATAATCGACCAACGACTTCGGCGGTTCAATCGATGTGACGAGCTGTTGCGGCGAGACGGCGTCTTGCCGACCCGGGGGAGCGGATTCCAACAGCCGAGCGATGCGGGGTTGCATCTTAACCGGCGCCTCGTCAATGGAAAGTCGGCCATCGCCGTTGACGTCATATTTGGCGATTGTCTGCCACGGAGCCTCAGCGAAGATCGCCGGCGTGACCAGCATCGACAGTGCAACGACCAGCAGCACGCGGACATTCACCGGTAAGCCGGGATGTCCGAAGACCGGCCCAATGGTCATCAGCCCAGCCATCCGCAACATGACGAATGTGAAGGCGTAGAAATATCCAATCGCCGTACCGGTCAGTGCATTGAGTGCATTGGCCCCGGCGGTCTCGTGGAGCAAATTGGAGAGAAGTTCGGTCACGTGCGAAGAGGGCGACTGTGCGCCTCGCGGGAGAGCTCTTGGTCAATCCGGGGGAGGATCCAAAGAGCTTAGGAAAGGATTCTGCGAGCCAATTCGGTCGGCATGGACTGAGCAAAGAACAGGACGGCAGCCGCCAAGGCGATCACCGAGAAGACCATGGTGAAAAAGTTATTCATAACGGGCATCCTTGCCTGTCTGGAATCGGGAACCATAGCGGCACGTGCGTTAAAACATGCCAGGAATGCTGTGAAATAAATCTTCCGAATATTCGACAATGAGGGTGATCGACCAGGGAAGTAACAACAATGTCGTAACGAGCATCAGAATGATCTTAGGGACGAAACTCAAAGTCTGATCTTGGATTTGCGTCACGGCTTGGGCAATACTAATCAACAAACCGACCAACGTGGCCACGCCCATGATCGGCACGCTGAGCAACAGCGTCAGCACGACGGCGCTACGGGCCAGTTCAACAGCTTGGTCAGGACTCATGGCACAGTCTTTGGTGAAACGCCACTAAAAATGGGAAGGTTTTTTTAGCCTCAGAGAGCACAGAGGACACAGAGAAATTCTTTAATCCGCGATGACCGCACATTCCAAATTTTCTCGGTGGCCTCTCTGGCGACGTCATACGAATGGGGGGGGTAAGTGGGCCAGTGCTGATAATGACTCGGAGACGGTGACGCTCTCCAACAGCATGCCGACAGTTAGTGTCCAGCCGTCGATCAACACGAATAGCAACAATTTGAACGGCAGCGAAATCAGCACCGGTGGTAACATCATCATGCCCATGCTGATCAATACCGAGGCGATGACCATGTCGATGATCACGAATGGCAAATAGATCACAAAACCAATGATAAACGCCGTCTTCAGTTCGCTGAGCATGAAGGCCGGTAACAGTGCCCAGATGGAGACATCGTCGTAGGTCTTCGGCTCAACAAATCCAGGCCGTCCCCGTTGATAGTCGACAAACAACATCAATGAGTTCTCGTTGTTGCCAATGTCGATTTGCCAGATCATGAAACTGCGCAGCGGACGCGTGGTGTTGATGAATGTTTGCGTCAGCCGATCGTTACCGTCCTCAATAACGATCTCTTCGTTGTTTGTATAAGGCCGGATGCCCGATTCGTAACTCTGCTGCCAGATCGGCCCCATCACGGCAAAGGTGAGAAACAGGGCCAAGGAAACGATGACTTGATTGGGGGGGAGTTGCTGCGTGCCCAGTGCCTGCCGCAACAGCCCTAACACCACGATGAAGCGGATAAAGCAGGTGGTCATGATGAAGATCGACGGGGCCAACGTCATCACCGTCAGCGTGAGCATCAGGTTCATTGTCGAGGTCATGCCATCGGGCGAGACGAGCGATTCGGGATTAAAATCACCGACGATCGGCAGGCCGTTTTGCTTAGCAGCTGGAAGGTTTGCTCCGGGATCAACCGGCAGTGGTGCACCGGGAGCGCGAACGGCTCCTTGGTTGGCACGCGCGCGTGGCCGTCCGCTTTGCTTGCCGTTTTGCGCCCAAGAATCAGCCGGAGCAACGAGTACGCTGACCAATACCAATGCAGAAAATAAGAGCGCCAAACGCCGCGCGCGGCGGATTGCTGATTTGAGATAATCCTTCGTGGCTGCGGGAGATTTACTCATAAGAACCCTCCGCGCCGGGCGGCGAGAACCGCGAGGAATCGCCAGACGGACCGAGGCGGCCCAATCGCTCCTTCAGTGAACGCTCAGGCGTTTCAGCTGATGTTTCGGTCATGGATTGATGCGGCGGATTTTGAGGTACATCCGTCGCCGGATCAGTCCGTCGCAGCTTCGACGACAGCGCCCCCATTGGGTTGGCGGGCGGAGTAGAATCGTCGCTCATGTCGCGATAATTTTGAAAGAGACGCGAAAAAGCGGATGTGACCGAATGGGGGTGGTCCTGGCGGCATAACCCGGCGAGATAATCCACCTCGACCGGATCGGTGATCTCGCTCAACGTGGTCAGCCCATTGGGAGTCGCGCCGAGGACTAATATCCGTGAGCCACATCGAATCAATTGAATCATCTGCCGTTGTCCGACGGCCCGCTGTCCGAGAATTTGCACCGCTTCAGAGGGAAGTGCGCTGTTGGCTTGCGGCAAATGTCGTTTGGCCCAAGCAGCGACGATGAGAATCAGGCAGAGCACGAATGCTAAGCCCAAGGCCGATTGCACCAACGATCCCCCTTTTTTCTTGCGCTGTGTCTCAGTTGAGGATGCCGATGATTTCTTAGCAGTACTCGCCTGCGGAAACTTTTTGTCAAGCGGATTTTGAAAGCCCTGTTTTTGCGCTTCACCGATGACTGCAGGAGGATTTGAATTTCCGGATGCGGTTTTCGGAGGAGCGGCGAGACAGACAGCGGGCAGCGCGCACCCTGCCCAAACACATAGTCCGACGAATGCAAATAATAGGTTTCGTGTCATAGTCTCGAGAACAAATGAGTCGCGTTGCTGCGTGCTAAAAAATGTTGATGTGACGCAATGACGTGCGGCTAGAGATGCGGTGGTAGGATTTCCGTGATTCGTACGCAGAAATTGTCGTTGAGAACCAAAACCTCGCCACGGGCAATCAGGCGTTCGTTGACGATCACGTCGACGGGATCGCCGGCCAGTTTGTCGAGCGGGACCACCGACCCATCGCGGAGTTGCAGGACTTCTTCGATCAACAATTCCGTGCGGCCCAGTTCGATGCGAATGTCCAATTCCACGTCGTGCAAAGTATTCAGCGCGACATTGTCCGCACTAGACGTGGATTTCCCAAATTCTTGAAAGGTGTAAGGCTCCGGATTTCCAAAGGGTCCCGGATTGCCTTGTGCCCCGCCATCGGTGGAAATGGCGGCCGCCAATCCTGCTTCGGCTTGTCGCAGCAATTCGTCGGTTTCGGCGGAAAGGTTCGACGCCGGCGCAGAGGTCGCAGCGGCTGTGGGACTGGCAGCAGCACCTGGTTCTTGCGCTTTGAGTAGTTGTTCGATTTCACTGGGGTCAAGCAAATCGCCGTCGTTGTCCTGCGGCGGCGCGGCTTCTGCCGGCGGTTTTGGCTTGGATTCCAGTGGCGCGGTACCGCTTGTCGCTTCGGCCATGAGACGATCCAAATCGTCCTGCGACAATTGGTCACTCTCCGCCTCGGGTGTATCCGGAGCGTTTGCAGAAGCTTCTGCGCCTGGCGCAGTTGCTTGTGGCGGCGGCGGAGTCGGTGCGTCACCTGCGCCTGCTTCATTGAGCAGTGCTTCGATTTCTGCCGGATCGAGGAGATCATCGTTTTCGTCGGACACGGTTGCTCTCGCTTGTAGAGACGCTTTAACGCCTGTCGTGGTTTCGTCACAACAATGGCATTAACGTTCCATCGTTTGCCAGTCGGGAATATGGATCTTCACGATATAATGTTTGCGAACGATGCGATTGATACCTTCGCGAAATTCACGTTTGAGTGTGTCTAAAGCCGGGTCATTGAGGTCGTCGCGACTGGCGCTGCGGGCCACGCGATTGACGATGTCACGGATGCGCGCCTCGTACAAATCTTTGGCATCCAGAAAATTTTGTTCGTTGCTTTTTTGGACTTCGGCAACCAACGAAAAATTCACGTGGACGCTGATGTCGATCCCTGCGCGGGAGTTGGTGCAATTGAATTGGCCAATCTCGACTTCGGCGGTATCGTCCTCGATTTCGGATGCGGCAATGGCGGACTCATCCTCCTCAGCAAGATTTTCCGCACTGCTTTCGGGCATAAACATATAGCCGACGCCCATCATGACGACCGTGAGCCCGACGACTAAACCGGCGGCCTTGATCTTTTTTTTGCGTGCGGCGACTGCGGCGTGAGCGACTTCCAGATCATCGGGAAGTTCCTCCGCTGTGTCATTGCCGGGGTCGTCGGTGGTGGCCGTCGCCATTGAACCATCCTCCATGACGGTATTGGCTAATTCGTGCGGAATGTACGCTGAAATCGCGAATTGTCGCTATCGACAACAGGCCGACAACAGACAAACATCGAAACCCGCCGCGCCACGATTCGCGAACCATCGACAATCCCATCCGCGCTGCTATGACTGGTATTGATCACGTCGCGCGCAGCTGCCGTCGATGTATCCGTCGGTCGTTTTTGAGAAATCCTACTGCTAACGGTGTTTTGAAGACCGCTCTATATAGGAATCTATCAAATACACGTCAACCCGACGATTGAGCGCTTGGTGCTCAGAACCGCGACGTAAAGAGCGCGGTTCGTTGTCTCCGGCAGCACTGACCAGGATCCGCGCGGGCCGAATCTCTTTTGAGATAAGATATTTGGCAACGGCATCGGCGCGGGCGAATGACAAGTCGAAGGCATCTCGAAACTTGCTGTTCTTGGGCAATGCCGTCGGCGCAGCATGTCCCCGTACTTCAATCCGCCGCGAACGCTTTCGCAAAACGTTGGCAATCGAATCCAGACTTCGTTTCAGCTCGTCGGACAGCTCTGCCTCAAAAGGCTTAAACATAGCTGCGCCGCCCAATGTGACGACGGTCCCTTCGCGAATTCGTTGCACCGGGTCGTATTTGCCCGCAGGACCTCGATTTTTAAGAGCGGATTCGCGCGTGCCCCCTAACGAAAGATTCCCCATCGAACTCAGCTTGCTGAGCACACTGGTCGTTTGGAACGAATCGCCGGGTGATCCCATCATCGCTTGTTCATTACCGAACGCTTCGCTGATGGCGTCCAGAGCAGCCCGCATCTTCCCTTCTTCTTTCATCTCGCTCATCGAGACAAGCATGATGAAGAACGTCAGCAACAGCGACATCATGTCACCGTAGGTCACAACCCATTCGGGAACGCCGGGAGCGGGATCGTCTTGAACAGGCATGGGTCGCGCCTCGGCCGAGATGATTTCCGGTAAAAGAAATGGCGGGGCCAACAATTTGTTGCCCGCTGTGGAGAGCAAATCTTGGATCTAGGAACCCGCTCCATCGGCCCCCATTTGCTCGCTTATGCGGCATCTGCCATTTCATCCGAGCCGCGTTGGTCGGCCGGCAGACAGGTCTTCAGTTTTTGTTCCACCACGCGCGGGTTGTCTCCTTGTTGGATGGAGAGAATTCCACGCACGATGATTTCTCGGATTTCGACTTCGCGTTTACTGTAATAGGCCAACTTGTCGGCCAAGGGCAGGCAAACTAAGTTGGAGACGATGGCTCCATAGAGCGTGGTGATCAAGGCGACCGCCATACCGGGACCGATCGCATCGGGGTCATCCATGTTTCCCAACATGATGATCAAACCCATCAACGTCCCGATCATACCGAATGCCGGTGCGTAACGGCCCAACGTGTCCAACAGCATCTTGCCGGTTTTGTGACGTTCGGCGACTGAATCGACCTCGGTGCGGAGTAATTCCTCCATCAATTCCGAGTCGATGCCGTCGACCGCCATCTGGATGCCCAGCAAAATGAACGGGTCTTCAATCTCCTCCGTTTTTTGCTCCAAAGCCAGGATGCCGTCTTTACGGGCGACCTCAGCCAGCCCGACCAGTTCTGCAATGACCGGACCGGCTTCTAAGGCATTGGGCTGCAGGGTCTTTTTGATGACCCGCGGAAACTTGAGCAGCGCCACCACGGGAAAGGCGATTGCTGTCGCAGCGATCGCGCCCCCCACAACGACGGCGGCCGAGGCGGTATCCCAAAACGCTGAGAACTTCGATCCAGGCGCAACGAACACCGCGATGACCAACAATGCGACTCCGCTCGCCAATCCACCAATTGTTGCTTTGTCCATGAGCCTGTTTTCATCCCTGAACGCCGAGTCGATACTTCCGGTTTCACGGCACCGCGACCGGGTTGTCCGACGGCCCCAAAAATGCCATCCCGAACAGAGACCCGGGCCTCAAAACCAATTCGATCAATTACCGTGTTAGACGATGCCGCCGCGAATCTGACGCGAATACTGGATCGAGCGCTGCACAACCTCATCCATGCTTTCACGCACCACAAAGCGATCATCTGTGGTGAGCGTGATGTACGTATCAGGGCGACTTTCCACAAAACGAATCAATTCGGCATTGAGTACGAATTGGTCGCCGTTGAGTCGCGTCAGTTGAATCATGGCTGCCTACCCTAAGAGAGAGTTATGCCGTTCTCAGCGATCAAGTCGTTGATTAGCGGCCCAACAGTAACAGCTCATCCACGAGCCGATTCGTGGAATCGATAACACGGGCGTTACCGCGATAGTTGGTCGAGGCTACGATCAAATCAACGAGACTTCGTCCGATGTCGGTATTGGACAACTCGATCGCACCGGCGCGAATCGTACCGGCACCGAACGTTCCCGGGGTGCTCACCAGCGGTTCCCCGGAACTGACCCCTTCCCGAAATGTATCGCCACCGTCTTGTAACAGGCCGCCTGGATTGGTGAAACGAGCCAGAACGACCTGCCCCAACGTCCGGATGACACCGTTGTCGAACACACCGTTGATCACCCCTTGTTCGTCGATCACGAAGCTCGTTAATACACCGGGGCTGGAACCATCTTGTGATTTCAGGTTGAGGTTACTTCCCGAGGACGAAATCCCTGAGATCGCCGACATGTCGACCTCAAACACCATCGGACTGACGGCGGCACTCCCGTTCCGATCGATTGAGAATGAGTTGTTGGGTTGGTCGGCGACGTTCCCCACACTATCGAAGACCACCGTACTACTTCCCAAAGCAATATCAACATCGCCGGGGATCCCCGAACTGTTGTTATCGCTTTCTAAAATATAGCGGAACGTCGTGCTACTGGTCGTTTCAGCTTCTTTGTAGGCACTCATCCGCACGGTCAGCGCTTCGCCTAATGAGTCGAAGACAACGAACGTGGTGAACGTGCTTTCTCCATCGGCGGCTTCGCCATTCCGAGGAACATCTAATCCAACAACACCGCCGTTCATGACCATCGAACCCACGGGAACAGAAATGTCGTTGACGGAGCCGCGGTTGCCTTTAGCACGAATCATGCCGCCGCTGAGGTCGACGCCCACGGCAATGCCATCGGCATCGGTGGGCACTCCGTTCGACTGCAGTCCCAGGGTTTGATCGAGAAAGTCCATGTAGTCCTGGACGGTCGTCGTCGCTGTGACCGCTAATGTCTTCGTATCGAGGGTTCGCCCCCCTTTGACTGCGGTCAGCTCCAAATCGGCGGGGATGCCCGTGAACAATTGCGTCGCTGGATCGGACGCTAAGCGGACGTCTGAAAGCAACGTCGCCGTGGACGTGAGCGCCGTTCCGGCGCCATCGATGACCAACGGGGCCGTTTCCAATAATGTCCCATGCGTACCAATTTCACCTTGCGGAGAAAGCGCTCCACTCATCACCACGTTTTCGGTGGCTTCAGCGATACTCAGTTCACCGAGCGGAATTTGCACGCCCTTCAATTCCGTATTGATGATGTTGAAATCGTCATCCACACCATAAGCTTGCACCCGCAGTCCTTGGCTATTGGTCAGCACGTTCTCGCTATTGAGACGAAACGTCCCATTCCGCGTATAGACATTGCCTTCCTGGCTTTCGACGATGAAAAAACCATCGCCTTGAATCGCCAAGTCCGACGGTGTCGTTGTATTCGTGATACTCCCTTGGCTGAAGTCGGGAATAATCGCCGCGACCGTGGCTCCCAAACCAATTTGCTTGGCGTTGGTACCGCCGTTGGTCGCAGTGGGACGCGAACCGAAACTGAGCGTACGGGCCAACTGCGTCGAAAACTGAACCTGAGACGACTTAAACGCGTTGGTCCCCGCGTTGGCGATATTGTTACTTAAAACATCAATCGCGGTTTCGTTCAAAGACAAGCCGTTCAAAGACGTATTCAACGCGGACGTAAGACCCATAATGACCCCCCACGGTCTAGCATGACAATTCGGCTCGACCAATCCAATCATTCGGTCGAGACAGGTGACAATTGTTTTCAGCGCGAAATGTGACTCCGCAGGGCGGAACAATTTCGCACAGTCGTTTTATCGACCGGATATTTTGCAGCCGGTACAATTGTCTGGGCAATGACGGTCCGGGGAACCTGGTAATCTAGGAAGTCCGCTAGCTCCACTTCGTCACAGCGCATCAAGGACTACCGCGCTTCAAAGACTAGCGCGCAGCAAAAACCACCGCGTGCCGAAGGAAAGTTCAGCCGACGGTGGAGTTCGATTCAATTCAGTCAGGAATCGTTATTGGGCGAACAGCGCGTTCACCTGTGTGACGTTCCGCACTGGGATTTCTTGCTCGCCGATTCCGAGATAGGCAGATCCCTCTCGCATAACGACGCGGTCCACAACCCCATCCACGGCGACATTTTGGTCGTTGTCGCCTGTGACGTACGATCCCAAAAACGCGGCACCGTCAGTCAATTGCTGGTTGGAGACGATATCCTTGAGCGTGTCGCCTAGTTCGATACTCGAGGCCAAACTCTGCATGGAGGAGAGCTGGTTGAGCAACTCTTCGTTGCTCGTAGGCTCCGAGGGATCTTGATTCTGAAGTTGCGTTAATAACAACTTCATGAAATCGTCGGCATTCAGTGCTGCAAAACCCGTTTTCTCGGATTCGACAGTCGTGGCCGTCGACGCAGCACTGGTACTTGTGGTTGTATTGACATCCATGATCGGTTCCTTCCGAGAGCCGGCCTTCTATGTCGCCGGCTGACATTCAATAAACAAATGGATCAACCATTTGTGGAACAGCCAATGTAAAACGTTGTGTCTTCGGTTGACGATCTTGCGAGTCGAAGTCCCGGATTCCGCCCGGTCTTTAGATGGTGATATCCAGTTCAAGTATGCCGCGATTTCGTGTGATTCCTTGAGCCGTCGGCGCTGCGGTTTCCGCTATCTCTTCGCCTTCAGCCGCACTGCGATCGTCTTCACCGTAAGTCGTTTGGTCCTGTGGCCCTTGGCCTCGTTCGCCTTGTTCTGTGAATCCCTGTCCCAGAGCGCCCCCTTGGTCATTGGGCGAGTTGTCGGCCAGCATCACCTCAATGCGTTCCACACTCGCCCCGTTTTGGACCAAGGCTTCCTTCAATTGCGGTAAGCTGTCTAAGAGGATTTTCTGGGCCGCCGACGATTGTGCATCAATCCGGGCTGAGACTTTTCCATGTTCCACGGCGACCTCAATACGCAACGCCCCCAGTTCCGGCGGCGTCAGGCGCATGGTGACCTCTTGGCGGTTTTCGGCAGAGGTACGGACTGCGTTGGCGATGCGCATGGCGAAATCAGGTCGCTGAACATCCACAGCCGTCTCCACTGTGGTGGTCGTAGATGTCCCGACAGTTCGTGAGACATCCGACTGCTGCGAACTGGGTGCGGGTCCGCCCAGGACCGATTCCGTCGATTCCTGCCCGGTCGCCGAATCATCAACTGCGACAAGTGGACTTTGTACGCCCGCTGATTCTCCCGTCTTCGTCAACGAATCGGTAGACGACGCTGTGTTGCTCGATTGCTGCTGTGATTGATCGTCGGACAAACCGCTCTGCGATTGCTGACCGTCCATTGAAGTATCCAGCGGTTGTTGCGGCCCGGCTTTGTCGGAAGAGACTGTCTCGGAGGTCTCAGAGTTTTTTGCGGAACTGCCTGCCGTTGTTGTCGGCGGTGAGGCAGGCTGTGGATCGGTCCCCTCGTCCGCAGTTGCCAATCCATTTGTATTTTCAACGACGGATTGTTGCTGCGCGGTTTGAGATGTTTCGGTTGGCTGTTGTGGAGAATTTTTCTGCGCGACTGGCGGTTCATTGGTCTCCGACACATTGTTTGCTGCATTCTGACCAGCCGAGACTTGAGGCTCCGTCGTTGGCGGTGAAACGGGCGCTGGACGACTCTCTGTCGGCGACGAGGAAGCCGTTTCGCTGGCGGGTGTTGTCGTAGCCACTTGGGAGGCTGCTGGATTCTCGATCGCCGGTTGAGCCGCCTCAACCGGTTGCCCGCCCGCCCCGGTCGCATTTGCCGGCTGATTGACCGTTATTGTTTCCTCCGCTGCAGATTCCAGCCCGGTCCCCTCATCCGCTTGTTGATCATTGGTCAACGGCGAGTTGGCGGATCCATTGCCTGTGGCAGCTAAAGCGGTCACCAGACCTTGTGGAGGCGGTTGTACGGTAATCGTGGTTGTTTCAAAAGAGGAAGCGGTCGTTTCGGAATCCACATTCGCGGTTGTGGTTTGCGTCGCCATTAGCGTTGCCACGAATTCTGCCGGCGGCGCACCTTCAGCCGCTTTTGGCGGGTCGGCAGGCTGCTGACCGGCATCCGTCGCCGCTTCGGTCGGTTCAGTCGGTTCGGTTGAAACCTGTTCATCGGCGCTGGTGTTTTGCGCCTCGGCGCGTTTTGAGTCCGCGGGGATCTCTGGGCGCTGCCGCGCTGAATCAGAAGAACGGTCTTCTGCCGACGGCTTCTGTGCCGCGGCTTCGCGCGTCGACGATGGCGCGTCATCGCGAGGTTCGTTCCGCCGGGATTGACGGGTCTCGTCCATCGAACCAGACAGCACATCGCGAAACCCACTCTGCGTGGAATCGCTGCGGTTTGCCGACGTGTCCAGCGACGAAGGTTTTGCCGGTGCCGAAACCGGAAGTGCATCGATCGAAAAGTTAAAATTATCCGAGGACATAACTCTTGTTCCTGTCAGCGGGTCGGTTTCCGATCAACGATTTCGAACGACGCATTCGGTGCACCCGCTCTATCGTCCGTGACGATTTCGCCATGTGCCATTTGTGTTGGCTAGCCGGCCGGGGTGGCTACCTGTGGTTGTCCGTTTTCGGAGTGTTTGTTGATCACGGAACTGGTTGGTTCGCCGCGATAAATCGATTCGTAGATAAGCCGTGCGCGTTGTGCTCGTTCCTGTGCCAGTCCTGTTTTAAATTCCTTGAGTATCTTCGCAATGTTTTCGTCAGGCATACCTCGTAGCAAGATGACGTCTTCCTCAACGGTCAATTCCATCAAACGATCGACGGCAACCTTGGGCGAAGAGGCCAAAAGAATGCCTCGCGCCAGTTCCGTGGCTTCGGCCGTGTTTCGTTCGTTGACCTGCTGCAATTCAGCATTGAACGATTCACGGTCTTTGATCAACGCCTTTTGCTCGGCGGTCACTTCATCGCGAAATTTCATGACGTCGTTTAACAATTGTTTGGCAAGGTTTTCGCGTTTTTCGATGCCCAAAATCGCAGTCACCCGTTTTTCGCTGATCTCATCCAGCGAGAGTTGCCGCGTTTCTTGTTCGTTGTCTTGGACGTCGATACCCAGCAAATCCGAGCCGGTCAGAATGACTTCAATTTCTCGAAACGTCCGCTGATTGAGTTGTCCCCGCGACCAAAGCACCCCTAAACCGACTGCTTCGGTGATGACGGTTGCAATGCAGAAACAGGCGAAGATCACGATGCCGGTTTTTAACATAATGGCACCTCATCTCGATTCGTGGCGGACCAACTGTCCTCGAGTTCGCGTTGAGCGCGCTGTTCTTGGAGTTGCATAAATTCCGCCTGTTGCTTCTCCTTCAGATTCTCCAGAGCTTTGACATCTTGATCTGCTTTGACGAGTGTTTGGCGGCAGATTTCCAGTTGCTCAGCAACGAGGCTTTGTTGATGTTCGATCCCAGCGATTTCCGACGTCAGTTGCCCGGCATAGTACCGTCGCGCCGCTGTGGCATCGATGTTCATGTTGCGTGACGAATTCAGATCGCGCAGTTCCTGCAATTGCCCGAGACGTTGCTGCACAACGCGCTGCATTTGGGCTGCTAACTCCGCGTCGTGGCTGAGGATTGTCGCCAATGCCTGGCGGCATTGGTCCCGTCGTCCTAAACGCATGTTGAGCAATGTTTCGAGTTTGAACTGGAATTTCGGCACGGTCGTGACTTATCTCAAATTGCGTTGGGAGAACTATGTCCTGTTAGTAAATTTGCAGATTGGGTTGAAAACTGAATCTCGTGTCGTCACGCCGAGGCAGCGTGTGTTTCGTCACTTGCAGAACTGTTTTGCAGCAATGATTCACGGACTTGGGACAACTGCAACAATTGCTCGATTGTGCTGTCCAATGCCGCCGATTCGGACATGCCTTGTTGCAAAAACTGTTGAATCGCCTCACGCATTCTCAAACTCACGTCGACCTGTTGGTTCGAACCGGCTTGGTACGCTCCAATCGAGATGAGGTCCTCAGATTCCCGGTAGGCGGCTAACAGTTGTTTCAAGCCATCGGAGGCAGCGCGATGTTGGTCGGTCGTCACGTCGGGCATTGACCGACTAATACTGGCCAAAACGTCGATCGCTGGCCAATGCGCCTGATGCGCCAGCTTTCGAGATAGCATGATGTGTCCGTCAAGGATGCCGCGTACTGTATCTGAGATCGGCTCATTGGCATCGTCAGCTTCAACCAAGACGGTGTAAAAACCGGTAATGCTCCCCCGATCGTTACGTCCGCTACGCTCCAGCAGTCGCGGCAGCAGGGCAAAAACACTCGGTGGATAACCCCGCGTTGCCGGGGGTTCGCCGGCCGCTAAACCAATTTCTCGTTGGGCCAGCGCAAAACGCGTCACGCTGTCCATCATCAGCAGGACGTCTTTTCCTTGATCTCGAAAGTGTTCCGCAACCGCCGTTCCGACAAACGCCGCCCGCAAGCGTTGCAGCGCCGGCGCATCACTGGTCGCCACGATCACTACACTGCGGGCGAGTCCTTCGGGTCCCAAATCCTTCTCAATGAATTCCCGGACTTCACGTCCCCGTTCGCCCACCAGGACGACCACGTTCACGTCCGCTGTACTATTTCGGGCCATTTGTCCCATCAACACACTTTTGCCGACACCACTGCCGGCAAAGATTCCCAACCGTTGTCCTTTGCCGGCGGTCAATAATCCATCGATCACCCGCACGCCGGTTCCCAAAGGGGTATCGATGCGCGGCCGCTTTAAGGGAGAGGTTGCCTCGGCGTGAATCGGCGCACGATGCGGCAAGGCGGCCGGGACACCGGAGTCAATGAACCGCCCCCGACCGTCGAGCACGCGTCCCAGCAATTGGTCGCCGACGCGAATGCCGGGAACGCTCTGCACCATGGTGACGCGATTGCCGCGGCGGATGCCGGTCAGTTCGTCGTACGGCAACAACAAGGTATGCTCGCCTTGAAAACCGATCACCTCGACCTCGACGCTGCGGCCACTTTCGGTGGCGATTTTACAGACCGATCCCAGCGGAGCCGGAAAGTCGCTGACAGCGACGGTCAACCCGACGATCTTCGTCACACTGCCGGACAGTCCGACCGGCAAGATGCGTTGAATTTGTTCTTCCAGTGCAAGCATGATGGTGGCTTTTCAAGTGGCGAGTGGTCGGTGGCCAGTGGCCGGAAAAATATTCCCCTCTGCTGTCGGAGAGGGCGCGTTCAACCTGGGTTGTTTAGACGCTATCGTCTAACAGCTCTTGAGCGATGCGGGCGAGTTTGGTTTCGAGGCGTGCATCGACTTGGCCATGTTTGGTATCCACCACACAGCCTCCCGTGGTGACGTGCGGATCAGCGACAATTTCGGCCGTTCCTGCGGTGGAAACGGTCGCCACCAATTCGTCGCACCAGTCGCCCAGGTGGTCCGCGTCGTCAGGATTCAAACGAAGTTTGATTTGCGGATTACCAGCCGCTAGTTCCAGCGCTTCGCGGATCGTCTCTTGCACGAGTTCTGGACGCTGCTGCAATTCCGCATGCAGTAGTTTTTCGGCGATCGCCACACTGAGTTGAATGGCCGTGTTCTGCCAAGTGGTCAACCAACGGTTGCGTTCAGTGTTGAGCGCATCTACGGCCGCTTGTATTGCGGGTAAGGCTGCGTTTAATCGTGCGGTCGACAGTTCGTCCGCTTTATCGGCGATCGCCTTTTGCTGGTCTTTGAGCCCTTCTTCATGCCCGGCGGCAAGTCCCTGCGCGTGCCCTTGCTCCTGAGCCTCGGCACGCAATTGTTCGGCTTCGGCCCGCGCGTCGAGCAAAATTTGTTTTGCCTGTGCGCTAATCTGTTCAATGTACTGATCACATCGTTGGCGCAAGTCTTCGTAATTGAACGCGACCTTTGAGCCAATGTTGCGCGCGTCGTGGGCTTTGAGAAGCCGAGAGGGTTGTGTGGCCGGCATGGGGTTGAGGTGTCTTTGTTAATAGGATTGAACTGGAAAACAGAAAGTTTGCCGCGTCTGGTCGGCAGTCGCAAAGCCCTTACGTGATCAATTGTTCCGCTTCGTTTCCAGTGGCAACGGTAATTTCGCCGCTGTCTTCCAAACGGCGGACTGTGTCGACAATCTGTTGTTGCATAGCCTCGACATCGCTGAGTTTGACGGGGCCTAAGTAGTCCATTTCTTCTTGCAGCATCGCAGCGGCGCGTTGCGACAAGTTGCCCATAATTTTCGCTTTGAGGTCTTCCGAAGCGCCTTTGAGCGCCAATGCCCATTGGCTGTTGTCCACTTCCTTGAGCAGCGATTGCACGGATTTGTCGTCGAGCTTGAGAATGTCGTCAAACACAAACATCAGTCGTTTGATCTCGTCGACCAAATCGGGATTGTCCTGTTCGAGATTTTCGAGGATGCCTTTGTTCGTCATGCGATCCGTAACGTTGAGAATTTGTGCAACCGACCCGACTCCGCCTGCTTTTTCCATCGATTGGCTAAACATCGTTCGCATCCGGGCGTGCAAGCTGCTTTCCACGTCGCGAATCACCTCCGGGCTGGTTTGTTCCATCGTGGCAACACGGCGAACGACGTCCAACTGCTTATCCGAAGGCAGCCGCCCCAACACTTCGGCAGCCAAGCCCGACGGCAAGTGCGACATGATCAGCGCAATCGTCTGGGGATGTTCTTCGATAATGAAGGTGATCACATTCTCCGCCGAGACTTTATGCATAAAACCAAACGGCACCGAACTCATGGATTGCCGCAAGGAATCAATAATTTCCGCCGCCTCGTCCTTTCCCATTGACTGTTCGAGTAAAGCATAGGCGTGTTCAATCCCGCCGGATTCAATATGCCGACGCGCTCGTCCTTGCAAATAGAACTCCTCCAGAACCGCTTCTTGTTCTTCTTGGGTGACGTCGTCTAATCGTGCAATTTCCAACGCAACCTGTTCGATCGCATCCTTATTGAGTTGGCTGAGAATCTCGGCGGACATGGTCCGGTCCAAACTCAACAACAAGACGGCCGACTTACGCACTCGTTTCATTTGGGATTCGTTCGTAGGGTGCATAGCGATTTCGATGTCGATTTAGAATAAAAGAGGCGACAAATGCAGGTTCCGTTTATGGATTAGCTGGAGAGCCATTTGTTCAACACGGCTGCCGCCATCTCGGGATTGTCTTTGACAAGAAGTTGCACATCGTCCCGCCGCGAGGGGGGCAGGACTTCGACTTCGCGAACCGGTTCTTCTGGTTCGTCCGGTTTGGGAGGATTCAAAATGGCGTCAATATCCGGTTCCGGCGCGGATGGCACGGCTTTCATGCTGCGATTGAGCATAAACAACGCCGCTAACGCGAATAGGCCCAAGCCAACACTGCGGCCGTAGGCGTTGACCATCCCGCCTGCGGTATCCATGATTCCTGGTCCTTCCACCACCTCAGGAGACGCCCACGGCGCACGGATCACAGTGACCAACGATGTCGGGTCTTCGCTGGGGGGAGCGGTCACCAACTTGGAGACCAATTCCGTCACCCGCGGTTTAATCTTGGTTTCTTCAGCCGTGACCTTGGCCTGATACGCCGCCTTGTCTTCCTCCGAAGCCTCGGGGCCCGGGGCAAGGACACCTTCGTCTGCCAGGCGCTCTCGATAATAGCTTTCGGGAATGGTAATCGTGGCGGTCGAGGAGACTGGTCGTAGACCTTGAATCACACCGTACGATTCTTTGCCACCGGTGATGCTGTTCTTCTGGGATTCATCGAGTTGAAATTCCCGCTCCTGCGCCGGTTTGGCCGTGGCACGGACTTCGAGTGGCGTATTGCCCACGACGCCCGGTTGGTCACTGCGTTTGTTTTCGCGAGAATTTTCAGTCTTGGATAACGTCGTCTGTTCGATCACGATCGGCTTGGCGTCATAGGAAACGGTCCGCTCCGTCGTGGCTTCTTCTTTTTCTAGTTTGACGGCAACCGTCACCACCACACCGCGAATGAAACTCAGCGCGCTGAGAATTTTTTCCTGCAGCAACGTTTCTTCTTCGTTGCGGCGTTGGAAATACATATCGTTGGAATCGATGTCCTGGGGATTGTAGGCGCGATTCGTGCCCAAGTTGATCACAGAAACGCTGTCGGGACTAATCCCGACCGTACCAGCAACCAAGACCTGCATCGATTTGCGTTCGTGCGGCATCAATTCACGGTCCCCCGCCATCCGCACCGAGACGATTCCAGTACGGGGTTTACTCTGACCGAAATATCGTTGGCGTTCCTTCGGCGGCCAATTCACCGTGGCCTCCTGGACACCATCCATGTTGAGAATTTGTTGGCGGACCTGTTTCTTGCGGCCCTCTTCGGTTTTTTCTTTGCGTGCATCTCCCGACGACCAAGGGCTTTCATCCTGCAACACGTTGATGACAATGTCCGAGATTTCCGGCGGAAGTCCGCCCTGCCCTGCGAGTGCTTTGGAAAATTCCGCTTCGCGCCCCTTGGGGACGACGATATCGATGCCCTCCAGATCCCAGCCCGACAAACCGGTAGAAACCATTGCTCTGTGCACCGTTTGCAGCTCATGCGGCTTCAGAGCGATCCCGGGAAATAACGGGACGTGATCCGATCCCGAGCCTTTGTAGGAATAGACCAGCGGCGCCGCGATCAGCAGCGCCACGATCATCGTGTACGTTCCCTTTTGGCTGGGGCTAAAGGACTGCCACAGATCGCCGATCTGTTTGAATATGTTTTGAATGCCGTCCATGGCGTTTATTGAAGTTTTCTAGGTGAAGTGAAGAGCGTGTGAGAACAACAGCGGTTTTTTTCAGCGGTTAAAACCGCATGTCCTTGATTTCGTTGTAGGCGTCGACCATCTTGTTGCGAATCTGAATCATCGTACGAAACGCGAGTTCCGCTTTTTTCATAGCCATCATGGCATGGACTTGAGTGTCCTCATCACTGACGAGCGACGATTCAATGGCCGCATAGGCTTGCTTTTCCTGCATGCCAACCTGGTTGATGGAATTCAATAAGGCTTCTTGAAAATTGACCTGCGGCGCGTCCGCTCCGGCTGCGCCGCCGACAGCGCCCCCAATGGGCGCGTGCGGCATTTTCGGCATGGCCGGAAACAAGTTCGATTGAAATCCACCAATGGAACCGGGCATCGTCTGTTTCGATAAAAGGGGGGAAAGGGGAAGTTGTGTGCCACTGGCTTGGCCAGTGTTTTGTCAGTCGTTCTGGCAGTCGGTTGTTGCACTGGCCAAGCCAGTGGAACCCCAGTGCACTTGGTGTCAAAGCACTAAGCCAGGATCTCCAGCGATTTGTTGAACATGGTTTTGGACATTTCCACAGCCGATATATTCGCTTCGTACGCGCGGCTGGCGGCGATGGCATTGACGAATTCGGTCACGATATCAAATGCGGGATACGCCACCATTCCGGTTTCCTTGTTCGCATCGGGATGGCCGGGATCGTAGACCAAGCGCGGTGGCGATTCGTCCAATTTGACTTCATACGAGACCGGTACGCCGCGGGTCATCCCGTCACTTTGTGATGTGTCGGCACTGAAGTTGACATACCGCCGCTGATACGACCCGCCATCCGGTTCGCGCGTCGTGTTCACGTTGGCGATATTGCCCGCAATGGTATTCATCCACTGCCGCTGGGCAGTCAAGCCGCTGGTGCTGATGTCGAGTGTTTTGAACATGGTTCTGCCGTTAAGAAAAAATAAGTGTTAGACCCGTTCGGAAATCACTTGCTGTAACAAGGCCATTTGAGCATTGATGAATTCGATCGCGTAACTTTGCAGCATCCCGTTTTTAGTCATCTCCATCGCTTCTTCTTCGATGCTGCGATTATTGCCGTCTTGAAAAGTCAAGTTGTAGGGTGGGGCTTGGACCGCCTCGAAAACTTCCGGTGTGAACAAGTCCGCAATATCGGGTTGTGTTGCTTGGCTGTCGCCCGGAAACCCCGGAGAAGGAAACGGAGGCATCGGGTATTGGCTTTGGGATTGTTTGGGTTGGCTTCGCAGTTCAATTGCTTCCCGCAGCAGAGATTGGAACTTCTTAACGTCCAAATCCCGCATGCGGTAATCGTCGGTGTTGATGTTGGCCATATTGCCGGCCAAGATTTCTTGGCGGCGTTCGGTGAACGAGGCGACCTGTTCCAGTAACGGAACTGTGGTGGACTGCAATATTGAATTGATCATGACATGAACCTTTCGTTACGCAGCTCGTTTGAACGGTTGATTGGAGCCGGGGCCGCCGCGCGGCGGATAGCCGTAATCGCGCAGTTTTCCAGAGAGCGTTCGCAGACCGATCTGCAACGCTTGTGCAGTTTTTTCGCGGTTGCCGGCAAAACGCGCGAATGTTGATTCGATGAGTTTGCGTTCCATTTCCTTCAGCGACATGCCGGTTTCGGACGAGTTGTGGTCTTGCGTCGGGGCGGCCAACCAGGGACGAATCAGTTCCGGGGTCAATTTAGGACCGCAGTCGATGGCACACCCTCGCTCGATCAGATTTTCCAACTCCTGAACATTCCCCGGCCAGGCATAGTTGGCCAGAATATCCATGGTGGCCGCCGGAATACGTTTGGCCGGTTTCCCCTGTTTGAGAGCGATGTTGCGGAGAAAATGTTCTGTGAGTGCTGCGATGTCGTCGCGATGGTTCTTTAGTGCGGGTGTGGGGAGGATCCGTGATGCGATTTCCTTGAGTAGGTCCTCACGGAATAGTCCCTGCCGCGCTTGATGACTCAGGTCGTAGCGGGTTGTGGTGATGATGTGCGTGTCCAGCGGACGGTATTCGGTTGCTCCCAAACGGCGAAACCGCCGCTCGCGCAACACCTGTGCAAAGTCGGCTTGAATCATGAACGCCATTTCGTCGATGTTTTGCACAACCAACGTGCCGCCGGCCGCTAAGTCCAGCCGTCCCGGTCGCGGTTCACCACCTCGAAACGAATCGACTGCCGTGTCGCCGAACAGTTCCCGCTCCAAGTGTGCGGCGGTCAAGATTGAACAATCCAGCGTGATGAAGGGACGATGGGCTCGTGATCCCAAATCATGCAAAACGCGAGCCACCAATTGCTTGCCGGTGCCCGGTTCTCCCTGAACCAACACGGGCGCGTCCCCATCGGCACAGCGCAGAGTTCGTAAACGCAATTCGCTAATCGCCGCACTATTTCCGACGATGTCATGTGTTCCTCGTTGTGCAAGTTGTCGCGTAAGGCGGGTGTTCTCCGCAATCATTTCAGCATGCGCCAATACTTGCTGTATGATGCTGCAGAGCATTTCCGGATTCACGGGTGGGGCGATCACCACACAGGGCTGCGATTGCATCTTGTCAATCATTGCAAACGGAGCGGCAGTGTGAGCGATGACAATGTGCGGGGTCGGCTGCGAACTTGTCACCAGTGCGGTGATTGCCGCGACCGCCGATTCGCCATCTTCGTGCACATTGTAAATCACCAAATCAAATTGCTGGCTGCGCAACAACAGTTCGGCATCGGCGGGCGAATGGACGGCTGTTGCCCGTCCGCCGAATTCGACAAGCCCATCCACCACGGCGGTACGGCTGTCAAGCTGATCGCCCACCACGAGCGCGTGCGCGGTGAGTGTCTGTTCCTGACGGACGTCAGCCCCGTAGATTTTTAACGGAGAGGCATTCAGGTTGTGGTCGTTTCGATGGTCCATGGGTTGATTCAATGCAGCTGATTTGAAACGGCGACTGGAATCGTGTGTGGAAATAATGTTGGTCATTGTCCGATGTCCAAACGGCGGTGTGTCGCGGGTGCCAGGCTATCGCGATAGGCTTCGCTCACGCGGCCACCTTGGTCGAGGTTTTTTAAATCCTGTTGTGTGGCTGCGCGACGTTGTTCAATGCGGTCGGTACTGGCTTGTTCTTGTCGGACGAGTTCCGCGAGGTCGGACTCCGTGCCGGTGAGTAAATCCTCACATTGTTGGCGTGTTTCACTGTCGAGTTCATCGCGTTGCATCTTCCACAAAGCTTGAATCCGCGGCCGATGCTTGGCGTACTCTTCCATTTGGTTCAAAACTTTTTGTTTCTTACCCAAGACGACCAACAATTGGGTGTAGTCATCCTCATTGATTAACCGATCCTGATTGCGGGACAATTCCAACAACCGGCTGCAACATTCGCGGTGTGCCGCGAAGATTCGCACAAAGTTGAACGTGGGAGATCCGGTCATAGGATGGTTTCGAAGTCAAGAAAAAAATAAAAGGTGGCCGAGACAGAACGTGTATCGTTCAGCAGAAGGTCTTTAAGCAGAGGGTCGATTGTGCAATTCAATAGCCCATTGCAACCAATCTCTCCATTGGTCCTTATTCAACGCTTCGCTGTGTTCCAGAAAATCCTGATCTGGGATTTGCTCCAAAATAAATTTCGCCTGCGCCAGCGCCCCACGGGCATCCAACGGACGATTGAGCCGGTCATAACAGTTCGCTTCCTGGACCATCGCCCGTAGTGCATCGGGATGGTTTTGATACCGTCCGGCCGCTTCGCGATAACGAATCACCGCTCCGTGATAGTCTTGGAAATTGAAAAAGTTGTTGGGGATTTCAAAGTAACAGTTCCGCAAGAACTCACGCCCCAACGCGTCGATGCGGCCCGCATCCGACGCCAACAACAATTCCGTCTTCAACCGCTCATAGTTACTGTTGGATTGATCAAGCAGTTGTTTCATCTGGTTGAAAAACTGGTTGCGGGCGTTTTCGGTTTCAGCGGCTTTCATTTTTGTTTGCTGATATTCGGCGCTGCGCTGACACGCCTTGGCGAGGTAGTAGCGAGCCTCCATCAACATTTTGGTTCGTTCGCGATGCCGCGGGTCGATGGTTGCCTTTGTCGGGAGGTCAAATCGTTTGACATATTCATCCAACCGGATGATCGCTTCGTCCCAGCGCCGATACGCGGTGAATTTCAGTTTTTCCGCAGCTTCCTGATCTGTCGCTTCCACCAACGCGGCTTGCATCGCCAATTCTTCACAGGTGAGATGCAGCAGTTTTCCCAGACCAAACAACGCGTCTTGCCATTCCTCCGCCGCAGGAGTCAGTTGGTCGGAAATCAACATTTCCCGCCAAGTTTGTTCCGCCAATTCATGGCGATCGGTTTCGAAATAGCACGTGCCAATCAACAGCCGCGCTTGAAAGGCCATGACATGCGTGGGATGACTGGTGATGACTCTTTGAAAATGTTTCAGGGCATCCTCAAACAAATGCAGTTGCATCAAGACCCGACCCTTGAGCACCAAGGCGGCGGGCAACTGCTTAGTGGGATTCGTATTCAGAAACAACGTGAGGTAGTTCACGGCACTTTGATAGTCATGCCCTTTCAAGAAGTGCTCTGCCGCCATCCACAAATCGGTGGGATATTCGGCAGACGTCTTTCGCTCGGCAGCCAGGAGTGCGAAGGCTTGCCCGCTACGTACCCAGCGGTTTTCGAGTTCGCTTTGTCGTTGCTGACGTTTCTGGTTGTCGGCAACCGCGAGTTGATCCTCAAGATGCTGCGCAGCTTTTTGATTTGCCAACGCCGCATATTCCCGGGCCAAAGCCGCAGGAAACAGTGGAGCCATGTGTTCGGAAAGCGCGATCGAGTGTTGATACAACTGCATCTCGTTCCAGGAATTCCAGGCATCCAAAATCACACCGCGAAATACCTTGACGTCGATCCATTTGTTACTGAAGTCGCTCGGGTTGTGTACCTGCCGCAGGACATCGTGGTAGGTCTCCAGCGCCTTTTCGTGAAAATCCTGCCGTCTCAAAATGTCCGCCGCCCACAACTGCGCCGCGACAGCTTCGTGTGATCCACGATATTGTTTGTAGGTGCGTTCGTAATAATTGCGAGCTGCGTCGTAATGGACGGTTTGATTCCTGCGATCCCGTTGGGCCAACCGTTGTTCGCACAATCCCATCAGGTACCGTGCTTGTCGTGGAAACTTTTGTTGCAGACCCTTGCCCGCTTCTACGGGACGTAATTTTTCCAAGGCCTCACCGTACTTGCCGGCTTTCATGAGCACCTCAGCCCGCAGAATAGTAATTCCGTCGGTTTCCGCATGGACATTGGCCAAGGCCTCTTCGGCTTCGGTCGGCTTGTCCATCGCATACAAAATTTGTGCACGCTGCAAAAAGAGACGGTCGCGCTGTTGATCGTTCAATTCGGGTGAGGCAGCGATGGCGATGTTCAGCTCGTGCGCCTTCGCCAGATCTTCGGCCGTTTTTGAATAAACATACGTGTCCGCCAGCAACAATCCCGATTCGATCTTGCCGGGGGCGTAGGATTCCACCGCTTTTTCCAACAACGGTTGCGCCGCCTTGGCCCGGCCAATGCGATACATGCTCAAGCCCAGAGCATAGGCCCATTGCGCTTCATATTCTTCAGTCAAGGCCCGTTCCTGAGCCTCTTCCAAGAAACTTTTGGCCACTAGATACTTTTGTTCGCGGCCTTCGTCCTCGGTCAGTTTCTCAGCTTGCCGAAATGCAACAATGCCCAAGATAAACTGGTCGCCGCCCGGAAAATCAGGATCTTGGAAACCTTCTTGCTGGATTTCTTGAGCGATGCGTGCCGCGGGTCCATCATCGCCGGTTTTTAAAAATTCGAGAGCCTCTATTAATTTCTCGGAGTTCGTTGGCCCTTCCTCGCGTGTGGCGACGTAGATCCCGGCGAACAACAACAAAAAACCGACCGTCGTAAAACCGGCCAATTTCAAATTCGCCGGCGTGACCCAATCCTGTGCGCTGCTGGCCACGCCCCGAAACTTGTCCATCAATCTGGCCACAAGACCCAACGGCGGCTGAAAATCATCGACGTTTTCCAAACCCTCTACGCTCGGCGCATCGGCCAGCGCCGTATCAGATTCCGGTAGTCCGGATTCGGATTGTTGGGGTTCGGTCGCCATGGAGGGACGTCCGCTAAGTTAGGAATGGAACGCGTGACTCATCTCGAATGAACATCCAAGAGGAACGAGTCGCAATTGTTGGTGAAGTGTGGTCGCTGTGGAGAGGTGTCTAAATGCCGTCGAAACGCGTGAATGCAGACCTGCCCGCATTCGCGGGGAAGGAATGACTTCGCGCAACGAATAAGTTCGCGCAACGGATAGGCAGCGGCGAGACGCAATGCGTCATGGCCACAGGTTCGTCAATGAGTATTTATGAGAGAGTGTCTGTGAAGAGGGAGCGTGTAATACCCGCAACCGTTCGATTCTGTCAAGATGGCTTGCGCTGTGAATCGTTATTATACAGCCGCGTCCGAACCCTCTCTCAGAACAGATAGATTTCTCATAACGAACGGATCAATTGCCCTTGATGGGCTCCCTGGAATTGCGTAGTATCCCGCCCCCTCTCTCACTCACATTTTCGACAACTCATCAATTTCTGTAACACCGACAAGTTCGCGTGGCGCACGTTGCTCGCCTACCGAATTTCATACGAGGAATTTCTCGTGATCGTACCCCAACGACGAGACGTTTTGTGGAAACAGCTACCCATGAAATGCACATTTGCTGCCGTTCTGTTGACACTTTACCTCTCGGGCATTGCCGCAGCTCAGTCGAGTTCGGCAGCCGAATACCAGGTCTATCCGCTGCGGCATAAATCGGCGACTGAAGTCGAAAAAATGCTGGTGGAACTGCTGGATAATCTCGACGACAACACGCACCTGGTTGCCGATCGTCAAAACAATCAAATCTTGCTCCGCGGGCCGAAAAACGCTCAACAGATTGCGCAGCAGCTGATCAAATCGGTAGATCGCAAGTCGAAGACGACTACAGCTCCGGCCGAGACAAAACCGGTCGTCCAATCCTATCCGATCGAGCCTGCCGGACTGCAAGAAGCAGCCGACAGCCTCCGCAAACGATTTCAAGAGAACCGCAAGGTCCGTGTCGCGATTGATGTCGATGCTTCACGGTTACTGGTTGTGGCGCCCCAACAGATTCATGACTGGATCTCGTCGCGATTGGACGAACCGACACCGCCGCTAGAAATCCAAGAGGTGGAACGGACGATCACGCTCAAAGCAGGTGCTCAACCAGGTCAGCCCGTCGAGCCACCGTCGACCGACCCGCCGCGTGAATTGTTTGTCTCATTGATCAATTCCCAAGCAGCCGACATCCTACCGATGTTGCGGCAATTGTTCGGAAAGCGCATGCAACCGATCCGCGTCAACGAAAGTCCCGAGCAGAGTTATGTCCTCTCGAAAATTGCGGGACACGATGTCGAAATTACCATCGACCGCCGTCGCAATCAGTTTTTGGTGTATGGACAAGAGCAAGCCGTCGCACAGGTCGCGCGACTCGTGCGGGCACTCGATAGCCGCGAGACCACCGAAGGCCGCCGGATTCGTATCCTCGCACTTCGACGCAGTAGTCCCAATAAAGTCGAGGAGGCCGTTCGCGCCTATCGCGGTGAAAAAAACAAACTGAAATCACCAAAAACCAACCACAAAAAAACCGGTGATAAGGGGACGCACCTCATCACGGATTCGCAAATCCGCCCGGCCAACTTTGCCTTCCAAGAAACAGACGCCGACAGCGATTCCGCCCCAGCCCTGGATCCGGACGGACCAACGGACGCCCTGGACGCCGAGTTAGACCGCCAACGCGAACGGTTGCGGGAGTTGGGAACTGATGTCGAAGTCGAGACGCTGCCCGATCTGGACGTCATCATCCTGCGGGGGCGCGATCGTGACGTTGAAGAAATGACCCGCATCATCAATGAAATCGAACGGCTCAGCGCCGAAGCGGAACCGGAAATTGAGGTCGTGCGTCTCAAACATGTCGATAGCCAACAATTATCGACATTAATCACCGGTGTGCTCCCCGATTTAATCGGTGGTCGACAAGGCCGCGTGGAACAAACCCCGCTGATCACACCCAATGCGCTGTTATTGATTGGCTGGGGCGAAGCGATGGAGGTGCTAAAAGAGTTGATCGCCTCGCTGGATAGCCCCGTCGATCCCAACTCGCAACTACGCGTCTTTCAGCTGAAACATGCGCCGGCGGCACAGGCGCAGCAAACCGTACAACAATATTTCACGAACCGGCCGGGACTGGCTGCGTCGGTGCGTGTCACAGCCGACCCGCGCACCAATGCATTGCTCATCCAGGCAGCACCACGGGACATGCAGGATGTGGAACTGTTGATCAGCCGGATTGATGTCGCAGAAAGTTCCTCGGTTCATCAGGCACGCATCTTCTCGCTGAAGAACTCCTTAGCAGCCGATGTCGCCCAGGTTTTGACACAAGCCATTTCCGGTGCCAACGGGAGTGGCGGACAAGCCTCTTCGGTGTTGGAACTGCTGGCGATCGATACGGCCGGACAAAAAGTCCTCAAATCGGGGTTGTTGAACAACGTTCAAATCACACCCGACCCGCGTAAAAATACACTCGTCATCTCCGCACCACCGGAAAGCATGGAGCTATTGGGCGAATTGATTCGCCAACTCGATGAAACGCCGGTGGACACCGCGCAAATCAAGGTGTTTCGGATCATCAACAGCGACGCGGCCGACTTGGTGCAGATGCTGCGGTCATTGCTGCCGACACAAACCGGCGCTGGCACCGGCCCACAACTCCCTGGAGCTGAAGGGGAAACCTCACTCGCTCCGTTGCGATTCGCCATCGACACACGTACCAATAGTATCATCGCCACCGGCTCGGCGGGACATTTGCGAATCATCGAAGCGTTGTTGCTGCGTTTGGATGAACGCGAAGTCAAACTGCGGCAGAATATCGTGTATCGTTTGAAGAACGTTTCTGCGACCGACGTTGCCCGCGCGATTGGCGACTTTTTGCGAAGTGAGCGACAGATCCAATTGGCGTCGCCGGGTGGTTTGAGTGCTTTTCAACAGATCGAACGCGAAGTGGTTGTTGTGCCCGAACCGGTGGGGAACAACCTGATCGTCAGTGCCACGCCGCGGTTTTTCGAAGAGATTAAAACCATTGTCGAAAAACTCGACGAACAACCGCCCAAGGTGATGATCCAAGTACTGATCGCCGAAGTCGGCTTGAATGATACCGACGAATTCGGCGTAGAGTTGGGACTGCAAGATTCGCTGCTTTTCGATCGCAGCCTGTTGAGCAATCTCGCGGATTCACAAACATTAACGCGAACCTCACAACAATCGACTTCCCAAGGGATCACCACCCAGACGGAACAACAAGTCATCGGTGCCACGTTGGAACCGGGCTTTGACTTCAATCAAGCAGATTTGGGCAACAGCGGCAGCGCCACTTCGTTGGCGACCGCAGCGACTGTGGCCGGTCAAGCATTGTCGAACTTCGCCGTGGGCCGCACGAACACGCAACTTGGTTACGGCGGTCTCGTCCTTTCCGCCGGCAGCGACAGCGTGAATATCCTGTTGCGAGCTCTGCACGAGAATCGGCGTTTGGAAGTTCTTAGCCGTCCGCAAGTCACGACGTTGGATAATCAACCGGCCTATATCCAAGTTGGTCAACGCGTACCTCGTATCACCGGTTCTACGGTCGGGTTAACCGGTACGGTCAATAGTGTCGCATTGGAAAATGTCGGCCTGATTCTTGGTGTCACGCCACGCATCAGTCCCGAAGGCATGGTGGTGATGGAAATCGATTCTGAAAAATCCGACGTGGGCAGCGACGCCGATGGGATTCCCGTCTTGGTTTCCACCGATGGAACAATCGTCAAGTCACCCCGTATTAACGTCATCACTGCACAGACAACCGTGAGTGCTGCTGATGGAGAAACCATCATTCTGGGCGGATTGATCACTAAACGGACCGAAGAAATTCGTCGCCGCGTTCCTTATCTTTCAGAGCTACCACTGCTGGGCCAACTCTTCAGCTACGATTTTAATTCTGATCGGCGGACCGAGTTATTGATCATTCTCACCCCGCACGTTATCCGCGACCAAAAAGATATGGAACGGATCAAGATGGAAGAGTACGCCCGCATGAGTTGGTGCGCGACTGACGTATGCGAATTGCAAAATCACGATCCTCTGCTGTGTGGCGAATCGGGCTGCCCGATGTACAACGACGCCATTCCCGTGATTTATCCCGACAGCGATCCGCGCGGCGAAGGCACAACTCCCGCCCAGCCGGCTTTGATTCCCCAACCGCAAGAAGATGTGATCTATCCCGACACCAACCCGCAAAGTCGTATCGATCGCCGCTCGGCGGTTCAGTCCTCCTGGGACGATGTCGAACCTTTGTTTCCTGACGACAATCCCCAAGGGACGCTGAACCCGAATTTGAATGTTCGGTTACGGCGGATACGAAAAGCACAACCGTCCGATTCGCGCACGGGAATCCCCAAGGTGCTCTACAGTCCTGAAGACTCCAACGGGCCGATTGTGCCCGATCAAATGACGCGGTAATTGCGTCGCCCCTGATTGAATTTGTTCCGTCGACTTCCTATTCGATTTGAGTGAAGGTTTCGTCCACGATGTTTATCAAAATCGTTGACAATCGTTTGTCCCATTGGGTTCTCTTAACCTGCGTGCTGGGGTTCAGCGGCTGCGTCGAATTCAAGATGCCGGCCACCATGCCCTGGTCGAAGGTTCCGCCGGAGGCGAAGCCCGCCGACGCAAAGTTTGCCGAGGACCAGGTGACGGATGTTGCCGACGAAGAACCGCTGCCCCCGGTCTCGGTTCCCAATCGCCTTTCGGTGGTTTGGACCGATACGGTCCTCAATCAACGTAACAAACCCTCCATACGTGGATTCGGCGGACGGATTATGTTCTATGCCGACCAAGGCCTCGGAGACGACAAACCGGCTGAGCCGTTGATTGTGGATGGAACCTTAACCGTCTATGCCTTTGGTGATGACAACGGGAAAGGCATGGCGACCAAACCAGAGAAACGCTATGTCTTTTTGCCCGAGCAACTGGCCAAACACCGCAGCAAGTCGGACATCGGACATTCCTATAGTGTCTGGTTGCCATGGGACGAAGTGGGCGGGCCGCAACGGCGTATTTCGCTTTTCGTCCGATTCGAACCGACTCAAGGCGGCGCGGTGATGTCCGACGCCGCTCCGAAAATTCTACCCGGCGCGCCGCCTGAAGAAGAGGTGGCGACAACGACCACTGAAGAACCCACTTCCCAAGCATCGCCGATCCAGCAAGTCGCCGCACAGCGCGATGCGTCACTCGGCGTTGTTCAAGCGGGCGGCCCGATCGAATCGGCCGGAACGCGGTTGCAGAAGTTTATTGACCACCAACGAGAGCACTTATACAACATCCAACCGGTCGGCCACGAAACACCAGCCACCGTGAAAGAACCGAACAAAGAAGCGATGTCGACCGTCACAATCGATGTTCCAGCGGCGTTTGTCGAACACTCGGGCATACCGGTGAACGTGCAGAAGGTGGAACAGACACCCACTCAGCAAGCCGTTTTTCTCGATACTATCCAGCAGTCCGAGTTAAAGAACGCAACTAATTCCCAGCAGGCGGCGCCAGCGGAGGCGCATCCGCCTCAGTCCCAGGTTCAGGAGGCAGCGGCGGCAACTTCAACTCGGTATTCACGGTCAGGTCGTTTTGTACGCGATCGATTCCGGGTTCGAAAGTGGCAAGCAGAGCAGCTAGCCGACGATCCGATTCGGAGGCAACCTCACCCCGCAACGTGGCCGTCGGACCTGAGACCACCACCTCAATCTCCCCCAGTTGGCGAAATGAATCTGATTCCTCAAGTCGATGCGCAATAACAGTCGGTTGGATTCTTTGCGGATGCGGAACATCAAAGCGAACGACCAGCTTGGGATAATACAGCGACGTCGGATTGCGCGGTTGCAGCGGCGTATTGATCGCGGCACTCCGATCGGGCGGCGGCCGCAAGCCAGTGGTCGTCGAAGTCACGTTACCAGTCGTGGTGGCTTGTTCCGAGCCAACAAAACTGGTGACATCCTGGGAATCTGAACCGACAAACGCACGACGACTGCGATTGCCGCGAATGAATCGCTCATTCCCGGTTATCGACCCGGCATCAGCAGCAGCAGCGCCCGGTCTCGCTTGCCTCGATAACGAACTGCCGCCCAAAACCCGTTTACCAAACAATTGGGCTTCGGCAGCGCGCGGCGCAACCGCCAAAATCGTTACGACCATCAAGGGCAACATCCAGCGCGTCATCATAGCATTCACCGTCGAGAATTAGAGACCTATGCTTTTCTTCGGTCGCAAGCAGCGCGACGTCTGAATAGTCTAACACAACGGTGCATAGTCGTTACAGTTTGCGTTGTTTTCAGGGGTGCTTGCACAGTGTTCTAGGCATGATTCTGGGACACATGTTCACTGCGACGACCAAATGATTCATTGCGGTCGAATCAATCGGCGACATCGGCCAGTTTTTCTAGTAGCCGCGTCCGATTCAACGCGCGGAGCCGCGGCAACGCCAGCTTGGCTTCGCGGGCGGCGCGTTCCCGGTCGCCGAGCTGTAAGAGAGCCACGGCCAAATGTGCTTGGTTCAAATCGACCAATAGTGAAAGTAAAGGATTTGATTTAGCCAGCGGTTGCATGGTTTCGCGAAACCGCACAAATTCATGGACGGCCAGATCAGCGCTTCCGGTGTTTGTCAGCCAAAGCCCTTTGGCCATCGGCAGAAGCATCGCCACCGATTCGCTGAGGTGCATTCGTTCCGCAGACTGAATCAGCTGACCCGCTAATTGCGTCTGTTGTCCAGCACGGGAGAGCGCAATCGAATAGTTAATGATTCCTGTCGGGTTTTCCGGTTCTGCCTCATAGGCCTGCACCAAGCATTTTAATGCTTCGTCAGGCATACAAGCGGCGTTATAGAAATTGGACAGCCGAGTAAGCAATAACCATTGCGGAACGTCGTCGGAATCTTCCCAATGTTTTAGAATTGCGAGGCCTTCTTCTAATCTCCCGAGTCCTGCCAGCGCACCCGCCTTATATGAGTCAAGCTCAAAGTCTTCTACTTTTCCACGCAGAGCATCCGCTCCGTTTAGGACGTTGTCCCACTTCGCCCAGTAGAACGAATCGATCAGTTCATTATAACGACCGGTGAGTTCGGATTGGGGAAACAGCAAGCTCTTGAACAGTAGGAACGCATAGTTGCATACGGCTACGACAACTCCGAGAACGATCACGGTGATGCGTTTTTCATTCGGCACTATCAAGCAAAGAACAGCGAGGAACAGCCCAAACTTCCACCAATGTTTCCACAAAAGCTTGTTGAGTAGAAACCAGGTGACCTTGAAATGAGATTTTCCGCGTAAGTTTACCGCCTCACGCGGCGTAATCGTTCCATCCTCAAGTACGGTGATTGACGCTGATGCTGCCGCATCGTCGGTGTGCAGCACAATTTCAGTAAAACCCTGCGACTCAAAGTGCCGGTACGCCTCCTGAGAATTGGCTGCTTTCACGCGATGCGTATCGCGTTTTCCACTCGGATCGGTGCCGGTGAGGAGAAAATCGAGCATCGGAATTTTCTCTCCTTGTTCTTTAGGACTGTGTTTCATTTGACCGGCCATCGACCGAACCTGAGCATTAGACACGACGACTTCAGAATCGATTGTATGGAAAACCAACGAACGACACTGTACCCTTAAAATAACGCTACCTGCCGCGTCAGGAACAGTCGAGCATACCGGCGACGAGTTGTGACGTCCACAAATTCATTCTGCGGCGGCCACCACATGCGCGTTTTTTGGATAGAGGTTGGTCACAATGAAATACATACTCGCCACGCTGGGTCTCCTGGCACTCCTGCCCGTCGTCGCCAGCGCCGCCGAACGCCCCAACGTGCTGGTGATCCTCGCCGACGACCTGGGCTACTCCGACATCGGTTGCTATGGCGGCGAGATTGAAACGCCGAATCTAGACGCCCTCGCCAAAAACGGTTTGCGGTTTACGCAGTTCTATAACACCGCCCGCTGTTGGCCGACGCGGGGGGCGCTGCTGACCGGGTATTACGCGCAACAAATTCGCCGCGATAACCTACCCGGAATTCCCAGCGGTGGGCGGGGCAAACGGCCGCAGTGGGCGCGGCTGTTGCCCGACATGCTCAAGCCGCTCGGCTATCGCAGCTACCACTCCGGCAAATGGCACGTCGACGGACTGCCGCTTCAGTGCGGATTCGACCACTCGTATTACGTGCAAGACCAAGGCCGGTTTTTTAATCCCAAAGTCCATTACGAAGACGATCAGAAACTCCCGCCCGTTGAACCGGGCGGCGACTATTACGCCACCAATGCCATCGCCGACCATGCGGTCCGCACCTTGAAAGAGCATGCGGAGAAACATGGCGAGACACCCTTTTTTCATTACCTCGCCTTCACCGCTCCGCACTTTCCGCTGCACGGCCTGCCCGAAGATATCGCCAAGTATCGCAACCAATATCGCGCCGGCTGGGAAAAAGTGCGTGATGCACGGTGGCAACGCATTCAAGAGATGGGATTGGTCGACGGCGTATTGTCCGCCGTGGAACCCGACGTCGGCCCGCCCTACCATTTCCCCAAAGCATTGGAAATCCTCGGCCCAGGGGAGGTCAATCGTCCCCTGCCCTGGGAGACACTGACAGCTGCACAACAGGAATTCCAAGCCACCAAAATGGCGATTCATGCGGCGATGATCGATCGTGTCGACCGCGACATTGGCCGCGTGCTTGCGCAGTTGCGTGCCATGGGAGCGCTGGACAACACGTTGATTTTGTTTCTTTCTGACAATGGCGGCAGCGCTGAGATTATGGTCCGCGATGACGGTCACGACCCGACCGCCGCTCCCGGATCCGCTGCGACGTATCTCTGCCTAGGACCAGGTTGGTCGACGACCTCCAACACTCCCTTCCGCCGTCACAAAACCTGGGTGCATGAAGGGGGTATCTCCACACCATTGATCGCGCATTGGCCGGCCGGCATTTCAGCCAAGGGAGAATTGCGGCAGGATGTGGGACACGTCATCGACATCGTCCCCACGATTCTCGATATCGCCGGCGGCGCGCCGCTGAAAACCTGGAACGACCAACCGGTCCCCCCCGCACCGGGCAAAAGCCTCGTCCCGGCGTTCGCGAAGGACGATAGCGTCAAACGGGACGCACTATGGTGGTCGCACGAAGGCAATCGCGCGCTGCGCGTTGGCAATTGGAAACTGGTTTCCGCCCGCGACGACGATTGGGAACTCTATGACCTGCATGGGGATCGCACCGAACAACACAACCTGGCCGCCCAACATCCTGACAAGGTCGATGACATGCGGCGCAAATGGGAACAGCTTGAGGACGAATTCCGCCAGTTGGCAACGCGCGATTTGCCGCAATCGTCCCTGCTGCCCCGCAAAGAGTTAATCCTGCCTGGAAAATCGTTCTTTGTCGCCGATCGACCGGCATTTATTTTCTATCCGCCGCGAGAAAAACGTCGCAAGCCGCAACCTTGGATTCTCTACGCACCGACGTTACCGGGGCTGCCTGACCGCCACGAAAAATGGATGCATGAACAATTTCTCGCCGCCGGGGTCGCCGTGGCGGGGATTGATATCGGCGAGTCGTTCGGCAGTCCGCGCGGACAAAAGTTGTACAACGCCTTGTATCGTGAATTGACCACCAAACAAGGCTTTGCCCAGAAACCATGCCTGTTGGGCCGCAGTCGGGGAGGCTTGATGATCACCAGTTGGGCCGCCGCTCACCCCGAGAAAGTCGCCGGCATCGCCGGGATCTATCCCGTCTTGGACCTGACCGCCTATCCCGGTGTGGACAAGGCAGCAGGGGCATACCGTTTGACCGCCGAGCAACTGCAAAACCGGCTCGCAAAGCATAATCCCATCGAAAATGTAGAAGCACTCGCCCGCGCCGGTGTCCCGGCCTTTTTCATTCATGGAGACAGCGACAAGGTCGTTCCCTTGGAGACAAACTCCGCCGAATTCGTGCGACGCTACAAAGCCGCCGGTGCCGAATCGCTCGCGCAGCTTGTCATTGCCGACGGGCAAGGCCACAATTACTGGGACGGGTTTTTTCACTGCCAAGAATTGATCGACTTCGCCATAAAACAGGCAACCGCCGCTACGGAAAAGTAGGTCATGCTGTGCATGACGAAGCTCCAACATGATTCACCAAATACAGAACCGTCATGCACCGCATGGCCTACAGAATACAGAAAGCTGAGTCGATATGCCCCGCGTTTATATGGTTTTGGCTGTGGCGTTGTTGTTCGTTGTCGAGTCGACCGGTTGCGCGGAGCAGGAATCGGGCACAGCTGTCGCCACGCCGGCCAAGATTTCTGTTTCCGAAGCGGATTGGCCTTGGTGGCGAGGATTTCAGCGTAACGGCATCGCCCCAGACGGCCAATCGCCGCCGACCACCTGGAGCAAAGACGAAAACGTGATCTGGAAAGCGCCCATTCCGGGCCGTGGACACAGTTCGCCGACCGTGGTGGGTGACCGCGTCTTTATCACGACTGCTGATGAAGAACAACAAACCCAGTCGGTGATCTGTTTCGATCGCGAGACGGGCAATCAGCTTTGGAAAACCGACGTCCACACCGGCGGCCTGACCGATAAGGGCAACAAGAAATCGACGCAAGCATCCTCGACTGTTGCTTGCGACGGTGAGCGGTTGTTCATCAATTTTCTCAACAACGACGCCGTCTATACCACGGCACTGACCATCGACGGGAAAAAGTTGTGGCAAAAAAAGGTCACTGATTATGTCGTGCATCAGGGTTATGGGTCGTCGCCGGCGATTTACGGTTCGGTAGTGATCGTCTCGGCCGACAACAAAGGGGGCGGGGCGATTGCCGCTTTCGATCGCGAGTCCGGTGAGCTTACCTGGAAACACAAACGGCCGAGTGAGCCGAATTATGCGTCGCCAATCATTCTCAACGTCGCCGGCAAAGACCAAGTGATCTTCACCGGCTGCGACCTTGTCTCAAGCTATGACCCGCTGACCGGCAAGCAGAATTGGGAAGTCGAAGGGGCGACGACCGAATGTGTGACGTCGACTCCCACCGATGGAAACCTCGTCTTTTCCAGCGGCGGCTACCCCAAAAACCATGTTTCTGCCATCCGCGGCGACGGTTCGGGTGAGATCGCTTGGGAAAACAAGACCCGCGTCTATGTCCCTTCGATGCTAGTCATCGATGGCCATCTGTATGCAGTATCCGATAAAGGAATTGTCTATTGCTGGAAGAGCGACAGTGGCGAAGAACTCTGGAAAAAACGTATCGGCGGACCGTTCACTTCGACCCCCGTGTTGGCGGGCGGCCGATTGTATGCCACGACCGAAGACGCAACGACCTACGTCGTGACGGTCAGCCCCGAGGGACTAGAAAACGTCTCCAAAAACCAACTCGGCGACGAAACCTATGCCACACCGGCCATCTGCGGCAACCGTATTTACATGCGTGTCGTCGAAACCGTGGATGGCGAGCGGCGAGAGATGTTGTATTGCCTCGGCGAATAGCATAGGTCCCCCGACGATTGTCCTCACCATGTCCACTGTCATTCAATCCCCTAAACCTCCGGCAACGTTGACGTCGCTTCCCGACGGCGTAGCGGCGAAGCTGCGCGGATTGGCTCGGCGGTTGCGGCGGTTGGCATTGCTGCGCGGGATCGGACTGTTGCTGGCTGTCACCGGCGCGATGGTCGCTGTCGGACTGGCCGCCGATTTATTGTTCGACGTGCCCACAGCCCTACGCATTATCTGGCTGGGCGCCACCGGAATTGTGGCGATTGCCGTGGCGAGCTGGTTCGTGATTCGCCCATTGCTGAAGCGTTATGCCGGTGTGAATTTGGCGGCAGTTGTCGAAGCAGCCCACCCCGCCCTGGGCGAACGGCTTTCCTCGCTGGTGGAACTCACGCATCCTGAAACCCCCACGAGTTGGCGCGGTTCAGCGTTGATGCTCAATCACCTCACCCGCGAGACGTTGCAGGCCACCGAACCGATCGACTTCGATTCCGCCGCCCCCGCAAAGCAGAGCGTGCGTCTTGGACTGCTCGGCCTGGCTGCAGTGGTGCTTTTGGCCGCACCGGCACTGTTTGCCCCGGACAGTTATCGGCTGATGCTCACGCGGTTTTTGGTTCCGTGGGGAAATCATGAGCGTGCGGGCGATATCTATTTCGATGTCCCTGGTGGAAACCGCGTCGCTGCACGAGGACAGGACCTGACGCTGCTTGCCGTTCCGCATTCCCGGCAGGGAATTGATCCGTTGCCACGCGAGGCGCAACTGGAATTCACCGCAGGACCGCAAGCCGGCGTTGTGCGGCCGGTCAAGTGGAGTCCCACCGCTGAGGCGTTTCTGGTGACGATTCCCCACGTACAAGACGACTTCCGATTCGCATTCGCCGCTGGCAAGGCACGCTCACGAAACTACATCGTCCGCGTGGTCGATCCTCCGCAAATGGGCACCTGCATATTGCATGTCCAACCACCGGAATACACAAAACTGCCGGCAGAATCGCACGACGGCGCGGTCGGCGAGATCACGGTCTTTGAACACAGCCGCCTGCGCGGGGAATTGACCTTCCCCAACAAAGTGGTCACCGCGGAATGGTTACAAGGCAATCGTCACGATTTGGCGAAAGTCTTTGCCGCCAACGACATCGAGAAGATACCCCCAGACATCGTCCGTCACACATTCACAATGGTCGCCGATGGCCGGTCGGCGAGCTTGGAGTTCACCGTCGACCAGGGAGGTCCGTTTGACTTTTTGCTCGTCGATCCTCATGGATTCCACAACATGCCGACCGTCGCACGCAGCTTGCGCATCCGTCGCGACCACCCTCCTGAGTTCATCGGATTGCACGATGATCTGCCGATCTCGATCGCTCCCGGTGCTCCACTGAGAGTCACGGCAACTGTGCGCGACGATTTCGCGGTCAGCCGGCTGCAACTGGAAATCGAATTCCCGCAAGGAGGATCGCAACTTATCAATGCCCCCGCTGCGAATTTGGGGGCTACAGAAGTCTCCTCTACATTCGAGGTCGAACTCCCCGCTGAGCTTCAATCGCCGGGCACACAATTCACCTACCGACTCCGCGCCGCTGATAACCGACCGGAGCCCGGACCGCAGTGGGTGACCTCCGAACCGCATACCGTGATGATCCAACCCGACGCCCCTTCGGCCAAAGAGCAATCACTTGCTCGCGAACACCAACGGTTGGCGGAGGAATTGGCTGTGATCCACAACGAAACGCGGCAACAACAAGCGCGCGTCGCCTTACTGAAAGAGACGGACACCCCAGAGGTCTTGCGAACGCTCGCCACACAACAACGGCAACTCGCCCAACGCTTAGAGCATGTGGCCGACACATTCGACAAGCGGCCGGTCCTCTCGAGCCTGGCGCCGACCGCACGCAAGATCGCTCAAGAATACCTGCAATCCTCGGGCCACGATATCACGCGGGCGAACTCCTCAACCGGCGAGCAACGAACAGAAGCCCTGCAATCATCGGTCACCCAATTGGATGAAGCCGACGATGCGTTGGCGGAATTGCGACGGCGGTTTGAACGTTTAGCAGCGCTTGAGCGTGATCTGTTGGATCTGAACCGCATGGCAGCGCAGGCACAAGAGTTATCGCAACAACTCGCCGCAATGCAGCGACGGCAAGCGGAACTGGCCGCCCAACCTGAATCGGCCCAGCAACAGCAAGAATTGCAAACCTTGGCCGAGCAACAACGACAAGCGGAAAAACAAGCCGCTGAACTGTCCGCACAATTGAAGGACCTTGTTGAACAACATCCCGAAATCCTCGAAGCCGCCCGCAAAGCGCGGTTGAGGGAACTCGGTCGCTTAGGCCGCGCAGCACAAGGCATTGCCGATGCGCAAGAGGAATTAGCAACCACAATCGAACAAGACCCTGTTGCGGAAACCGATGCGACCGACGAAGCCGCGGAGCAGAACCTCAAACTGATCACCGCGCAGCGAGAATTGGCACGTGAAGTTGTCGATTTCGCGCGGCAAGCAGCCAGCCAACTCGGACCACAATCGAAGCTAGCTCAACAGGCGCTCAACATGGCACAACAAGCGCATCGCGCCGCCACAGCAGCGGCAAACGGCCAAACACCACAAGCCGCCAAAGCCGCTCAACAAGCAGCCGACATGGCCCAAGAGATGACAACTGATCAGGAGTCATTGAATGCCCAGGCCAAAGCTTTGCGGCAACGGCAACAAGAATTGTCGCAGCAATTTGCCGAGATGGCCGACGACCCTCAGCGACGACAGGCAGCCCAAAAGTTCGGGCAGAAGAACTTGGCCGCACAGACAGAAGAGTTGCAACGTCAGTTGCAGGAGTCCGCCCAAGATTTAGCAGCAGAGCCGCTCAACCTCAAACCGCAAGGGGAACAGACTCGCCAAGCGGAGCAGGAGACCGCCCAGGCTCACAAACAGATGCAGCAGGCAACAGAGTCGCTTCAGGAAAATCAATCCAAAGAAGCTGGCCAACAAGGACATCAGGCTGCGAGTCTGTTGAACGATGTCGCGCAAGCGATTCAACAACTTGCCGGCGAACAACGAGCCGACCCAAGCGAAATGCCCGCGCAGCCTGCTGAGGACATCACCCAAGCCATGCAGCAAATGCAACAGGCACAACAGCAGATGCAGCAAGATCAGAAACAACAATCCTCTCAAGACCAACCAGCCAATGGAGAGTCAGCACAGCAAGGTGCTTCGGAAAAAATGCAACAGGCGGCCGATTCGCTGTCACAGGCGACCGAAAGTCTGCAACCGGGACAAGGCCAACAACAATCGCGCCGCAGCCAAGGCCAACAGTCGCAACAGACCGGCCAAGCCGGTTCTCCAGGAAACACGGCAGGCGGTAGCGGCAGTAATGCTCCGGCCGATGAGTTGGCGGAACTTCGTGAGGATTTCGAAAAACTCTCCGGTCGGCATTGGGGAGAACTCCCCGGAAAATTGCGAACCGAAATCCTTGAGTCGGCGCTGAATCGACCGGGCGGCGATTACGCCAAAATCATTCGCCGCTATTTCCGCGAACTCGCCAAAACCAAACGCCAGCGCACACCAACGTCACCTTAAACGCAACGGACGTAGTGGTCCGTCTATCCTAAAATGTCAGGTATGTGGGTAAAGGTGTTGCAGTTTAATTCTTGCTGCTCGTGTTTTGAAACGCCAGCGTGCTGGTGTGGCGATTCGGTTGCGTCTTCGCTGCCAAGCGTCGATCTCTGCCGTCATCTGTTTTGCGCTGTCGAAGCGACGGCCGATGCATTGACGCGTCAAGACGCTCAGCTCCATCTCGGCCATGTTCAGCCAACTGCCATTGACCGGCGTGTGCACGATTCGCAAACGACGCGCCAGGCGATGCGCTCGCTCTGCATCGAAGGCACAGTACAGACTTGCAATGTCGTGCGTGTTCAGATTGTCGCACACCAGCGTGACGCGCTGGGCATGGGGATAATCCTCTTCCAACAGCTGCGCGATTTCTTCGCCCCAGTCGATGCGTGTCCGGCTCGCACGGCTGCTGACGCGTCGCCAACCGGCCAGAGGATTGTAAAACATAAACAAGGCGCGCACCCCTTGACGCTGGTAATGATGATCTTCCCGTCGCACGCAGCCGGGGCTCATCGGCAAAGCCGGATTGACATCGCTGACGATTTGCTTGGATGCTTCATCCATGCAAATCAACGGATGCGTTTCGTTGTACGTTTCGCAGTAGACGTCAAGAACTTTTTCCAGATGGGCCACGAATCGCGGGCGGTCCCGTTCTGGGATACAAAAGCGTTTACTTTGCCAGGGCTTGAGGCGATTTTTTTCAGACAACGGCGCACGGTCTCTGGGCAGACGGAAGTGACAACCTGCAACCGCCCCAATTCGTCTGCCAGCAATTTCAAAGTCCAACGCTGGTGTCCTTCCGGCGGATCGCTGCAACACAGCGTGATCAATTTGGCTTCTGCGGCGCCGTCCAGCTTCGGGGACACCGGCGGTGTGGTCCGCTGCTTGCGTTTCAAGGTTGGCAGCAAACCATCTTCGACAAATTTCTGCCGTACACGTCCTACTTGTTTTTCGGACAAGCCGACCGTCTGGGCGATATACCAATCTGGATTCCGGTCTTCTCCGCGTCGATCTTCATCAGCCATCAACAAGATCCGCGCACGCCGCAATTGGGCAGCGGGTACAGATCCACTACGAACTAAACGCTCCATTTCGCGACGTTCGGTCTCACTTAAACAAACTTCCCGTTTCCGATTCGAAGCTGGCATCCTTGCCTCCTAGAGTTCAGTATGAAATTCAAAGTCAACGAATGACACTTATAGCAGATAATGGACATTTTAGAATAGACGGACCAGTAGGTCATGCTGTGCACGACGATGCTTGAGTAAATGGAAATCCGTTGCGATTCGTCATGCACAGCATGACCTACGAATTTGTCGCGCCACAACCAAACGAGAGAGCGTAGGGCAGGCTCCCGCCTGCCGGATGATACGTTGGACGTGCCTTGGTAAATGCGGCAGGCAGGAGCCTGCCCTACATGGGGTGGAAGCCACAATGCATTCGGTTTGCGAATTTTACTTCGCTAAACGGATACCTGAAAACTGCCAGCGGGCGGAGGGGGGGAAGAAGTTGCGGTAGGTTAGGCGGATGTGGGATGCGGGTGTTACGCACGAACCACCGCGCAAGACAAACTGATTGCACATAAACTTGCCGTTGTATTCACCCAACGCACCGTCGGCGGCGGCGTAGCCCGGATAAGCGGTGTACTGGCTCGCCGTCCATTCCCAAACATCGCCGAAGGTTTGCCGGGAATGACTGTCCTGGGCGACCGGCAGGGGGTGTAGCGCACCACTTTCAATAAAATTCCCGGTAAGCGGCTGGTCCGCAGCGGCGATTTCCCATTCCGCTTCGGTCGGCAAACGAGCTCCGGCCCAGCGGGCGTACGCGTCCGCCTCGAAATAACTGACATGGCACATCGGTTCCGCCGGATCAATCGGCCGCATCCCGTCGAGTGTGAAGTGATACCAATCCTCATCGCGTTTTTGCCAATACATGGCAGACGGCCAGGAATCAGGCCCGGGACCAAGCGCATGGTTTTCCTGTACCGTCGCCCATCCGGCGGACAGCCAAAACTCCGGCCGCTGGTATCCGCCATCTTCGATGAACTGACGAAACTCGCCGCATGTCACCAGTCGATCCGCCAATTCAAACGACTCGACAAACACGCGATGTCGCGGCGATTCGTTATCGAAGGCAAATCCGTCTCCCGTCTTGCCGATTTCGTAAAGCCCTTCATCAAACCGTTGCCAGCCCAATTGCCGCGTGGTCTGAGCCTCGACGCTAGCGCGATTTTGAAAGGCAGGATAGAGCGGATTGCAGGAAAAGACATGCTTGATATCAGTCAGCATCAATTCCTGATGTTGTTGTTCGTGATTGAGCCCAATTTCAATCACCCGCGCCGGCTCGACAAAATCGTGCGGCGGATCCTCCAGCAGTCGCTGCATGTGCTGATCCACGTGCCGGCGGTAGTCCAGAACTTCCGCAACCGTCGGGCGTGACAGCAACCCGCGCTGTGCGCGGGGGAATTGTCGGCCTACTGTGTTGTAGTAAGAATTGAACAGATACTCGAACGCCGGATGCGTTGATTCGTAGTTGGGCAAAAACGGTTTGAGGACAAATGTTTCGAAAAACCAGGTGACATGTGCCAAATGCCAACGTGTCGGGCTGACATCAGGCATGGATTGCACCACGCAATCTTCCGGTTCGAGCTGCGCGACGATCGCCTCACTTTGGCGGCGAACGGCAAGGTAGGCGTCCCTTAAGCTTGCGTAGTCCATCTTGTTCGCCTCTCCCTCATTTTTGCTAATCTGAGTAGGTTCAAAGCGAGTCGGTAAAAAATTGCTCATCCTGACGACCCTCGGGGTGTTTGTCGAGAAAAAATGTCTATAATTCGCTGCCGGTTTTCATTTCCCGACGAATCCGGTAGGGTGATTATGTCTGTAGCAAGCGGAACAACCCACATCTTTATGAACTTTCTACGGAAAGCGACCCCTCAATGAGTCAAATCGCCCTGATGGATTGCGCGCCACGGAGCAGCGACTTTCGACACGATCTTTTGGCGGGTCTTTCCCAATCTCCTAAGACATTACCGTGCAAATACCTCTACGACGAACGCGGCTCGCAATTGTTTGAGCTGATTTGTGAATTAGAGGAGTATTACCCTACCCGCGCGGAAATCAGCATCCTGCAAAACTATGGCGCTGAAATCGCCGAGGCACTCGGTTCTGACTGTGCCGTGATTGAGTACGGCAGCGGGAGTGGACTGAAGACCGAAATTCTGCTCGAGCACCTCCACGCACCGAATGTCTACTTCCCTGTCGATATTTCACGGGAACACCTGTGCTCGTCGGCGGCAGCACTTGAGGAAAAGTGTCCCGATATCGATATCGTGCCGGTCTGTGCCGACTTCACGCGAGACTTTGAACTGCCCGACTCGCTGGTGAATGGTTCCCGCAGAGCGGCGTATTTCTCTGGTTCGACGATCGGAAATTTTGAGGTCGACGAATCGATCGAAATCCTGCAAGGCATGGCACGCCTGTGCGGCCGCGATGGATGCCTGTTGATCGGTGTCGACCTACAAAAAGATCCGGCGGTTTTAGAAGCAGCCTACGATGATTCCGAAGGGGTCACGCGGCAGTTCAATCAAAATCTATTGCACCGCGCCAATGCGGAGTTGGACGCCGACTTCGACGTCGAGCAATTTCAACACCGGGCGATCTACAATCCTCAACACGCGCGGATCGAAATGCACCTCGAGAGCAGCTGTGACCAACAAGTGACAGTCGCCGGCCAAAAAATCAATTTCGCCGCCGGCGAAACCATCCACACCGAAAACTCGCACAAACATACGCTCGAGAGCTTCGCCAACATCGCCGCCCGCGCCGGTTGGCAAGTAAAAACCGTCTGGACCGACGACCGCCAATATTTCAGCGTCCAATACCTAACCGTCACCACCTAGTGGGCGGCTCAGCCGCTTGGTGCGAGCTTCCGCTCGGTTTTGTCTGGGCCGCTCCCGGTGGTCGCTATGCTTTGGCGAATATGGTCTCTGGGAGGGCGAGGCTCCGTCCGAACCACGCGCTATAGGAATGTCTCATTCGTCCAATGATTTTGCAAACCACGCCTAGTCTACCGATGCGGCTCAGCAGGAGCTTCGCCCTCCCGGGCCGCTACCTGAACAAAGCGCAGCGACCACCGGGAGCGCCCCAACCCCCTCGAGCGGAAGCTCGCACCAAGCGGCTGAGCCGCTAGAGGTCGGTTTTTATGTTTAGGTCGCGGAGTTGGTGGTCGTCGACGGTGGAGGGGGCGCCGCTGAGTAGGTCCGAGGCTTTTTGTGTTTTGGGGAAGGCGATCACGTCGCGAATGTTGTCGTAACCCAACAACAACATCACCCAACGGTCCAACCCCAGCGCCAATCCCGCATGCGGCGGAGCACCGTAGCGTAGCGATTCCAACAAGAATCCAAACCGCGCTTCCGCCTCTTCAGCATTGATGCCCAGCAGATCGAAGATCTGTTGTTGAACGGCCGGGTCGTGAATACGGACGCTGCCGCTGGCCGACTCGTAACCATTGATCACCAGGTCGTAGGACTCAGCTCGAATTTTACTGGGGTCGGTTTTGAAGTACTCCAGATCTTCGGCGACCGGGTTACAAAACGGATGATGTTCCGCATCCCAACGGCCCTCGTCCGGATTGTGCGTGACCAACGGGAAATTGAGCACCCAACTGAAGTGCATGTCGTTGGGATCATACAGTTCTAGTTCCTTACCCAAACGGTTTCGCAATGCAGCCAGCGCGGCGGATGTCACTTCGGCTTTGTCTGCGACGAAGAACAACAGGTCGCCCGGCTGAGCGTTCATCTTTTCGATGATCGCTTTTTGTTCGTCAGCGGAGAAGAACTTGGCAATCGGCGAATCGAGCTGTCCCTCTTGGACGCGGAAAAAGGCCAGTCCCTTCGCGCGGTAGTCTCCGACGTAGGCCGTCAATTCGTCGATCTTCTTGCGGCTATATTTTTCGGCAGCGCCCGGTGCGGTCAGTCCCCGTACGCGGCCGCCTGATTCGATTGTTTTTTGAAACACACCAAATCCGCAGCCGCCGGCGATTTCGCCGATGTCGACCAATTCCATGCCGAACCGCAAATCCGGTTTGTCGTTTCCGTAACGTTCCATCACGTCGGCGTGATCGAGCCGTGGAATCTCCGGGACCTCCACATCGCGCAGGTTTTTCATCATGTAACGAATCAGCCCGTCGACCAATTCCAAAATGTCGTCGCGAGTCACGAAAGACATTTCGATGTCGATTTGCGTGAACTCCGGTTGGCGATCGGCGCGGAGGTCTTCATCGCGAAAGCAGCGGGCGATTTGCATATACCGGTCGAATCCGGCGACCATCAGGATTTGCTTGTAGATTTGCGGCGATTGCGGCAGGGCATAAAAACAGCCCGGATGCACGCGACTGGGGACCAGGTAATCCCGTGCTCCTTCGGGCGAACTGCGGCCCAAAATGGGGGTCTCGATGTCCAGAAACCCATGTTCGTCGAAATAGTCCCGTACCAGTTTCGTGAACCGGTGCCGCATGATCATCGCATCTTGCAATTGCTTGCGGCGGAGGTCGATGAAGCGATACTTCAGCCGATGTTCTTCGCCCGGCGGATCGGTGGTTCCCGGTTCAAACGGTGGGGTTTTGCTGCGGTTGAGCAGTGTCAACTCGCGGGCTTTGAGGTCGATTTCGCCTGTGACGAGTTTGGGATTCACCATGTCGTCGGGACGGATCGCGACAACGCCGGTCACCTGAATGACATCTTCGTTCCGCAAAGTGCGGGCGAGTTTGTGCATTTCGGCGTCGTGTTCCGGGTTGACGGTGATTTGCGTAATGCCGTAGCGGTCGCGGAGGTCCAAGAAGACCAAGCCCCCGAAATCGCGCCAAGTATCGACCCAACCACAGAGTGTGACAGTCTTTTCCGCATCCGCAGCGCGCAAGTCGCCGCACGTATGAGTCCGTAACAAGGGAACGTGTCCTTTGACAAAACGCCCAAAAACCGACCGGACGCCGCCGATCGAAGCAAAATTTCACCGAAGCCCCAAGATAGAGGATTGCCAAACCAGTCGCAAGGTTCGGGAAATTGCCAGATGAAAGGCCTGAGGCTTGAGGGGACAGGCTTGAGGCAGGATTTGGCCTTCCCAATGCTCTGGCTGCGGTTATTCCATGATGGTTTCGTCCTCCCAACCTGTTTTTCCGGTGTCGGCGTTGCCACCGGGGAGCATGCCGGCATCGACGGGAGCGGCCCATTTTGCGATTGCACTGAGATCGGGTCGCCGCTTTTGTGGATCGCGAATCAGGCACTCAGCCAGCAGTTGGCGAGACCATTCATTTTTTGTCGGCCGCAGCACATCGTAGTCGGGAAAATTCCATTGAGCATGGCGCTTGCGTAACTGGGACAGTTTTCGCTCGGCAAAGAGCGGCTTGCCGGTGAGCAGTTCATAGACAACGGCGCCAAACGAAAAATAATCGGCTGGAAACCCGGCCGGTTTACCGTCGAGTTGTTCCGGCGCCATATAGCGGGGGGTGCCCACAACGTGTTTGGCGTACTGAGACAAAGATTCATCGATCACCGGAGCGGCCAATCCAAAATCCATCAGTTTGACCGTCCCCTCCGGGATGAGCATGATATTGGCCGGCTTGATGTCGCGGTGTACCAGGCCGGAATCATGGGCGGCGAGTACGGCGGCGGCCAACTGACCGACGATTTTCCGAATTTCCTCTTCGGGCAACGGACCGTTGTATTTAATCACTTCGGAGAGATTGGCTCCCCGGCAATGTTCCATGATCATGAAGAACGAATGAAATGCAGCGAACCGTCCAAACACACGGACGATGTTTTCGTGATTGAGCGATTCGATCGCCCGGACTTCCCGTTCGAATTGCTCGCGGCCAAAATCATCGTACACCAAACTGTGGCTCATCATTTTCAGCGCGACATGTTGCCCATTGGGATCGATCGCCTCATACACGATCGACATCCCGCCTCGACCCAAGCGCCGCACGATGCGGTAGTCGTGGAACGTCTTGCCATGCAACACATCCGGACCGCTGCCAGCCAACCGGTCGGCGACCAGTTTGGTGAGGACCACGCTCAATGCAGGATGGTCGTGGGCCAATTCATGAAAACGTTCAGCGGGTAGCACCAGCGCTTTGACATCGCTCAGAGCCAACACGCTAGCGGAGCGCGGTTCGCCCGAGAGCAGCGCCATTTCGCCCAACACGTCGCCGCGACTGCCTTTGTTAATATGCTGCCGCGTCCCCGATTCGTCCGTCGTAAAGATCTCCACCACACCCTCATCGAGAACCATGATCGACTTGGCGGTGTCCCCTTGCTGCATCAGGAATTGCCCGGTAGCAAACCTCCGTCGATGCATAAACGGTTCGATCAAAGCGGTGACTTCGGCCGGGATGGCGCGCATCGACAGCTTACCTGCAAGAAATGTCGACTCCCCACTCTCCAACATGGCCTAGGCTCCCCGTACCCGCCGTGTGACTGTGTTCTTCTATTCTGTTTGTGCGATACTGATCCGTTGTCTAATCGGACGACGGTTTCACTGCAGGCAGCTTTACGCTAACCACCAAAGCGAAACATCCACCAAGTGGTCTCTGCTGGACAGGATCTACCATTATCGTACAGCGAACCCGTTGTCCAATACCAACGTCGGTTGGGCCGTCGCTTAATTGGAATTGTCACTCTCCTCAGACCGAAAAGCTTTCAGCCAACCCACAACCCCCATGAACATGACCAAAAAACCTATTGGGTACTGAGGGATTGCCCCTCTAACTGCATCCCCGAATACACCAGCGCTGAAGATTATTGCCCCCGAAAGAATCACGATTGCCGCACTGACGCTTTTCAATGATCGTCCCCCGTGTTATTGGCGCCACAACTTGTCAAACAGCCTCCCCTTGGGGTGCGATGTGTAACGCCTGCGGCGAACAAAACGCCTTGTCTCATCAAGGAGCGGCATTCTGGGTAGGACTCGTTATTATTTTTTGTAGTCGCACCCAGCAAGTCCTCAATCTCGCACACCCATTGCGGTTGCTGGGGTTTACTATAACACAAGCGATCGAAAATGGGTTATGAATTGAGGGCGGGCCATGACTATGGATCGATCTCTTCAAACACCCTCCCGTCTACGTTAGCGGGAGACCGCGGAAATTTTGCTCGAATTTTCAAAAAGACTTTGCCTATGTCCGCCGATGAGCGTCTCCACCGCGTGCTGCGTTTGGTGCAACTTTTGCAATCTGGAAGAAATCACAATGCGAACCAATTGGCCGAAATGTGCGGCGTCAGTCGGCGGACGATCTTTCGCTATATCAATACGCTCCAAGAAGGGGGCATTCACATACAATACGATGAGCAGCAGCAAGGATACTCGCTGCCGTCCAACACCTATCTGCCTCCCACGGAATTCACCCTAGACGAGGCACTCGCGCTGCTGACATTGTGCTACGAACTGGCCGATGGAGACGGCGGCGTGCCGTTTCAAAACGGTGCACGTAACGCCGCTTTAAAACTCGCCAGCAATCTGCCACAACACCTCCGCGACCAACTCAACGGCGTTTCGCAAACATTGGCGGTCCGACTCGATTCACACAACCCCCTCTCCGCCGACCGGTCGTATTACGATCTGTTTGTAAAGGCCGTTTCGCGGCGGCGCTGTGTCCGGATTCAGTATCAAAGCTTGACCGAATGGGAGAACATTTCCACCGTCGTGCATCCGTATCGCCTGTTATTCATTCGCCGCAGTTGGTACGTGATCGGCCGTTCGACGATGCACCGGGAAGTCCGTACGTTTAACTTAGGCCGGGTATTGGCCGCCGATTTGCTGGACCGGACCTACACAATCCCTCCACGGTTTTCCCTAGAGCGCTATTTAGGCAACGCTTGGCATTTGATTCGCGAGCCGGGAAAAAGCCAACAGGTCGTGGTTCGATTTCAGAAAATGGTGGCACAAAATGTGGCTGAAGTTCGCTGGCACAAAACACAAAAAGTGACCTGGAACGACGACGAAACCATGGATTTTTCCGTCACCGTCGACGGACTGAATGAAATATCTTGGTGGATCCTGGGCTACGGCGATCAAGCTGAGGTGCTGCGGCCGGGAAAACTGCGAATGTTGATTGCCGAGCGGCTGCGCGGTATGACAGAAACCTATGCCAAGGAGTTAGCAACGGTGAACAAGCCCAAGTCGTAAGCTTGGCGTCGATTTCAGCTCGTAGGTCATGCTGTGCATGACGAATCGCGACAGAGCAACGCTTCTCCAAGCATCGTCATGCACAGCATGACCTACGGAATCGGTGTACGTTTTAGTCACAAGGAGAGTTTCACGGTGAGTCACAGGCGGATTTATGCCGTGCTACCAGCGGCGGGGCGGAGTCGGCGCATGGGCCGGCCTAAGCTGCTATTGCCGCTAGGCGGTTCAACAGTGATTGCGCGATTGGTCGGCGCCCTGCGCGCAGGGGGCGTGGACGACGTGATCGTTGTGGTCCGCCCGGACGACACCACCCTGCAGGAAGCGGCCGAAGCGGCCGGTGCACAGGTTGTCTGCCCAGAAAACGATCCCGCCGACATGCGGCAGAGCGTGCAATACGCATTGGACTATCTCGCCACGGAACGACATCCCAACGCCGATGATGGTTGGATGTTGATACCCGCCGATCATCCGCTGGTCGATGCGAAAATCGTTGAGTCTCTTTTAGCAAGCTGGCGAGCCGGTGCGGCCCCAATTTTAATTCCCACGCACGAAGGCCGTCGCGGCCACCCGACACTGTTTCGCTGGGAATTGTCCGACGAAGTCCCACGCATTCCCCCGCACCAAGGGCTGAATCGGCTGGTCCACGACCATGAATCCCACGTCCAAGAATTCCCCGTCCCCTCCGACCACATTCTGCTCGACCTAGACACGCTGGAAGACTACGAGCGGCTACAAGTCGAATGGCGACGCGAAAACGAATAACCTCCACGCGGCACAGCCGCTTCGTGCGAGCTACCGCTCGACTTGTATAGGTCGCTCCCGTTGGTCGCTGCGATTCCTATCAACTGAAATGTAACAATGATTATACGGACCCAGCTTGTTACGCCGAAGGCGTTTTTCACCATAGCCTGGGGTCGTGAACGGAGTGAGCGCACCCCAGGTTCACGACGGGACCATCAGGATCATACCCTGAAGGGGTATTTCAATCCGCCCACCACGGAGAATGCTCCCAGATTTACCCAGGGTGGACTCCCCCTTTGGGGTCCTCACATCACCGCGGTTGTGTCACGACATTCAGTGCATCGACTTGCGGATCGTCAACGACCTGTTCGACGCCGCCCGGCCAATGCACGTTGACTTTATCGATGGTGGCCCGCGCGCCGAGTCCAAACGTGACCGGCAATTCCATCTGCGATAGATAACTCCGCGTCGGCATCACCTGCTTAGTAAATGTCGTATCCCCCACATGCACATCCACCCGGGCGCCAATCGCATCACGATTGGTTCTCGTGCCGACTAGCTTCAACCGCAGCCAATGATGACCGGTCTGTTGATCGTTGCGTAACAAGCGTGGGCGTGCACCGGTAGCGGTCATGAGTACGTCCTGATCGCCGTCGCCATCGATGTCGGCATAAGCGGCGCCACGGCCGACGATTGGTTTGACAAAATTTTCGCTGCACTGCTTGGCTGTGAGCGGTACGAACTCCAGCGGCGCGCCTGGACCGGCATTCCAAAACAACTGCGGAGCTTGGGCGTGTGTTTGGCTGGTTTGCACGCGTTCGATTTGCGAACTGATATGCCCGTTGGCAGCCAGGATGTCGAGCCGTCCGTCGAGGTCGGCATCAAAATAAAACGTGCCGAACGTCAAATCCAGCAGCGTTGCTGCGCCGAGTCCGCTAATCGTGGCTTCGTCCGCAAACAACAGCGGTCGCCGCGCCACAAACAGCGCCGACGCTTCGTTGGCAAAGTCCCCAATCGTGACCGCCAGCGACGTGTCATTTCGCAAGAAACCGGCATCGATCCCCATGCCGCCCCGCGCATTGCCGGAATTGTCAAAGGCAATCCCCGCCCGCACCCCGATCTCCAAAAACGTACCGTCTTGTTGATTGTGAAACAAAAAGTTGCGCACCGTATCGTTGGCCACGATCAGATCCAACCAACCATCGCTGTCCACATCCACGGGAATCAGCCCCAGCGACTTTCCCAACGGACGTCCCGTGGAAGATCGGACTTCGATTCCGGCGGCAGCGGTGACGTCGGAAAATTGCCCCGCTCCATCGTTACGAAATAACTTCGAAAAGGTCCCTCCAAAATCGAGCGGCGGCCCATAGTCCCGCATGCCGCCGGTTCGCGAGAAATTCTGCGCTAAATCGGACGCGCGCGACCAATCAATGTAATGGCAGACAAACAAATCGAGGTCGCCGTCATTGTCGTAGTCCCACCAACCGCAACTGCTGCTGTAGGCGGTTTCCTCGCCGGCGACACCTGCTTTGGTCGTGACTTCCTCAAACTCTCCACCGTTGTTGCGAAACAGATGATCGCGACCGACGGCGGCGATAAACAGGTCCCGCCAACCATCGTTATCGAAATCCCCAACGGCGACGCCCGTTCCATAACAGTTCAGGTTCAACCCAACGGCAGCGGACACATCTTCAAAATGCCCGTGGCCGTCGTTTTGATAGAGAACGGAAGTCGCCGTGGAGGATTGCGAGGGCGCGTGCGGCCATGCGGTGGCGTTCACCAACAACAAGTCTTGATCGCCGTCGTTGTCATAGTCGAAAAACGCCGCGCCGCTGCCCATGGTTTCGGGCAACAACATTTCGCCAGCGGCACCGTTTTGGTGCACAAAGTCAATACCCGCTTCCTCCGTGATGTCGGTGAAGGGAATCTCCGGCAGGACCGGCGCCGTTGGAGGCGGCGCGCGGGTTTGGTCCGACGTTGCTGCTGGTTCCGCAGGAACCACAGGCGGGGGCGGCGGTGGAGCTTCGTCGACGTCATTGGAATTCGGTACCGGCGCTAGGCAGAAAAACATCACCAGCCCGATCACGACCGCCAGCAGCATGATCAGCCAGTGTTGAAGTTTTACATTTTTCATGGCATCAAGGGTCTCCGTGAATTGAGAGTCCTTACTCCGCATCGCGCCCCGGTCCGCCGGGACGCTGTAAATCATAAATCACCACATCCCCGGCAGCATGGTTGGCAGCGGGGTATTTTTCGCGCGCGGCTCGAATCGCCTCGCCGCGGGCACTGTCATCCGGTTTGTATCTTAAGTGATTGTGCCAATAGGCCAGCGCCGATTCGTCGTCCCCCAGCTCCTTGTACAATTGAGACAGGTTGTGGTGTGCGACAACGTTTTCAGTATCGAGTTGCAATGTGCGCTGGAAAATGTCTGCCGCTGCGCGCAGGAATCTCTCACGTTCTTTGGCCTCCGACGGGGCTCGGCAAAGCCGGGCGCGATCAAAGAGGACTTCGCCCAACTGGTTCAGCACGACATAATCGCGACTGAAATCAAACCCACGCTCCGCCAATTCGGCATCTTTGGTTTCGAGAATCCGCCGCAAATGCGCCTCAGCTGCTTCTAAATTTCCCAACCGATGTTGCAGCACGCCATTCAGCCACGCGAGCGTCCACCAATTCACAGACGCATCGTCGCGCGAATCCAGCCCCGCCAGCAGTTCAGCCGCTTCGGCCAAACGTCCTTCCTTGAGTAACACGCGGACCAGATTGACCGAACCCTGCCCAAAATCGAGCGGCTGAACCGCACGAAATGCCGATTCCGCCTGCCGTAATTCCGCTTGTCCGTTGAGCAACAGTCCAATTCCAAAATTGTTCCAACGTTGCCAGACGGGGATATCCACCGGAAGATTGACGATTTCTGCCGGTGAATCCTCAATGGCAAATTCGACTTGGTCTTCAGCAATGTCGACAATCGGCAAATCGAACTGCGCCAATTCAGGCCGCTGCAAATCACGGCTGACAAAATCCATTAACTCGCGGTCAAACTTCCGGTACCGCAACCGCACATCCACCGTCACCGGCCCTGTGACGTCTTCAGGCAGTGTGAAACGGTAGTGCACCGTTTGGGCGGCTCCTGGTGGGATTTGGTGGTTGTAGAGCGGCACAAAGATGTCTTGAGCATTGCGGCGGCTGATGCGATTTCCTTGTCGGTCGACGACAAAGGCATTGATAAAATGCGCCCAAGGATCGACACGCCGGTCCTCGTCGAGAGCGCCGCTCCGGCCGATCACTTTTCCCGCGCCGTCGGTGACACGGATGTCCAACCAGATTTGATTCGAGTCGGCTGTCCCTTGAGTGAAGTGATGTCCCACCAACAAATTTCGGATCACCGCTTCCAACAAATACGTCGCACCTGGTTTCAATTCAGGAAGTTCCGGTCGCAGCGGTGCATGCAACGGCCCGTCGATACGGCCTGCTTCGCGAATTCCAAACAGATCAACGCGCAATGCCCCTTCGAGAACGTTGCGATGCAATTCGACAACGTCCTCCGCGCCGCGCAGCGCCGGCAAACCGGTATTAGCGGCGGGGAAGAGGTGATTGCGGATACGGGAATCGGTGGCACCTAGGTCGTCTGATTCCCGTGACGGCATATGGCAGGTGGCACAATTCTCGGCAGCGTGCGACGGGTAATAAAAGCTCCGCGCCCCGTACCCTGAAACGCCGCTTTGCACAAACGAATCGTAATGGTTCTGTCCCCGCACGAATTTGTAGTCGTTGAGTTTCTCGGGCAAGTGCACTTTGTGACAGGTCCCGCAGAACTCCGGTGTCTTGTGCACCGGTTTGAGGAATGTTTGTTTGTGCATTGCCGGTTTGGTCAGCAATAATTGCCGATGCAACCAACTTAGCACTTCGTTGTCGCTGCCGGCGAGTGGATATTGCCGTGGCTGGGCGATCGTGTAATCGGCGTTCCCTCGGGTTGTGGTTGTTGCTCCGTGTGCGACTTCCGTAATTGCATGGCACGCCGTGCAGGTCAGCCCTGCCTGAGCGACTGGGTTTTGTGGATCGTCAAAAGCGGCATCGAGCGAATTGCTGAACAACGGGACCGGGTCGTGGCAGCCGGCACAAAAGTTGAACGATTGATCGTTGCCATACTTTTTGATCGCATCGGCCCGCGTTTCCAGTGCCGCCGCTAAGTAGACCGGATTATTGAACGAGCTAAAGTGATGCGCGCTCTGCTGCCAATCAGCATGCACATCCGCATGGCAGGTTTTGCATTCCGCATCGCGCATCAACGCGGTTGCCGGGATCGGATCACCCGAGGCCGTACGAGCGAGCGCGGGGTAATAGGACAGCTTATCGTTTTCGGGCGCCACGGAGACTTCCGTCGTGGGTGCCTGCCCGTGCAGAAATGCCAAGCCCGCCACGCCGAGCGTTGTCGCCCCCACGAATGGAATCACCCCCCAGCGCCGCTGGCCAAATATTAAACGGCGAAACCCCAGCACAAGTCCCAACAACAGCACCGGCACGACAACGTGCGTCGCATACAAAATAGGACGCCACACCGATTTCGCGATTTGCAGCTCCCGGCCGTCGCGAAATAATGCGGCGCCGGAAACAAATACAAACAAAATCAGCACGCCCACCACCGCCCAGACGGACTTCATCCGCCAGTCACGCTCACGGTACCCACGCAAACAGCGCCGCACCGCAATCACCAATACCCCTACGGTGAAGACCGCGCCGAGCACGATATGCGCTAGAAACGACCAAAGCCAAAAAAAATTGTCCGTCGCAATCCCCGTAAAGGCGCTCATTGCAGCGACGCCGGCGAGGTAAATGCCTAGCGCCGCTACGACCACTGCTACCGCGCACCAGAGCGCCGTCAAAGGCGGGCTTTTTGCGACCTGTGCGCCGTCATCGGATTGTGAGCGATTGCTTGTCATGCTTCTAGCATTTTATACTCAGCCAACCGCTTTGGCCCAGCCGTAGTTAATTTTTTCGTCCCGATTCAAGAGAATCCTCGATGCAACTGAATATCAAAGATCATGTCGCCGTCGTTACCGGCGGCGCGAGCGGCATCGGTTTGGCCGTCGCCCGCGGATTCGCCGCCGAAGGAGCCCGCGTGGCCATTTGGGATCTGGCGAAAAACGTCACCACCGCTGCTGCGGATCTCGCGAGCGAATGCGGTGTCGCCACCTGTGGTATTGCGACCGACATCTGCGATGAAGCCCAGGTCCTGGACGCGGCGGCTGCCACCGCCCGGGAATTGGGGCCAATCGATCATGTGGTGCATTGCGCCGCCATCGGGTCTGGAAAGTTCGGATTTCCATTTACGAACTTACAGCCGTCTGACTGGCGGGCGACGCTCGAGGTGAACATCATGGGCACCGTCCACGTCGCCCACGCCGTCGCCGAACCGATGAAGCAACGCAAATCGGGCACGATCGTTTTTATCTCGTCGGTCGCCGGACAAATTGGCTCGCAAACCGATCCGCCCTACAGTGCTTCCAAGGCAGCTGTGATCAACTTTGCCCAATGCACCGCCAAAGATTTGGCGCCGCACGGCATCCGCGTGAACAGCGTCTGCCCTGGCATGGTGCAAACCCCGCTCAACCGCGGCGTCTGGCAAGCCTGGAACGAACAGCAACCGCCCGATCAACAGCGCAGTTACGAAGACTGGGCCGAAGAAAAAATCAAAGCCGTGGTCCCGCTCGGCCAATGGCAAACGCCAGAGGACATCGCCGACATGGTCGTGTTCCTCTCCTCCAATCGCGCCGCCCATGTGACCGGTCAAACGATCAACGTCGACGGCGGGTTTGTGATGCACTGGTGAGGGGGAGTGCCTGTTCAACAGAAAGACGAACCATGACGCCCACGAATCGAGATATTGCTGAGTTTTATCGACTAGCGCTTCAGTACTCTGACTCGAATCGTCGTCTGGTCCAGCTAACGGATGTCACTGCCTGGGTCGATGGATTGATCGCGTCGTCTGACATCGCCTACGAATGGATGATCGACATATCGTTCGCACAATCTACGGAAGACATGCTGCGCGGTCTATGCCATGTCCCCGGCATGACGACGAACTACCTTGGGGCATCAATCTTCGCCTCATACCTGCGCAAGCTATGGTTGTCAGGAGCAATTCAACGAGACGAGATATGCCGCCTGCTTTGGAACATTCGGGACGAAATTCGTCCGGAGCATGACATCCCAGCAATCGTTCCGGAGGTCACCTTAGAAGATGTGGAAGCCTCATCGGTAGGAGGCGTGCGAGACCCGAAAAACTTTACACCAGTTAACGACGCGATTGATGCATTCTTTTCGCTGTACGACGAATTCTCACTGATGATTCCGCCAATTTCTGGTGTCTCGTAGCGTGCAGGCTGGTTAAAACCGCATTCGTGTAGGGCCGGTTTTATTGGCCGCTGTTGGCCGGCGGATGCTCTCGGAGCATGGTCGAGAGTTCATTCAAATCGCTCCCGCAATCGTCCGGCACAGCCGGGCCTACTGCAACTGGGTGGCTTCACCGCGACGACTCATTCTGGCTGATCGCATCACAGATTCCATCCCACAGTTCTTGCCGCGCCACCAAACAATCAACCGCGGCTTGTTCAGCCGCTTTCCAAAGTGAATCGTCGGTACCGCAAAGAGACTGCAGTAGGCGGGTCGCCATTGGACCATGCTCGTCACCGTCCAGGCTGATGTGTCGATCCAGATAATACTTGAAATCTTCCAAGGTGCCGCCTCCCTGTGTATTCAACTCATCCACGATGCGTTGAAAAACTTCCGGCAGCAAATCCTCTCGACCAAACGTGAACGCCGAAGCAACGGCACATAGGTTGCCCGTCTCAATGAGTTTGAAGGTCTGCTGCACAAACCGCCGAGCCGCTGGGGGAACTTCTGGCGATTCCAAAGCAGCCAGACTCTGGGAGCCTTGTCGCAATTCGTTCAGAAAACCGTCAATCCCAGCGGTGTTGGCCCCGCACTGTTTCATCGAGTGATGATAAAGCTCGAAATGGCTGGCAATTCCGCCTCGACCATCCTCGTCGGACTCTTCGGCAAGCACAATCTCGTTCACGAGGCGACAGCCCTGTGGGTCGGCGGCTGGTATCCACGGGACTTCGACGCAGCAAAGTTGCCGCTGCAGCACCTTGAGCAAAGACATGAAGTCCCACACAGCAAAGACGTGATGTTCCATAAACAGCCGTAACGCATCCATGCGATCAATTTCGGCGTAGATGCGATGATTGAGCAAAGCGTCCTTCAACGGAGCGATTCGTTGTTCGATTGTGTGAAGTGGATTCAATGGTCTTTTTTCTGCTGAGAGGGAGTCTGGCAGGTTTAGCGAGAGTCATACTCTAGGAGATCCAGCCGACTCTGCCTATCCCGACAAGTCGCCGCAAACATCGCCCTGCTCAGACTGTTCGACCGACCGCACTCCAGTCCCGTTTACGGGACTTGCCCCGCTGAAAGCGGGTCATAGGCCCACCGTTTACGGTGGGTTTTGCAATCCGCCGCTCCCTACGTATGTCGATCCCCGTTCACGGGGATTCTCGACGCAACGGCTTCAGCCCTCACCGCAGACCCCAAACCCCAGGCAGCGAGGAGCCTCGTGAACGAGGCTCAACGGCGGCCAACAACCCGCTCCTCCCACCCGCCGTAAACGGCGGGCCTAATACCGCCGCGCGGAAACACCGGTGAACCGGCGTGGTTCGTTCATTGTTTCGTACTGCAAACAGTCATAATTTGCGCGCCACACGCGTATTTTATGCGGCGGCTTCCGTAGGTCCTCGCGGATTCACACGCGTTTTAAATCATCCACTAACTCAAACCCCCTTTGTTTCGTATCACAGATTAAGCCGGCGCGTGGTCTGTCACGGAACGCACAATGCGACGGCAAGCCGTCGGTTTGGGATTTTGGGGAGTCACGGCCGGAAATCTGTGTTTGATCCGTGTTCAATCTGTGGCTAAGAAAATAGCGACCCTGTTTGGTTGCAGCTCTGCAGCGCTAGGTGTTTCGTTTCTTTCGTGGTTCTTTTCGCTTCACGAAACTCACCGATTTTTCAGCGATACCTTTCGCCCCACCAACATCTCCCGGTATGCTGTCGGTTCAGATCCACCAGAAAATTCCACGATCAATCGTCATTAATAAATGGGACCCACGACCATGACCACGCACCCCGTACTCATCGGCGGCGAATGGACGGCTTCGACCGGCACCGAGACCTTTCAAGCATCGAACCCCACGACGGCCGAACCGTTGCCGGATCTCTTCCCGGTTAGTCCTTGGGGGGAAATCGAACAAGCGATTCATGCCGCCGCGGAGGCTGCCAAACTAATGCGGGGTTGGCCGGGGGCGCGGTTTGCCGCATTCCTGGAGAAATACGCCGACCGTATTGATGCGCGTTCCGAAGAATTGGCGACGACTGCGAATCTCGAAACCGCCCTTCCCAAGGATGGCCGGTTGGCGGGTATCGAATTGCCCCGCACAACCAATCAACTCCGTCTCGCCGCCGCCGCTGCCCGCGAAGGGACCTGGACGACCGCGACGATCGATACGGCGACCAACATCCGTGCGATGTACGGACCGATCGGGCCGGTGGTGGTCTTTGGGCCAAATAACTTTCCCTTCGCTTTTAACGGGATCTCGGGAGGGGACTTCGCAGCAGCGATTGCAGCGGGAAATCCGGTGATCGCCAAAGGGCATTCGTCGCACCCCAACACAACGCGCATCTTTGCCGAAGAAGCCTTGCAAGCGGCGCTGGAAACCGACATGCCCCCGGCGTTGGTGCAATTGATCTATCGCTGCGATCACGCCGACGGTGCAAAACTGGTCTCGCACCCAATGATGGGAGCCACCGGTTATACCGGCGCGCGTTCGGCCGGTTTGTATCTCAAGGAAGCCGCCGACAAAGTCGGCAAGCCGATTTATCTGGAGTTATCCAGCATCAACCCCATCTTCGTCCTACCGGGCGCTTTGGAGGAACGCTGCCAAGACTTGGCCGAAGAGTTCGCCGGCAGTTGCCTGATGGGAACCGGTCAGTTCTGTACCAATCCAGGAGTTGTGGTGCTGCCGGCCGGTGAAGCTGCTGAAGAATTCATCGCCGCGGTCACCGAAAAATTCAACTCCGCCCCGGTGGGGACGTTGCTTGGCGAGGGAGTGCAGCACAGCATGGCATCGGGCATCTTCGCTCTGCAATCCGCAGGGGCACATGTGATTGCCGGCGGTGAATCGGGAGGGGGCAGCGGCTACTCGCATCAGAATACGCTGCTGAAAGTCGACGGTGCCAAATTCCTGGCCGATCCGGAAGGCTTGCAAACCGAGGCGTTCGGCAATTGTTCGCTGTTGGTCATTGCCGAAGACATCGACGAAATGACCGCGATCGCGGACAGCCTGGAAGGCAACCTGACCGGCGCGATTTATAGCGACACCGGCGGTTGCGACGACGACGTCTACGACCAACTAGCAGCAGCCGTCCGTCCGCACGTGGGACGATTGCTCAACGACAAAATGCCGACCGGCGTGGCGGTCTCTTCGGCGATGAACCACGGCGGCCCCTTCCCGGCGACGGGACACCCGGTCTTCACCGCTGTGGGAATTCCCGCGAGCATCCACCGTTTTTCAATGCTGCAGTGCTACGACAACATCCGCCCGCATCGTCTACCACTCGCTCTGCAGGATCAACACCCCGGCGGGGGGATGTGGCGGTTAGTCGATGGCACCTGGTCGCAAGCGGACGTTTAATTCTCGGGCGAGACTCAATCAGGCTTAAGCCTTTGCTTTAATTAGACTTACAGCAAACACATCCCATGTTTTCGCTTCCCAATCGTCTCAGGTTGGTTAGGGGATCCGTGGGAAACTGGTCGCGGAAGGCGCTGGGCGACGATTGTCGCTTGTCGTCGGGCGTCGGCATGCGTACACTACGACTTGCCCGGGCGGAAGCTGCGCCCGGATATTCCGCAAATTTTTTGAAGTCGGCGGCTATTTGGTTAGCCGGTCCGCTTCAATGGCGATTTAGACACCGGTCGAAACACCCATGCGGCGGTTTCCCGGTACTTGAACAACAGATGGTGGCACTACGATGAAAGCAGACGTTCATCCCGATTATCACGAAGTCGTCTTTTTGGATGCTTCGTGCGGCGAAAAATTCCTCACGCGGTCGACGCTCAAGTCAGACAAAACGATCGAATGGGAAGACGGCAAGACCTACCCATTGATCACCGTTCCGGTCAGTGCGGCCTCGCATCCGTTCTACACGGGCAAAGCCAAGTACGTCGACAGTGCGGGTCGCGTCGAGAAATTCCAACAAAAATATGGTTGGGACGAACGCCGCAAAGCGTCTAAAGGAAAAGACGACGCAGCGGCAGATAGCAAGACCGAAGAAGCGGCGGCTGAAGGTTAGCGCCCACGGCCATGCCGGGGTCCGCGCCGTTGTGTGCGAATTGCCCGAAAACGCCTGCGCCGTTTCCTTCAGGTCCAGAGACTTGGCGGCAACGAAGGGACTCGCCATGTGCGATGATCTTCCGCCAGTCTCTCTTGGTCGCGATAAGTGAAAATCATGTATCCCAGCTTGGAGCAAAAACTGGAACGATTCGAGGAGTTGGAAAAACTTCTCATCGATCCAGAAATCCTCTCCGATACGACTCAACTGCTCAAGATCCAGCGCGAACATGGCGGCTTAGCCAAAACCGCGCTGATGGTCCGCGAGTACAAGGAACTCGAAGAAAACGTCCTCGCCGCCCGTCAAATGGTTGACGAGGAAGAAGACGACGAGTCTCGTGAATACGCGGAAGCCGAACTGCAGGAACTGCTCGCTCGCCAAGAGGCGATTCAGGTGGACCTGGAAGACCTGGTGACAGCCGGTGACGCTGCCACGCGGGGCAGTTTGATCATGGAAATCCGCGCCGGCACCGGTGGTGACGAAGCCTCGCTCTTTGCGCGTGACCTGTTCGTGATGTATCTACGCTTGGCCGAAAATCGCCGCTGGAAGGTGGAAGAGCTCGACCGCAGTGAATCGGAAGTCGGGGGCATCAAAGCCATCACCTTTTCGGTGACAGGCGAAGGCGCCTTCATGCAACTGCAATTCGAAAGCGGCGGGCATCGCGTGCAGCGGGTTCCCGATACGGAAACACAAGGCCGCATTCATACCAGCGCCGCCACCGTCGCGGTGCTGCCTGAAGCCGATGAAGTCGAGCTAGAGATCAGCAACGACGAATTGCGGGTCGATACTTATTTTGCCAGCGGTCCGGGCGGGCAAAAGGTCAACAAGACCGCCAGCGCCGTACGCATCACTCACCTGCCCACCAATACGGTCGTCAGTTGCCAGGACGAAAAAAGCCAACATAAAAACCGTTCCAAAGCGATGCGGGTTTTGCGAAGTCGGTTGTTGGAAATGAAACAACAACAGGCGCAAACGGAACGGGCCGAACAGCGCCGCACGCTGATTGGCTCCGGCGATCGCAGCCAACGGATTCGGACGTACAACTTTCCGCAAAACCGCCTCTCGGATCACCGCATCAATCTGACGTTGTACAAGCTGGATCAAATCATGCTCGGCAACATGGATGAATTGATTGAGAATTTGATGGCCTTCGACCGCCAAGAACGTTTGCAAAGCCTCGGCAGCGAAGAGAACGGCAAGTAATCGCCCCCCAGGCAACCCGCCCCACATTTCGGCTTCGCTTTCCGGCCGTGATAATCGGATGACTAACCTGTGAGTTCAGACGCACGAACGACGACCGGGACCGACCAGCCGTGGACCGTCGGTCGCGTGATCGACTGGACCACCGGGCATCTGAAGAAACATGGCAGCGACACGCCGCGGCTGGACGCCGAAATCCTGTTAGCCCACGCCCGCGGCTGTCCACGAATCCAGCTGTACACGCATTACGACGAGGTTCTTGACGACGAAGTCCGCGCCAGCATGCGGGCACTTGTCACCCGCCGCGCTCAGGCGGAACCGGTCGCCTATTTGGTCGGACACCGCGAATTCTACGGACTCGATTTTCATGTTTCGTCCGACGTGTTGATTCCGCGGCCCGATACCGAGACGTTGGTGCTGGAATTGCTGACATTAGCGGCCGGCCGGCCAGAGACGCAGATCCTCGAACTGGGAACCGGCTCGGGCTGCATTGCCGTCGCCACTGCGGCGAATTTACCCGCCGCCAAAATTGTGGCCGTCGATATTAGCCCCGCCGCGTTGAACATCGCCGTCAAGAACGCAACCGCGCACAATGTTGCTGAACGCATCGATTTTCGCGAAGGGGATCTCTTCGCACCGCTGGATTCGGCGGCACAATTCGATTTTGTGATCAGTAATCCGCCCTATATTGCGGATGCCGAATTGGCCCAGCTCGATGCCGATGTCCGTGATCACGAACCCCATTTGGCGCTAGCAGGAGGAGCGGATGGATTGGATGTGATCCGCCGGATTCTTGCCGAAGCCGGCCAACGTCTTAAATCAGGCGGGTTTTTGCTGTTGGAAATCGGCGCCGAACAAGGTAACGTTCTGCCTGAATTGATTGCCGCCAGCGGCGATTATCGTGAGGCACGGATCGTCAACGATTTAGCCCATCGCCCGCGCGTCGCGGTTGCAGAGCGGCTTTGAAGATACAAATACAAGTCTTGACCAGATAGGTCGAGGAGGTCCAGGGATGGACATGTTTGTGATACGCGGTGGAACGCCGCTGGCGGGAACCGTCACGGTCAACGGCGCTAAGAACGCAGCCTTGCCGATCATGGCGGCTGCATTGGCCGCTAACGGGCCGTCGGTGCTCCAAGATGTCCCCGATCTGGTCGACGTTCGCACGCTGTGCAAATTGCTCACCGAGCTGGGTATGCAGGTCGATCGCGATGCGAGTGGTGACTTGCGACTCGAAGTCGTCGATGCCCAGCCCCATGCCGCCGACTATGAACTCGTCCGCACCATGCGGGCCAGTGTCTGCGTTTTGGGACCTTTGTTGGCTCGCCGCGGCCGCGCATGCATCTCGCTGCCCGGGGGGTGCAACATCGGCGACCGTCCCATCGATCTGCATCTCAAAGGCCTTGCCGCTTTGGGCGCCGATATTCGAGTTGAGCGGGGTTACGTCATCGCTGAAGCCGATCGACTGCGCGGCGCACGGATTTATCTGGGCGGACCATTTGGAAGCACCGTCACCGGTACCTGCAACATCATGGTCGCCGCTGCCTTAGCCCGCGGAAAAACAACAATCGAATCAGCCGCGTGCGAACCGGAGGTCGTCGACTTAGGGAATTATCTCAACAATATGGGCGCCCGTATCTCCGGGCTGGGAACGCCGTTTTTAGAAATCGATGGCGTCGAGGAACTGACCGGCACAACACACCGCATCGTTCCCGACCGGATCGAAGCCGCCACGTTGATGATTGCCGCCGCCGTAACTAACGGTGATGTCGAGCTGAGAAACGTACGCTCCGAACATTTAACGGCGGTGCTCGAAAAGCTTTCAGAAATCGGTGTGCAGATTGCCAACGTGGGCGAAAACCGTCTCCGTATCACAACCGATGGAGAGCTGCACGCTGCGGATTGCATCGCCCTGCCCTACCCTGGCATCCCGACCGATGTGCAAGCGCAACTGATGTCGCTGCTCGCCTGCGCACCGGGCATCAGCGTGATCACAGACAAGGTCTTTCCCGATCGTTTCATGCATGCCGCCGAATTGGCCCGCATGGGCGCGGTGATTCGCCGCGAAGGTCCGTCGGCCATCATTAGCGGCGCCGGTCAACTCAGCGGCGCCGCCGTCATGGCCTCTGACCTACGCGCCAGTGCGGCACTGGTCATCGCCGGTCTGTCCGCCCAGGGAGATTCAGCCATCCGCCGCATTTATCATTTGGATCGTGGCTATGAGCGGCTGGAACTGAAGTTGCGGCAACTCGGCGCGAATATCGAACGGGTTGAAGACCGCGCCGACACCTTCCCACACAGCCTGCGCCTGGACCAAGCCCAAACCGCCGCCGAACTCACCGGCCCGCATTGGTTGAAACCCGCTGCCAACAGAACGTCCCAAAAACGATCCGCGTAGCCGGACCTGTGGGTCCCGCTTTCAACCCCAACGCCCGCATTCTGGCGTTTCGTCCTCCTCAGCGTTACATTGGGGGATTCATGAGACGTTGTGATGTAAATTATTGCTTGCGAAAGGTTGAATGGCTGTGGATGCAAATATTGTGTTGTTGCCGGGCGATGGAATTGGACCGGAGATCATCGAACAAGGACAACTGGTTTTAGAAGCCGTCGCCAAACGGTTTGGGCACTCGTTTCAATTCACCAGTTGCCCCATGGGCGGAAACGCCATCGACAGCCACGGCACGCCGCTGCCCGACGAAACACTCGCCGCTTGCCGCAACGCCGATGCGATTCTTTTGGGGGCCGTCGGCGGTCCAAAGTGGGACGACCCCAACGCCAAAACCCGTCCCGAAGCGGGGCTGTTGTCGCTCCGCAAAGAACTCAAACTGTTCGCCAATCTGCGACCGATCAAACCATACAAACAACTCATCGATGCTTCGCCGCTGAAGCGCGAGATCATTGAAGGGACCGATATTCTCTTCCTGCGCGAATTGACCGGCGGCATTTATTTCGGCGACTCGGGAGTCAAGCCGCATGCCAGCGGCGAAGAAGCTTATAGCATGATGGTCTACAACACCGAAGAGGTCGCCCGCATCGTGCGGCTCGCCGCCAAAGCGGCCCAACTGCGCAGCGGCCGCGTGACGTCGGTCGACAAAGCCAACGTGCTGGAAGTCTCACGACTGTGGCGCCGCGTGGCGGCGCAGGTGATGGCTGACGAATTTCCCGACATCGAATACGACGTCGTGTTGGTCGATGCGATGGCCATGCACCTCATTTCGCGGCCGCGTGATTTTGATGTGGTCGTCACCGGCAATATGTTTGGCGACATTCTCACCGACGAAGGAAGTATGCTGCCCGGTTCGTTGGGCATGTTGCCATCGGCGTCGTTGGGCGAATCAGGACCGGGGTTGTACGAACCGATTCACGGCTCCGCACCGGACATCGCCGGCAAAGGCATCGCCAATCCGCTCGCCACAATTTTGGCTGCCGCGATGGCACTACACCATTCGCTGGGTTTGACGGAAGAAGCCGCCGTAATCGACGCAGCCGTCGAAGCAGTCCTAGACGCCGGCCACCGCACGGCCGACATCGCCGCTGGCGGCAATAGTCTGTCGACGGAACAAATGGGCGCTGCTGTGCTGGAGGTTTTGGGGTGATCATTGCGGATTGACTAGCATTGGCAGATCATCCTCCAACTAGGAACCATTTGTTTCCTATCCGAATTTACATCGACAAGTTGTCCGGTGGGGGGCGCACAATGCGACCGCAAGCGGTCGGTTTGGGATTTTTGAAAGTTACGCTGGAACTCTGTGTTACCTCTGTGCGCGACCGTTAATCAAACCAACCATTGCGCTTCAGATACAGTCCCATTCCGAACACGGTGGCCAGCATGATGCCGATGACAATCAGATATCCGGTCGGGATCCCCATGCCGGGCAAGTCGGTAAAATTCATGCCGTAAATGCCCGAAATGAGCGTCAATGGCAGGAAGATTGCCGAAAGCAGCGTCAACATCCGCAAGCGGTTTTCTACTTTTTGCTGAACGGTCGCGTCGTAGGTGCCCTGCAAGTCTGCGACGCGAGATTGAGCGCCCGCGATCATTTGGCCGGACATTTCTGCTAGATGCAATTGTTCGCTGAATAGTCTCGATGTCCCGGTGAATTGTAACGATTTCGACTCCACGGTTCGCAAGACGCCGGCGCAATACGTATGGTCGTCGTGCACTGTCGCATGGTGGCTGATCTTTCTCCGCATCTCGGCAATCTGCTGAGGATCGATCCGCTCAGGGTCGCGGTCGAGTTCCATCGCCAGTTCTTCGGCCTCTGAACGGACATCGAGAGCGGCATCCAAGTTTTTCTTGCCGATGGAGGTCAATAAATGATACAGCAATGCCGATGCACTTCGTTCGAACAACTGCACCTCCTCGTTTAAGTCATCGATCACGTCCTCGATGGAATGCACGACGTCGCGATGGATACTGATCACGGTTGTCGGCAAGTACAGGATGGAAACGTACGGTTTGGGGTACACGTCCCAGCCGAGATGTGTCGGCACTTCAAGATAAAATGCATCGCGCCGCGAAATAAACCGCGCCGTCCGTTCCGAGGCGAGGCAAGCTGTGAGAATGGATGCGGGTAGCTTGTAAGGCGCGAAGACTTCTTTCAGTTCGTCGGCCGTGGCATCTTCGATATCGATCCAACGATGTGTCTCATCGTCGACCCATTCAGCCGACAGTTTGGTTTTCGGTAGCGACTCCAACATCGATCGTTCATTGATGCCGAAGATTCTCAGTTTCATGTCTGTCCTTTATTGCCGGAAAATTCGCGCAGGATCGATCGCTTGGTGAAACTCCCCAGTCCAGTTTGCTGCAGACAAAAAGGCTGTCCCATGGGTTTGATCACAGACCGTTAGCGTTGGTCCATCGGCACGTAGGTGCGCTCGTTGGGTCCCGTGTAGACTTGCCGCGGCCGATTGATGCGGCTGCCGGGATCTTGCCGCAGTTCTTTCCAATGCGCAATCCAACCCGGCAAACGCCCCAGGGCAAACATCACTGTGAACATTGCCGGGGGGATTCCCATGGCGCGGTACAAAATGCCACTGTAGAAATCGACGTTGGGATACAACTTACGCTCAATGAAATATTCGTCACTGAGAGCGACCTCTTCCAGGCCCTTGGCAATATTCAGCAGCGGATCGTTGATACCCATCGTTTTGATCACATCGTCGGCCGCCTTGCGGAGGAACGTCGCGCGGGGATCAAAGTTCTTATAAACACGATGGCCAAAGCCCATCAGACGAAACTCATCGTCCTTGTCCTTGGCGAGATTGACATACTTCATATAGTCGCCGCCATCTTGCTGAATCATCTCCAACATTTCCAACACCTTTTGATTCGCCCCGCCATGTAGCGGTCCCGATAAGGCGCCGATGCCGGCGGAAATCGAGGCGAAAAAGTTGGCCTGGCTGCTGGCGACCATCCGCACCGTCGAGGTACTGCAATTCTGTTCGTGATCCGCATGCAGAATCAACAGCATGTTCAGGGCGTTGGCCAATTCCGGCGGGACATCGTAGGTCGTCGTCGGCATGGCAAACATCATGTGCAGAAAGTTGGCGCAGTAAGACAAATCATCCCGGGGATAGATAAACGGTTGGCCGATCGATTTTTTATAGGCGTAGGCGGCAATGGTTTTGGCTTTGGCGAGCAGACGAATGACATTCATGTCGTCATCTTCGTCAAGTTCCGGGTAATAGGTCGACATCGATGCGACCATGGCTGAGAGAATCGCCATCGGGTGCGCAGACGGCCGAAAACCCTCGAAGAACTTTTTCATGTCTTCGTGGATCATGCTGTGAAAGGTCAATTGTTGACGGAAATTCGACAATTGTTCTTGGTTGGGAAGCTCGCCGTAGATCAGCAGGTAGCTGATTTCGGGGAAGGTGGCGGATTCGGCAAGCTGCTCGATGGGATAGCCGCGATACCGTAAAATTCCCTCTTCGCCGTTAATGAACGTGATCGCGCTTTCACAGGAACCGGTGTTTCCATACCCGGAATCCAGCGTGATGATATCGGCTTCGGACCTGAGACTGGTGATGTCGACCGCGCGCTCCCCCTCGGATCCCGTAATCACTGGAAGCTCGTATTCCTGACCGTCCAGAACCAACTTAGCCGTCCCCATCGTCATTCCCCTTGCCTACTGGCCATCAAGGTCTATTGAGTATCCCGTGAACGTGTTTCGCTCTTTTTGAATCGCTAATCACTGCTGCTGCCGGTTGCGGGAGCAGGCTGTCATCCCGGCAGCACCCGAATTTGCTGGGCAGACCCCGACTACCCTTCGGGACCAAAGCCACACTCCAATGATACGAACCTGCCGGGAAATGATCGAGCCATAAAGGCGAATCCGCCACATTCTTCCGATGCGATTTTGCTGATTTTGCGGGAGAATTGGCAACTTCAGTCGCATTGAGCGTGATCGTAGTAAACGGGCGAGCCGATCTGCATGACGTTCTCATGAATGACGGTGCGATTACCCTGGGCGTCGTACTCATACTCATATCCGAGCCGCACGGGTTGTAGCGTCAATCTATAAGGTAAATCTGGTGCAGGAATTCATCAAACGAATACGCTACAAAACACGTCCCGTCTGAAATCACGACAGTTTCACCATCCAGCACCTCTTGACCGACGTCGTCGGTATGCCAACTAAATACTTGTCCTCGGTCATCACCGCTCAAAGAAATACAGTACGTCCCTCCGTCGCCCTGGGCAATTGGCAATAGCCGTGGCAGCATATCGTGCTGAACAACATTGTTTTCATATTCAGGCCGTAATGGATAACAGCTATTCTCGCGAATTCCAAAAAAATAAGACACGTTCAAGGTGATGTCCGGCTCATCAATGAGCAGGCATTTCCATTGCCTCGATCGCCAACAGGCATCGCCATAAAATTGCAGGAAATGCCGATAACCGTCTGGAATCGGATCAGGAAGGATAGTTTCTAATTGCAGCAAGTCGTGTTCTGTTAACGGAAGAGCACTATCGTATCTTTGACAAGTGCCGCGTTTTTTGCTTCGACGCGACGACCTCAATAGAAAACCCGCCTCTAGCCGTTTCATCGCATCGTCGTATTTGTTGCTCATGCCAATTACACCAAACCTACGGGCTCTCACCCGAAAAAGTCACGCGACTGCTGACGACGGCGCCGCGCTCATCCTGCACTGTGAAAAACCAAACCGTCGCGTTTTCCGGAGGAGCTGTGGCCACGACCTGTTGCCCTTCAATCTTCGCGGGAATCGATTTCCACTTCCGCTTGTTGATTTCCACGGTGTCGGTCGTGTAATGCAGCTCTGCCTTGGTAATCTTTTTGGGGCCTTGCCAGCGGAGCGATGCTTGGCCGTCTTTGACCATCAGCATGTCGAGCTTCGGGAGCGGATCGGCGCCGCGCAGGTGCTGATCCACAAACAGACCAATTTCCTGCGGAGCCCAACCGGGGGGATGGCCGTGCGGCATGTTCACGGTGACGCGCAATTGCTTGGGGCTGGGGACGACGTCGAAACTCTTCATGTAGCTATCCAGCGGATAGGCGAAGTCATTGGTGCCGTTGACGAACAGGATCGGCATCGAGACGGCCGGCAAGTATTTTGAAGGATCCCAGAGTTGCACCCAACGCTCGCGTTGCTTCGGTTCCATCTTTGCCATACGCGGGACCCAGGCACTGTTCTCTTGTAGAAATCCGCAGCCATAGACGGGGACAGCAGCTTTGAAGCGGTTGTCGACGCCTGACACAATGCAGGTCAGGTATCCGCCCCAACTGATTCCCGTGACAGCTGTGCGCTGGGGATCAACGCCGGAAAAGCTGCGAATCAACGAATGCGCGCGGATCGCGTTGGCAACCGCATGGTAAGGCCATTGCTCCTTGGCCGGCTTGTCGATGCTGCCGAACTTTTCTTCATCCCCTTGATTCGGTCCGCCATCATCCAGACGTGTGCGATTGCGACCATCGTGCGGATTTTTTCCTTCAACCGGCCGATGCCCGGCTAAGTCCATTGCGATCGCGGCATAACCCCGCTTGGCCCACAGTTCCGCCCATTCTTTGAACGCCGTTCCACCCCCACCGTGCAGCAACACCACAGCGGGCAGGTTTTTGTCGAGCGACGAATCGCCCGCCAGCGTGCCGGGTGTGGCGTAAGAAGCGAAGACCCGCGTCGGTTGGCCGCCGTACGGTTCACCGGCATAAAACAACGACCGCACGGGACTCTGCTCATCAACCCATTCAAAGCTAGGCGGCTGACTGAGCGCTTCCAAGTCCCACGGCATCGTCGCGGGTAATTGCGGAGACGGTTTGATGGCCGAATCCGCCATCGCGACAGTGGGAATCCATAGAAGCGAAGCGACGGCGAAAATCGTTCGGAGGTTCTGCATAACGTTGAGTCATTCCTAGTCAGCACGGTAGAAAAATCAGAGCGGGTCGAGGTTGGGAATGTCGGGACGAATCGTGCAGGGGGCATCGGCCACAGGGAACAGAATTGACCGCAGCCTGGATATCCCCCACAGGGAACCTGTTGCTAATTGGTTTTCAATTTGTCCTGAAACTCTTTCTTGAGTTTTTCGATCTTCGGTCGGATTACGAATTGGCAGTACGGCTGTTGCTCGTTGAGATCATAGTAGTTTTGATGATAATCCTCGGCCGGGAAAAACTCCTGAGCAGCCACGATTTCGGTGACGATCGGGTTTGCAAATGCCCCCGATTCATCGAGCTGTTTTTTGTACGCTTCCGCCTGTTGTTGTTGCTCTGGGCTGTGATAGAAAATTGCCGAACGATATTGCGTGCCGGTATCGTTGCCTTGACGGTTCAGCGTTGTCGGGTCGTGGGTTTGCCAAAAGACTTTTAGCAAATCGGCAAACGTGACCACGGACGGGTCGAACGTTATCTGCACCACCTCCGCATGTCCAGTTCTGCCGGTGCAGATTTGCTCGTAGGTCGGATTGGGCACCTGACCGCCCGTGTAGCCGGAGACCACCGACTGGACCCCCTTCAATTGCAGAAACACCCCTTCGGTACACCAAAAACAGCCGGCGCCGAAAGTCGCAACTTCCGTCGCAGCGGGACCCGCCGGTTCGACGGCATCGGTTTGAGGGGTCGGTTCCGGTTTGTTTGATTCAGGCATCGGTTGTTGTCTCGCGTAAATCGTGGCAAAGAGTAATCCGCCGCCAATAAAAATCGCGGCGAGAATTCGATGGCTGGTGCGCATGTTGTTCTCGTCTGTTTTGATGGAAATCGGACGTCCGGGTCGCATTCCTTCGGCAGTTCCGGCAAGCCCGGACACCGACAGTATCTTAACCACCCGCCTCAAAGCCTGGAAAGAGCGTCATGGGTTCCTCGACGATTTTTCCGCAGGCATAGTGAGCCTTTCACGAACCGACTAAGATTGCAATACAGCGGATCCTCAACCAAAGATGGCCATTTTTTTAGCCACAGATTGAACACCGATCAAACACAGATATTCTGGCGTGACTCTCAAAATCCCCAAACCGACCGCTTGCGGTCGCAGCGTGCGATCCCTACCGGACAACGCGCCCAGGAAATTTCTGAAACCGGACGATTGCCCACAAGATTGACGCAAAAAACGAAGGAGACGAGGCATGTGGCCTGATTTCAAAGGGTATCGACAGAGTGCGATTGTACTCGCAGTCTGCGTGGTCGGTACGGTCATGAACCATGTCGCCTGCCGGGCTGACGAAGCCGACACCAAACTGCAACAGGCTCTTCAGGGGACCTACGAGCCGATCGATTTGTCCCTGTTCAGAGACAGCATTCACCACTGGCAAATGAAGGATGGTCGTGGCCGGAATGACCAACGGTATCGCCCCGAGCAAATCGTGCATATCGCGGAAAACCTGTTGCGATATCAAAACGCCGATGGCGGATGGCCCGCTAACTTGGATTGGCTGGCCGAGATCGATGTTGAGGAAATCCGCAAAATCCGCAAAGGCTCTCTCGGCCGCAGTACGTTTGACAACCGCAACACGTACCCACAAATCGAGTACCTAGCCCGGGTCTATCAAGCCACCGGACTGCCGCGCTATCGCGAGGCAGCGGTGAAGGGTTTGGACTATCTTCTCCGAGAACAACGGCCGACCGGCGGGTGGCGGGGCAAGGATGTCGATGCCATCACCTTCAATGACGACGTGATGGTGGGAGTGATGAGGTTGCTGCTAAAAATCCGCAACGGCAGCGCGGACTTTGCATGGCTAGACCTCCCACTGCGCGCTCGGTTGGACCGCTCGCTGGAACAGGCAATCGACGCGACCTTGAAATGCCAGATTGAAGTCAATGGCCGTAAAACTGCCTGGTGTCAGCAGCACGACCATGTCACATTCGCACCCGTCCGCGCACGAACTTACGAACTCCCATCGATCACGCCCCAAGAAAGCACAGGCGTGGTCCGGTTTTTGATGGAATTGCCCCACCCGTCCCCGGAAGTCATCGAAGCTGTCGAGAGTGCAATGGCTTGGTTTGAAGCATCCAAAATCGAAGGGCTACGAATCAAGACCGTTCCGATCACGCCGGTCCGTTTTGAAGGCTTTACCGCCAAGATCGATCGGATCGAAGTCCAGGACCCACAAGCACCACCGATTTGGACCCGTTTCTACGAAATCGAAACCAACCGGCCCTTTTTCTGTAATCGCGACGGCATCAAAGTCTATCGCCTGGCCGACGTCAAACTCGAACGCCGCGTTGGCTATGGCTGGTACGGCAATTGGCCGGTGCATTTGAAAACGGATGTTTACCCCGCCTGGAAGGCACGGATCTCCACACCGGTGAGCCCATAAGGCGCAACATCCCGCGGATGTCACCTCATTCTGGTCCGCAGGTCACAATCACGCGTCGATGCTTCTTCAAGGGCGGAGTGCCGTTGTCGCTCACCGTGCAAACCAGGTGCATGGTTTGCCCCGGTTGGGCATCGTCGGGTACGCGAAACGTCGCGCGCGGCGCCTCGGCATTTTCAATCGTCAGCGACTCCGGATACGTGCCCGCTTCCTGATACGGCCACCACTGGTACTGCAGCGTGTTCCCATCGGGGTCGCTGGCTTCTGCCTCGAGCACGATGTTCGCTCCCGGTGAGGCTGTGATATCCTGCTCGTTCCGAAGGGTGACAACCGGATGATGGTTGGCTTGTTCGTAGTCTTTCACACACCAATCGGCCCGCGCAGCCCAATCGTTTTGAAAATCGATTGCCCAACGACTGATCGAATGCGGTCCCGGTTGCTTGCCATCCACGGACCTCCACAAATGCGGCTTGGCTTGATAGAAGCGGCCGCCCCAACCGCCATACGTGGGATGCTCATCACTACGCAGACCGGTGTTGATCACATGCAAAAATGCGGGGGAATCTCCTTCGGAGCGAAAGCGGAGTTCCTTGTGTTCGTACAGATCCAACAATGGGCCATGTTTTTTTAAAAGGTTTTCTCGCATCCAAACGCGTCCGAAATATTTTTTTTCGTCCTTCGGCAGAAGTTTGCCCCAGCCATAGGCAATGGCGCCGAAGGAAGGGTAATTGCTGAGCAAGACTTCCACGTTCGGCCATTGTTTGCGGATGTACGTGTCATACGTGTTGTCTTGATGTGTGATCAAGAAGATTTTGGCCTTGGCTGAAACCTCTTCGACGCGGTTGGGATACTTTTCTTCAATCGTCTTCAGCGCGCGGGCAATTGTATTGGCACCTCCCCAGGCCTGCAGCCATACGGGCGAGGGGTCCTTTTCCAGCAGGACTTCGACAATACGATTCGATCCCGGTGTCGCTTCGCGCATATCCCCTTCGAGTTCGATATTGCCCACAAACACTTGGCTCCGTAGCTCATCAGCCGTGGGATAGCCCGGTGCGTGTTGTTTGAGCTGGGGATAAACTGCTTCATAAGCGGCGAGTTGCTTGTCCAACCAAGAGACGTCATTCCACCTGTGGCCGGGGTCTTGCGCATTGCCTTTCCAGTGATGTTTCGAACTGGAATGAATTAACCCGCGGATATCCCAATCATTGGCGTACAACAAGAAGCGGTTCATCGAGCAGCGATCGTCCACTTCACCGTCTGTCGTCACTATCACCCGTGGACGCCCGGTGGCATCTGCCGCTGAAGCAGGCACCGTGACAGCCAGGAAAACTAGGATGGTCGCAAGAACCAAGGCTCCACATTTGTTCATTTCTGTAACCTCTAAGAGTAACCGAGCAGGAAAGTCCAAGAGACCCACAGCAGTTGCTGCTTGTGATCCATCGGTGTTTGATCAATAATTTAGATGGTATTATCGAGGATTGCGACCTGTGCCACCAGATTCGTAGATGACATTTCTGAGCGAGATTTTTTTCCTCGATGGCAACGTCTCCTCGCCATCGCTCCGGTGGCAAAAACACATCGTGCCAATCACTCACACAGATCGGGACTGCGAGTTCCGAATGAAGGGAAGATCATGCAAGAGAACCCTGTGAAACGGAAATTAGCCACCGGCGACTATTCGCTCGGCACGTTTGTCTTTGAATTCAACTCAACCGGAATCGCTCGCATTGCTGCCGCTGCCGGGGCGGAATTTATTGTCTTTGATATGGAGCACACCGGTTGGAGCGTCGAGTCAATCCGCATGTTGATGGCGACGACACCTGACGGAACAGTCCCGATTGTCCGCGTACCGGTCACGGAATATCACTTCATCGCACGGATCTTTGATATGGGCGCGATGGGAGTCATGGTGCCGATGGTGGAAACGGCCGAACAGGCGGAATTGATTGTCCGCAGCTCGAAGTATCCCCCCGCCGGTCGTCGCGGAGCTGCATTTGGCGTCGCCCACGACGACTACCAAGGTGGTGATATTGTTGAAAAAATGAACAGCGCCAATTCGCAACAACAACTGATTGCGCAAATCGAAACGGCGGCGGGTGTTGAGAATGCCGATGCGATCGCTGCCGTACCGGGCATCGACGTTTTGTGGATCGGCCATTTCGACCTTTCCAATTCACTGGGAATTCCCGCGCAATTCGATCACCCCCAATTCAAATCCGCCGTGAGCCGGGTTCTCGAAGCCGCCCACAAACATGGCAAGATCGGCGGCTTCATGGCTGAGGGTGTGGACAACGCCACCGCACTGATCAAACAAGGCTTTCAAATGATCGCGTTTGGCGGCGACCTGTGGATCTACCAAAAAGCGTTGGCCGGCGGATTGAGTGCGGTTCGCGAACAGGCTGAATAGCAGAGTGTGACCAAGTGAGGTCCTCAGCAATTCGTGACGACTGAAAAACGACAACACAGACAATATGAGACATCTTTGAGGTGAACGTATGCTCGCGGTGAGGTTGATACTGCTGTTTTTGGTCGCGCTCACTCAACTGGCAATTCCCCTTGTGGCTGCGCCGCCGATCATTCCGCGTCGCCAGGACAAGCCCCCCGGGCCACCGCTCTCGCCGCAAGAGGCGATTGCCAAGATGACGGTTCCCGAGGGCTTCACGGTCGAACTGGTGGCGTCCGAACCGGATATCATCAACCCTGTGGCGATGACGTTCGACGAGCGGGGCCGGATTTGGATCACCGAAAGCGTGGAATACCCACGGTCATCCCCCGGCAAGGGCCGCGACCGCATCAAAGTCTTAGAGGATACCGATGGCGACGGCCGCGTCGACAAAACAACGGTCTTTGCCGACGGGCTGAACATTCCCTCGGGCATTGCGGTGGGATACGGCGGCGTTTGGGTGGCGAATGCGCCCGATATTCTATTCCTCCGCGATACCGACGGCGACTTGAAAGCCGATACGACAGAGGTCGTCGTCACCGGCTTTGGTCGCGACGACACGCACGAATTGCCCAACTCACTCACTTGGGGCCCCGACGGTTATTTGTACGGCCTGAATGGCGTCTTCAATCACTGTCATGTGCGGCAAAACGGCAAGGAATTCGACTTCACCTGTGCGTTGTTTCGCATCAATCCGCGGACGCGCGAATTCGAACTGTTTTGCGAAGGGACCAGCAACCCCTGGGGCGTTACCTGGGATGAAGAAGGCAGCGCATTCATCAGCGCGTGTGTGATCGACCACCTGTGGCATCTGACCGAGACCGGTTACTACCATCGCCAAGGAGGCCCTTATCCGCCCTTCACTTGGAAACTGCAATCGATTGTCAAACACAAGCATCAAAAAGCGGCCTACTGCGGGATTCACTATTTCGACAGCGACGCCTATCCCCCGGAGTACCGCAACCGTTTGTACATGGGCAATATCCATGGCGGATGTCTCAATGTCGATGTGCTGGAGCGGAAGGGCTCGACCTATTTCGCCACGCCGCGCCCCGATTTCCTCACGGCCAACGATGTCTGGTTCATGCCGGTGGCACAAAAAACTGGGCCTGACGGCTGCCTGTATGTCCTCGACTGGTACGATCGCTACCATTGCTATCAGGACGCGCGCCGCGACACGCCGGGCGTCGATCGCCTGAAAGGCAGATTATATCGCATTCGTTACAACAACACCCCGCGTGCCGAGTCGTTTGACATGGCAAGCGAATCGGGAGATGAGTTGATCGAGCGGTTAAGCGGACCGAATGATTATTTTCGTGGCGTAGCGCAACGACTATTGGCGGAACGAAACGACGCAACCACCAACCGCAAGCTGCAGGAGCTTTGCCTCAACAACGACGCACCCCGAAAAACCCGTTTGCACGCGTTGTGGGCCTTGATTGGCACTGGGGCGTTGGAAGAACCATTCCACCGCCGGCTGTTGGATCACGATGATGCCACCTTCTGCGCATGGGGCGTGCGTGCTGCTGGAAACTATGGCGACGTGTCGGACGAAATCGACCAACGGATCGCAGCACTGGCCAGCGACGACTCACCCGATGTCCAACTCCAAGTGGCCATCGCCGCCCCGAAGATCGACGACCTCGACACGATGCCGGTACTGTTGGACGTGCTATCGCATTGCGACAACGATCAACTGATTCCACACATCGTTTGGCAAAACCTGCATCCCCGATTGGATGAACATCCGCAGCAATTTATTGAGTTGCTGACGCAGCGTGATTTCCAGCAAGATCGAAACATCATGGCCTTGTTGCCGCGGCTATTGGATCGCCTGCTGGCCGTCGAACAAGGAGGCCCGGAATCGGCGGCACAGATCTATAGCACCCTGATCGCTGCCGACGGCGACCAAGCCGCGCCCAATGATTCTTTGATTGTGCTGGCCAAGCGGATTCAAACCGGGGAATTGGCCGGCGACCGCTTGTCGCGACTCCGCACGATATTGGAACCCCAGGTGCAATCGTTGCTCACTGGCGACGCAATGCCGCCGCAGGCTGATACCGTCATTTTGGCTGCGTCCTGGGGTGATAAGGCATCGCTGGATATTTGCCGCCAACTCTTTGAATCGGCCGAACAACCCACGCCGGAACGTATCCGCGCGTTGGAGGTCCTTGCCTCGCAAAACGACAAGACAATCCTGCCGACTGTACAGGGAATCTTGACCGATCCCGAACAGCATGCGCAAAAGTTTCGCGCTGCGATCATCGCCACATTGGGGCAAATGCAAGATCCCGGCGTGGCGGACGTGATTCTGGCAGCGTATCCCGGCTTAGAACCGGATCTGCAACCCGATGCGATTGAACGACTCACCGACCGTGGTCACTGGAGCAAAAAGCTGCTCACCGCTATCGACGAAAAGAAAATCCCAGCCAACGCAATCAACGTCAACCAAGTCCGCAAGCTGCTTGCCAGCAAAGATAAGGATTTGGTCAAATCGGTGCGGTCGGTCTGGGGCACGGTGCGGACCAAGCGTGATCCCAATCGCGAAAAGGTACTGGCCCAAATGCGAACATTTCTCCGCAAAACACCCGGCGACGCTGCTGCCGGGCAGCAAGTGTTTCACAAATTGTGCGGCCAATGTCACACGATTCACGGCAAAGGGGCCGACCTGGGCCCGGACATCACCGTCAACGGTCGGGCTTCTTATGAGCAGTTACTCTCTAATGTGTTTGACCCCAGTTTGGTGATCGGCGCCGCCTATCGGGCCACGATCATTGTGACGACCAAAGGGCGTGTCGTGACAGGTCTCGTGGTAGAGGACAACGCGCAGCGGATTGTTCTCAAAGTACAAGGCGGCAAACTGGAGACCATCCCCCGCGACCAGATTGAGGAACGCATCGTGAGCAAACTCTCGATGATGCCAGAGAACCTGGAGTCTCAACTCAAGCCACAGGAAATGGCCGACTTGTTTGAATTCCTAACACGCGCCACCCCACCCGGCGATCCCCACCCCCGCCACATCCCGGGAACGCCGCAGCAGAAGTAAATACCCCCGGCACTGCGCCGGAGGGCCTGAATACCGACACCGTTAGGGAACAAATACAATGTTGCCGATGTCGGTGACATTGCCGGTCGGTATACCGTTGGATGCGGCGAAACTGGCCTTGTCGGCGAAACCATCCACGATGATCGATCCACCCAGAGCTTGGAATAGCGATACCGTTCCACTTCCTCCATCAAGCACGTTGTTGGTGACCTGCAAAGTCAGGCTGCCGCCCCCGGCAAGTATGCGTTCCGCATAGATCTCGTTGGACAGTAAAGACGTAATGGTCGATCCGTCCACCGTCGCCGTTGTGGATTCCTGTGCGTAAATTCCAATCGAAGAAATCCCATTGGTCGTAATCGTGCTTGCATTGCCAACGGTCAATTCGGAGGAATCCACGATCTCGATGCCCGTTGCGGATACACCATGGGTCAAGATCTGACTTCCGTTATCAACAAAGGGCGTCGAGTCATCCTCGCTATAAATACCGTGAGCGCGGAGTCCACTGGTGGTGACACGACTGCCATTGTCCACCATCACCCAGGCGCTGTCCTCGGTAAAGATCCCCACTGCGTCGGCGGCGGTGGTCGTAATAAGACTGGCGTTGTCGATCGTCAACGTCGACGAACCTCCTGCCGCGATGCCGGTGGCGAACACACCGTGCGTCGTCACGCTGCTCAATGTGTCGATCGTCCCCGCGGCTGTCCCGTTCAAATAGACACCCAATGCCGAGTCGGCATTTGTCGTAATGCTGCTCGCATTGTCAACAACCAGCGTAGAGCCGTCCGACGCCGAAACACCACGTGCGGAGATTCCGTTGGTCGTAATCACACTGCCGTTGTCGATCGTCACCCAAGCGGTGTTGTATCCGAAAACGCCATGTGCAGTTAACCCGTCGGTGGTGACAGAGCTGAGGTTATCGATCGTCAACGTCGATCCGCTTGCCGCTACGGCTCCATAGGCGCTCACTCCTTCGGTGTTGATTTCGCTCGCACGGTCGACCGTGACCGTGGAGTCGTCGAAGGCACCGATGCCATAGGCACCGCCCCCGAGAGTGTTAACCTCACTTCCGTTGTCGACGAGTACCACCGAGGTATCGTTAGCAACGACACCATGTGAATCCAACCCGTTTGTTGTGATTCGACTTCCATTGTCGATTGTGACTTCGGACGTGTCATCGGCGACGACGCCGTAGGCAATCGCCCCATTAGTGGTGACACGACTCTCATTGTCAATTGTGCCGGTCGAGGTGTTCTGTAAAAAGACACCAAAGGCACCGCCGCCAGAGGTATTCACGCGGCTTTCATTGTCGACGATCAACGTCGAACCTTCAATTCCATAGAGGCCATGCGCGTCGATCCCCAAGGTCGTGATGATACTGTTATTATCAACCAAGACCCACGAGGAATCCTCTGCAAAAATGCCCACTGCATCTAATCCCAACGTGTTAATTTCACTGGCATTGTCCACGGTGACTGTTGTGTTGTCGATCGCGCTGATTCCATAAGAACCAATCCCCAACGTATTAATGCGACTGCTGCGGTCAACTGTCACCACCGAAGTGTCGGCGGCAATAATGCCGTGCGAACCCAGCCCAGCCGTGTTCACGCGACTGCTGCGGTCAACCGTCAATTCCGAAGAGTTTTCAGCAACGACGCCATAAGCGGCGGCTCCCAACGTGTTGATTCGGCTCATGCGGTCGATGATGGCGGTTGAGGAATCTTGCAAATAGACGCCAAACGCTCCCCCGCCGCCGGTCTCCACCCGACTGCTATTGTCGACGGTCAACGCCGAGGTATCCGTCATCACAACACCATGAGCATCAATCCCCGCGGTGGTGACCAAACTACCGTTGTCAACAATCGCCCAAGACGTGTCGTCCCCAAAAATGCCGAGTCCCCGTAGTCCCACGGTCGTCACTTCACTATCGTTGTCGATCACGGCACCCGACGAGTCATCCAGGAAGATACCGAGCGAATCGACTCCCTTGGACTTGATACGACTATTATTGTCCACAAGGAGTGTGGAGGAACTCACCGCATGGATACCGTCAGCCAATCCGGCATTGGTGGTCACTCGACTCCCATTATCGATCTTGATCTCCGAAGAATTGTCCGCATAGATACCGTGCGCGCTCAGTCCACGGGTAATGACACGGCTGTCATTGTCGACCGTCACCGAGGACGTATCTTCCGCGATCACGCCGTAAGCACTCACGCCCGTGGTGGTGACAACACTCATGTGATCGATTTTGGCCGACGAGCCATCTTCCAAAAAGACACCATACGCCCCGATGCCAGCCGTGTTGATTTGGCTGTCGTTATCAACGATCAACTCCGACGAGTCGGTTGCATAAACACCGTAGGCATCGAGACCCAATGTGTTGATCTCGCTACCGTTATCAACAGTGGCCTTCGAGGAATCATCCAACCAGATGCCCACAGCATCGGCTCCCAATGTGTTGATGCGACTATTGTTGTCGACAATTACTTGGGAGGAAGCCATCGCCTGGAGACCGTCTGACAAGATTCCAGCGGTCGTCACGCGACTGCCGTTGTCGATGCGGACCGTTGAGGAGTTGTCCGCATAAACCCCCTGTGAATCAGCCCCTGCTGTTTCGATCGTACTCTCATGGTCGACCACCACCTTGGAGGAATCCTCGGCCAGGATCCCGTAGGCTTCGCCCCCTTTGGTGATGATTTCGCTACCGTTGTCGATGGTCACCTTAGACGAGTCTGCTGCACGGACACCGTGCGTAAAGCCGCCGTAGGTGGTGATCCGGCTGGCGTTGTCGACTGTAGCTGTCGAGGACCCTACCGTTTCGATACCGTGTGCAAACACTCCCAGGGTTGAGATCCGACTTTGGCCATCGACGGACACCCGGGAGGAGTTTTCGGCATAGATACCGTGCGCATCAAGCCCCGCGGTGGAAACCGTGCTGCCACCGTCGAGGGTCACCCAGGAATTGTCATCCGCAAAAATACCGTGAACTTCGGCGCCCAAAGTTTCAATGTTACTTTTATTACCAATCGTCACCGACGATGAATCGACCGCATACACACCATAGGCTTCCAGTCCAGCCGTCTTGATATTGTTGCTGCTATTGAAGATCAACGAAGACGAATCTTGCACGTAAGCCCCATAGGCTCTGGCTCCCAAGGAGGTGATGTTCGTATTCTCGCCCGCCGTCACCGATGAGTTACCGGTCAGATAAATCCCTTCGACGCTGTCCCCTGTTGTAGTGATCGTTACGTTATCGACCAACGCGTTTGCGGCATGGTTTCCAATGATGGCCGCCCCAGACTGCGGATCGTTGATCGTAAAGTTCGTCGCCCACGTGTTGCTGGCCAACGCGACCGAGGGTCCCATCGAATTCTGGAAGATCGGAATCGCTCCGCCCGAACCATTGCCCGCCGGCAGCGTCACAAAGCCCAATTGCAACGTATCGATTTCATAAACCGCGCCCCCACCTTCGCCCAACAAACGTTGGCGATCCCGCAGTCGCAACGTCCCTTGGCCGTCAAAAGTGCTATCGGAGTACAAGTAAACAATGTCGTTGACTTTCGAAACCGGCTCCACGCCACTCACATCATTGAGCGGTTCCTCATACGTACCGTCTCCGCCATCCGCCGCGGCGCTGTTGACGTGCACAATCCGCAAGTCGGTCCCATCGGGGTTTTTCAGACGCTCTTCTAAATCGATGGGACCTGCGTCGATCGTCCCCCGCGCGACGGTAATCACCGATTTCCGATAAACTGGATCATCCATACGATCGCGAACCACATCGCGATACATGGGCCGATCTCGTTTGAACAAATCGGAATAGATCGTCATGCCGAACACGACCTGCGTTTTGAAAAAGCGGTCGTGTTGAATCCCTAGGTTCACGTCGATGCTGTTGGAGAAATTGGCGTTCAACCGTCCGGTGATGCCGGGCGCGTCTTGCAGGCTCGGGTTATCGTAGTAGTAGCCGCCGACATACCCGCTGAGCACACCCCAATTGATCCGGTCGTCCGTTAAGGGTCCCCCGACCTCGAAGTCGAAGCCACGCAACGATTGCTCGATCTCAGACTCTTGCCCGTACGTGCCGCCGTACAGCAAAAAGTAATCCTGGAACCGCAACATCGGTGACCCACCACCAACGATCCCGGTCGAATACGTCGAGAGGACCGTACGATCGTGACTGATGGGCATGTAAAAGTTGTTGCGAAATTGCAGCTCATCAAAAAACAACTCCCAGCCAAAGCCCATCTGGCGGTAAGTTGCATAAGGAGTCTGACGCTGGTCGGTGAAGACGTTGAGTCCCCAGACAGCATCGGCGCCTTCGAGGTAGCCGCGCAGACCTCCCCCGAGATTGTAGCCGAGATCGGAGTTTTCGTCGGCTAAGAGTCGCGTGTCAAAGAAGAACAACCGTTCTTCGTCGCCAAATGGAATGAAGGCGCGCAGGTCGGAATAATTGTCATCGACACCATTCTGCCGCGTCTGCCCATGAATACCGATGCGCGGCCCAAAACCTTGCGCGGATGCCTCCTGGGTCGCAGTGAGCGCAAGCAGAAGGAACAGACCACAACCAACGGCAACTGTGGAACGAGATGGTCGCACGACTCGCAACATTTTGTCGTCCTTGACAAAGAATTCGCAAATAAACAGCCCACGCATTTGCAGGGTAGCGTTTACTTAGTCGGTGGATCGTGGTTCGTTGCGACGGCCAATAGAAACATTCCCGCAGGTTTTCGAGACATATCCTGACGAAAGTTCAGCCTGTACCAATTATTTCAATTACACTTCTCCCAACACATAAACTCTTTGTAGCGCAGTGCGGGGTGCCATCTCAAAACAGGGAGGACGAGACTCCTGTCGAGCCGCGCTGAACCCTTCGGCTTTGCCTCATCTATGGAAAGCTACACCTTTTACCACGCTAATTGCCCGATGCGGCTCAGCAGGAGCTTCGCCCTCCCGGGACGCGGAAAGGCAATTGCAGCGCGGTATTGTGATGACTCGCACTCAATTCGCGCCTGCTACGGCAGCGTCACGTCCCAGATTTTTGCGAGCTTCGCCTTGCCTTTCGGCCCCTCAACGTGCAGCGTCACGATGAATTCGCCCGGCTTTTTGTAATGGTGGGTTGGGTGGCGCTCGGTCGAGGAGGTCCCGTCACCAAACTCCCACCGCCATGATGTGATGTCGCCATACGAACGATCGCGAAAGGCCACATCTCGATTCACGCGGTTGATCACCTGAAATGACCAATCCGCTTCGACCGGCTTGCGAAATCGCTTTTCTAACGGCATCAATCGAAACGCGACCAAGTCCGAAGCATTCCCGTACATGGTCGTCTTGTGCGACAGGTTCCAAAAACCGGAATAGCGCTCGGCCTGTTCGTCGTCGTAATCCAGCACCGCCCAAGAGAGGCCAATTTTTTTATCTTCCACAAGTTTCGACGGCACGGACCGGGCGGGGTTCGGGGGAGCGTAGTCAAAGGGCGTTACGAAAAATTCCAGCACAAGTTTCCCGCTCTCGCCATGCTTGAAGTTGTACTTGCAAGCTGCGTTGGCGTAGGGCAAGTCCTTGATCCAGGGCTGCGCGCCCCAAACCATGGCCCAGTCCTTCCCCTCGGCGGGCGTGAAGATGTGGTAATTTTGCGCATGCACACCGTGAAACTGAAAATGCGTGTCCAATTTGTCGCGGAGCTTGGGATTGGGATGCATCTGACGAATCAACGGTCCGCCCGACAAATCACCGTCGACGACGATCTCGAATATATCGTTGTGCAAATCCCCTCGGGCAAAGTCCCAATAATTGTCCTGGGCTTCATACAGAAAGTAGAGCCGATTCAGCCCTTTCACCCAGCCAACATTGACCTGCACATCAAGATTGTCCGGATCGTGCTTGTCGCCCAGGCCAATCACCGTCTCCCGCAGTTCTTTCGTACCAATCGTGTACGACTCGGGAACGATCGACCAATCGTCGGCGTCGCCATCAATCCGCGGAATCTGATTCGCTGGAAACTGAAACACCTGATATTCAACATCGGGCCGCTCCAAGCCGATGCTCAGAGCGGCAATCAACAGGCAAACAGAATGCATGGTTGTTCTCCTTGGAGTTCACACAGGGACTCGCTGAGAATAACCACGCCCGACGTGCGCGTCCAACTGGTAAGGACGCTAGAGCAACGAACCGGCTTCACGATTTGGCCCCAGGTATGGCAGACCGGCAATCGGTCGGACACAGAGCGCGCTGTAAAACCAAACCACATCCAAGAGGTCGGGTGCCACAGCTGGCTTGCTCGGCAGTCTATTAGCCGGTCACACGGTTTGCACTGGCGGACAAGCCGCCAGTGGCACCCGTTTTCAACCGATCGCTCAAAGCAAACCAGCGAATTCACGACTACAAACCCAGTCGAACGACAACGCAACAATCAGGGCACGTCCCTACGGTGCGAGGAACTTAAACGGCTCAGCCTCTTTGAAGTTGGCCGTTTGGTTGCCGCCGAGGTTCGGGTTCCCATCCATCAACAGCTTGCGGGTGCCCGACCCATATTCGAAGTTGATATCGGCCAAATCCACCCACAGCAAGCTGGGGCTGATTGTACTTTGGTAGTAATAGACCCGATTTTTCTGGTCCGCCACGGTGCGCCACAATGTCGATGAGATGTTGGGTTGATTCGGCGTGGTAATCCCCAGCGGCACACTGCAATTGTTCATCACACTAAAGACACTGGCTACCGCCTCGCGAGGATTGGCGGACTGTTTGCAGGCGTTAATGTAGAAGGACGCCCGCGCAAAACGGTCGGCAGCCCGGTTGGTCCCGGGGAGCATCACGGTTCCGCCGATTTCTTTCCAATAGGCGTTCAGCGCCAGTTGCTGATCGTAGGAGGGTGAGTTGGTCATGACTTGATACTGCTTGCCGTGATGAATCACCAGTTTGCCGTCCAGGTATTCGAAAATCGCTGAGTCGCCGGATCGATCGGAGATCGCGAGGTGCACATTCCCTTTTTTGCCGTTGGGAAGAGTGACGGTGACCATGCGATAGGCTTCTTTGCGGGCGTCAGCGACTGCCTCCTCAACAGTGGCAAAGCTATCAAGTACATATTGAGCCCAGGACGAAATGACCAGTGCGGGCCGTTTGTCACCCGGGTCGGTGTACTCCGATTCGGCAAGGTACAGCAAGTTGGCCACAAGCCCTTTCTCATTCATCCCGTCGGCCGAAGCGCCTTCGTAGACCGAAGTCACGACGCTCCCATACTTGCTGGTCCATTTCAGCCCCCCTCGCTCCAGTCCGCTCTCGCGATCCAATCCACGTGGAAAGATCCACATGTTGGAATGCATATCTTCACTCCAGTCCATGGTGCGACCGGTCACGGTTTGGGCTTGCTTGCCAAAATAGAGCGCACGCGTGCACGCATCGGCAACGGGAGCGGCCAGCATCACAACAAATGCTGATGAAGCGGCAATAACAGCAAACATGGAACGGCGGCAACGACGAGGCATATTTTGTTCCTAGGGTAGGGGACGACGAATCGTTCACAGGAATATTTCAGACGAGCCGAAATATACAGAGATTCCATTCCCGAACACAACAGGAACATTCCGCATGCGCACGGATGGGCCAGAATGCAGTCGGCCCCCAATAGCGAAAACCCAACTTCAACAGAGAAATGCTCGAATCACCGACAGGCACGCAATTAGGCCAACAGTTCTTTAACGATACGCGTCGGTTCGACGCCGACCAAGCGTTGATCAAGTCCCTGATAGGGAAACGTGAGCTGATTCCCATCGAAGCCCAGCAGATGCAGGATCGTGCGGTGTAAATCGTGAACGTGGACGCGGTCTTCAATCACATTAAAGCCGAAATCGTCGCTGGCCCCTAACGTCACGCCCCCCTTGACGCCGCCGCCGGCGAGCCACATCGAAAAGGCATTGGGATGGTGGTCCCGGCCGTCGGTACTGCCTTGAACCATCGGCGTGCGTCCGAATTCGCCTCCCCAAATCACCAACGTCTCATCCAACAATCCGCGTTGTTTGAGATCTTTGACCAGGGCGGCGGAGGCTTGTTCGGTGTCGGCGCAGTTTTGCTTGAGACCTTTGACCAATCCACCGTGTTGGTCCCATGATTCGTGAAACATTTCCACAAACCGTACGCCCCGTTCAATCATCCGCCGCGCCAGTAAACAGTTCATCGCAAATGACGGCACGCCCGGTTCCGCACCGTACATCTCCAGAATGTGCTGCGGCTCGCTGCTCATGTCCATCAACTCCGGAGCACTGGATTGCATGCGATAGGCCATCTCGAAGGAATTGATCCGCGTGGCGATTTCCGGATCACCGACTTCTTGTTGTTTCCGTTCGTTGAGCTGCGTGATGACATCCAACGAGTCCCGTTGCAGTTGCTGATCGACACCGGCGGGGTTGGAGAGATACAAGACTGGCTCACCCGTGCTGCGAAACGATACGCCTTGATAAACGGTCGGCAGAAACCCGCTGCCCCAATTGGCGTTCCCGCCGCTGGGACCTTTATTTCCCGAGCTGAGAACCACAAACGCCGGCAAGTCGCGCGATTCACATCCCAGTCCATACGTCGTCCAGGCTCCGAGGCTCGGTTTGCCAAATTGTTGCGAACCGGTGCTCATAATAATCTGCGCCGGCGCATGATTGAACGCGTCGGTCACCATCGATTTGACGATGGCAATCTCATCCACAACCTCTGCCATATTCGGCAACAGTTCAGAGAGTTCCGCCCCACATTCCCCATGTTTTGAAAACTTAAACTTGGGGCCTAACAGTTTGGAATTGGGGCTAATAAAGGCCGCGCGGTAATCTTTAATCAGATCGGCCGGGGGAAGTTGCCCATCGAACTTGGCGAGCGCCGGTTTATGATCAAACAGCTCCAAATGACTGGGGCCACCCCCCATGAACAATTGAATGACGTTCTTCGCCCGCCCTGGAAAATGTGGCTGCTTGGGCGCGAGCGCATCGGCTGCAACGGCCTTTTGATCCAGCAGTTGCCCCAGCGCAACGGCACCCAGTCCGATCCCACACTCCTGTAAAAACCAGCGACGGGAAGTCAGGCGTTGGTTCAGATTGTCAGAATTTAATGAAGAGGGCATCGGATCATTCATTCTTTCGTGATGGTTTCGTCAAGGTTGAGCAGCACGCGACTCACGACTGTCCAGGCAGCCAATTGAATCTGTTCAACAATTTCCGGCAGCTCGGAAGTGTCCCCCTGCTGATTCCCCAGAATCTGTTTCGGATCGAGTGACCCGTCCTGGAGTCGCTGAGTTTGCTCATCGAGAAATTCAAGCAGCGTGGCGGATTCCTCCGGTGTTGGTTTGCGGGAAACGCAACTGCGAAACGCGTAATCCAATCGGTCCTGGTCCGATTCGCCACCGTGTGCAATCGTTTGTTGCGCCAACCCTTCCGCACATTCGAAAAACAGCGGTTCGTTGAGCGTTGTGAGTGCCTGAAGTGGCGAATTGGATCGCGGTCGTCGCACGGTCGCGATCTCGCCGCTCGGTGCGTCGAAGGCTTGTAAAGCGGGATAGGGAATGGAACGAAAGCGAAAGGTGTAAAGCGCGCGGCGATAACGTTGCGGGCCGGTTTCCACATTCCAAGTCTTATCGCCATAGCTGGCCGGACGACGAAAGAGAAATTCCGGCGCCGGCGGAAAGACGCTCGGGCCACCCACTTTCTTTTCTAGCAGTCCACTTGCCGCAAGAAAAATATCGCGGACGACTTCAGCATCGACACGAAAACGCGGGCCACGAGCCAGCAGGCGATTCGCCGGATCGCGGGCCAGTAGTTCCGCTGTGACCGAAGAATCTTGTCGATAGGTATTGGAAAGCACAATCTGACGGTGCAGATGTTTCAGGCTCCACCCCTGCTCCACCAGTTCCACCGACAACCAATCCAACAGCTCAGGATGCGACGGCGGACTCCCGGTCGATCCCAAATCTTCGGGGGTATCCACAATACCGGTCCCGAAATACGCTTGCCAGACCCGATTCACAATCGAGCGCGCCGTCGTGGGAGACTGCGGATCCACCAGCCATTTTGCAAAGGCCAGTCGATTGACCGGCTTGCCTTGGGAGAGCGGATTAAGAAATTCCGGCACAGCTGGATCGGCGATATCTTTCGGTTTGAGAAAATCGCCGCGGTCCAACAGATGTGTGGGACGTTCGGTATCACGTTCCCGCAGCACAAATTGCGTCGTCCCTTCGGGATGCTCGCTCCAGAGAGTTTCGATCTGCTCGTTCTCAGCGCTCCAGTCAGCGACCGTAGTCCGCCAATAACGAAACACCGTACGCATTTGCGATTCGGTGCGGTCTTCCATCGGCACCTCAAGAATTTCTCGCACTGCAGCCGGGAGTGGGTCTGCGACTGCTTCCACATCGGTTGCTGAAATACGAAACCGCCCCAGGTTCAATGTTTGATTGTCGTTGCTATTCGAACCGCCATGACTTTGTGCCAAGTTGAAGACCAGTTTGGTCCCTCCCGGAAAAGCAACGTCTTTTTCGGCAACGAAGACCGCTTTGCGCGGCTGATTTCTGCGTCCCGGCCCGGCATCGATTCCCCAGGCGGTTTTCTGATCGCCATCGATCGCGTATTCCACAGGACCAGTAATACCCGCCTTGGGATCTTTCCCATCGGTATATGGCGGACCAAGCTGCCGGTGATCATTGCTGAAATCCGCAGTCGCCCGCGTAAATTTGATGTCGGTTTTCTGCTGTGGATCATCGATGCTGACCGCCTGAGCTTTGAATTCCGACAGCGCCAGCAACCCGTTCATCGCGCGACCAGGACCACCAGCCGGCAGGTTCGGATCGTTGAGCACTTCCAATCGAAACGAGCGGATGCTCGGGAGATCAGTGGTCACCGAAAACTGACCCGTCGAGCGCGTCGGAGCATAACCTTGCGCCAATAACGAGCCATCCTGCTGCTGTAAGTACCGCTGCGAATTGTTGCCGGCGTTCTCGATCGGCAGCATCGTCCACTGTGGTTGATCACCCCGAACCTGTTCTTCCCAAGCCGCCATCCGCTCTCGCCAATCCGAAGTAGTCGCGCGGAGTTGCTCTTCGATCTCGTTAATCCGGCGAAAGATGTCGTCCCGTTTCTGTTGTTGAGCAACTGTATAGACCGTCGGTTGGGCTTCATGACAGTTGTTCAAAAACGCGAACATGTTGTAGTAATCGTGATGGGTAAACGGATCATATTTGTGGCTGTGACATTGCGCGCACTGCACCGTCAGACCCAACACAGATTTGCCAACCGTATCCATGCGGTCGAACATCGCTTGCATGCGAAATTCTTCGGGGTCAATCCCCCCTTCTTCATTCAGCATCGAATTGCGCAGAAAACCGGTCGCCACAATCTGATCTTGCGTAGCGTTCGGCAGCAGGTCGCCTGCGATTTGCTCGATGATGAATTGGTCGTAAGGCAAATCACGGTTCAATGCTTTGATAACCCAATCGCGATAGAACCACACCTCGCGCGGTTTGTCTTTTTCGAATCCATCCGAATCGGCATAACGCGCCGCATCCAACCAGATCCGCCCCCAACGCTCTCCATAGTGCGGCGAGGCCAACAACCGTTCGACTTGCCGCTCATACGCAGCCGGCGATTCGTCTGTTAAGAACGCGTCGATCTCATCGACAGTCGGCGGCAGCCCGATCAAATCCAGACTCAACCGCCGCAACAATGTCACCCGTTTGGCTTCGGCAGTCGGAGCAAGCTGTTCTTGTTCCAACCGCTGCAGTACGAATGCATCGATGGGATTGCGCACCCAAGCGGAATTTTTTACCGTGGGAACATCCGACCGCTCCGGCGGAACAAAGGCCCAATGCCGCGACCACTGGGCCCCTTCGGCAATCCAACGGCGGACTTTTTCGATTTGTGATTTCGACAACGGCTCATGCCCCGAATCGGACGGAGGCATGATCAAGGCTTCATCGTCAGCCGTCAGACGGGCCAATATTTCACTGGCGGCGGGGTCTCCCGGTTTGATCACAAAAGTCCCATCGCGATCCCGCGTCGCTTCTTCCGCAAGATCCAACCGCAACTCCGCCTCGCGCGTCCCTTCATCCGGTCCATGACAAAGAAAACATCGCTCGGAGAGCAACGGCAGTATCTCACGGCGAAACGAGACTTTCTCCGTGGAATCCTGTTTAGCGCCGGTCGGTTTGCTCGGCTCCTCGGCTTGCAGTTCTATTCCATAGAAAACCGCAGCGCCCACGAACAAGATCAGACATCCGCAAAATCGGATTGCACGCACCATCAAATCAGTCACCTTGGAGTGTTCATGAAAGTCATTGCCCTCTCCTGTCATTCTACCCGACAGGAGAAGCACCGACCAGCGAATTCAACGTGGTGGCCGCCTGCAATGCCCAAAGGCCATCACGGTTTCGACGGCAGCGGGACCTGAGATCGACTGGTGAGGTAAGCGAATAAATCGCGGATCTCTTCGGCTTTGAGTTGCTTCAGCAAACCATCCGGCATGAGAGACATCTTTTGATTCACAACCTCTTCCACATCCGATCGATCGATCACTAAGCGTTCCTTTTCCGTTTGCACCTCTAAAGTGCGGTCCGATTGCGCCATGACAACACCGGTCACGACGCGGCCGTCATTCAGCACAATCGCCGACGCTTGAAATTCCTGCCCTACCGAAGCACTGGGATCGACAATGTTTTCCAACAGGTAATTCAAATTCTGCCGGTTGGAACCGGTCAGGTCCGGACCGACGCGTCCTCCCGCACCATAGAGCACGTGACAGTTGCTGCACGTTTTCTCAAACAGCACGCGCCCCTTACCCGCATGGCCGGCTTGTAGCTTTTCAGGAGCGAGCGCCGCATTCAATTCCGCAATGCGTTTCACCTTCTCTTCGGAGGTATCACGCAAAGCGCCCCACTGTTTGGTGAGCTCTTCATTCAGCGCCGGATCTTTAAAGCTGCGAATCTGCCGTGCATGAAATGCGGAAATTGCCGAGGCTTCAATCTTTCCATCCGCAATTGCTTTCAGTAACGCACTTGCGGAAGCAGGACGCGAAGCAAGTGTCGCGATGGCCACTTCCCGCGCACTGGGTTCGAGTCGGGCATACCGCTGTAAAATCAGTTGCGGGATTTGAGGATCATCGAACGCCGCAAAGCCGCGGAGGACTTCATTCATCAACACCAAATCGCCCAACACATGTTTCAGCAACGCCAACGCCTCGGGGGAACGGTCATCGACCAAAAACCGCAAGGCGTTCCGCCGCGTCTCCGCATCGGCATCGGTATCCGTCACAATGTCGCGCAACTCCGAAATCGCTTGGCCATCCCCAAACACCACCCCCAATTGCCGGGCTTGTTCTTGCACCTTCTCCGGAGCGGACGAAAACACAATCTCCGCCGCACGGGGCCAGGTCTTCGGCTGCGGTGCTTTTCGCCAACCGCGCAAGGCGCCATTCATGCCCTGTAAAATATCCAATTGAAACTCGGCATCGTTCCCTGCCCCAATGAGCTGCAGCAATTGGTCGACCGCTACGGGCTGCGATTCCAAATCGCTGGTCAGTCGACGAGCAATCAACCGTCGCAACAACCCAATCTTACTCCGTTCCGCCAAGGCGATTGATCGACCCGGATCGGTGGGAATCGCCGGTTCGATTCCATACCAAATCATCAACGGCAAGGCCCGGTCTTGGGCATCCGCCGCATGTTGCGCCAATGCGTCCGCGATGTCCCAACGACTTTCCAACGGCAGCCGCTGTAACGTAGAGGCCAAATACAACCGCACCAAGCCCGACGGATCGGCTTGAGCCAGTTCGCGCATTTTCACAATCGTCGGTGCGCTAAACATGCCCTCATCCGCCAACAAACGTAAGGCCCACACGCGGACATGCTCGTTGTCATCATCGAGTTGTGAGCGGAGCCACTCCTCATTGGTCGCGCCGACCGCATACAGGCACCACATCGCTCGCAGTTGGTGTGTTACGTCGGTATCGTCAGCGAACATTTTCAACAACGCCTTACGTACCTGCGGCATCTCCTGTCCCAAAGCAGCACGCTCCTGCAACAGCCGTCGCGATTGGCGGGCATACCATGCATTCTCGTGAGACTGCAGTGCGACAAGTTCTAAGTCGCTCAGTTTGGCCAGATCCAATCCAACAAGCGACCGCGGCTGCCCATAGGTCATCTTGTAGATCCGACCTGATGTGCGGTGAATTCCATCGTTGTCGTGGCATTCGCCGCTATCGGACCAGTCGGCGATAAAGACACCCCCATCCGGCCCCGTGATCAAATCGAGTCCCCGAAACCAAGGGTTGTCGACAATGAACAAATCCTCCGCATGTTTTCCCACATAGCCGGCTTGGTCACGCTCTAAACGATCGTTGTTCATCCGCCGACCGTGAAAGTTGAGCGTCAACATCGTCCCGCGATAACGCTCGGGCCAATTGTCCCCCTGATAGATCATCAGCCCGCTATGCGCATGTCCTCCGCCGGCGGCCAACGTGGTATCGCTGACCCCTTTGCGGATCTGATGCCACACTTCCCCCGTGTCCCAATGGAAATGATCCGCGCATTGCTCGATGAGTTCGTAAACGTACGGATTGAAATCGGCTCCATACATGCGGCGGTAATGCGCGCCGGGCACAAGATGCCACAGATGGCCGATCACCGTATTGATGAAAAACATCTCGCCATGTTCGTCGAAATCGAATCCCCAGGAATTCGTCGTGCCGTCAGCAACCACCTCAAACACCTTGCGCGTAGGATGATACCGCCAGATGCAGCAATTCAATTTGCGGCGTTGAGACGCCGAAGCACCGGGTGGACCGACAAACGACGTCGCCAGAATCCCATGTCGCCCATACAACCAACCATCCGGCCCCCAGCGCAATCCGTTGACAATATTGTGCCGGACCGAACCTTCATCCCACCCATCCAGCACAACTTCCGGTGGTCCGTCGGGAACGTCGTCGTGATTTCGGTCGGGAATAAACAGCAATTGCGGCGCGCACAACACCCAGACGCCCCCCATGCCGACTTCCACACTAGTCAGTTTTTGAAGGTCATCGATAAAGACCTTGCGAACATCAAATTGACCGTCGTCATTAGTATCTTCCAGAATCACAATGCGATCATGCTGCGTCTTGTCGAATCCCAGCGGGTGCTCCGCATAGGTATAGTTTTCGGCAACCCACAATCGGCCCCGTTCATCGGTCGTCATGCCGATCGGCTGTTGGACGTCCGGTTCACTCGCAAACAGCGTGACCTGAAACCCGTCCGGAACCTGAATCCGCTCCACCGTCTCTTCGGCCGACGGCGGCGAACCCGCTTCGGTATTCCGCAACAGCGGTGCTTCTTCTGCTGCAAACAAAGTGCCACTAAAAACGGTCGCCACGAGCGCGGCCAGAATGGCCCGCGATTGATATTTCCAAAACGGCATGATGTCGCTGATTTACCTCAGTGAATTCAGTTCGGGGAATCGTCAAAGGTTGCTTAAAAAAGTGTAAGCCATTGATCGTCCGTTTCACAGCAAGTCAAGCACTCTGGTCCGCAGGGCCAAAGGCGTTGTCATCCGCTGAACCGTCGCGTACATTGACGAACGTACCGAAAACCCTTTCGAATTCCGCTCCTAGAAGACGCACATCATGCTTCCCCAACGCTTTCTCCCCACGTCGACAGACCTGCGCCGTATTCGCCCAGTCATCATGCTGCTACTGGCCATGCAAGCCGTCGTCTATGCCGAGGAGCCGAAACCGGGTTCCTGGACATACGCCCCCGAACTCCTGCGGCCCTTCTGGCAGGGAGACCGCGTCGAAGGGGAATCGGTCTTATTCATCAAAGATCCGCAGACCGGCGGCGCCAAAGCCAGTCTGCTGTTCCCCGTAACCAAAGTCGTCTCCGTCCAGAACTCCGCCGGCGACATGACCTATGAAGAAGGACGGGACTACACCTGGAAACCTGGTTCGCGCGAGATCGTTTTACCGGCCGGTTCAAGAATCGCCTCGCGAACTCCCCAAGACCTGCGCCGCCCGACCGGCTCGCAACGATTTCGCTTAACGCATCGCGACGGTAACGGCGAGATCTTTTTCGGCGCCGTGCTGGAATATGCCGACATGCAAACCTGCATCACCTACGAACACGCAGCGGATCAATGGAAGTCCCCCCTCCCCAAATTCGACGCGCAGGCGCTGCCGCGAACTGTCGGCAAATTGACCAACAAACAACCCCTCTCCATCGTGCTCATCGGCGACAGCATCTCCGCCGGGGCGAATTCCTCAGCACTGGGCAAGGCTCCTCCCTTTCAACCCGCCTATCCCGAACTTTTGCAGATCCACTTAGAATCGCGTTTCGGTGCACCCGTCGAACTCACCAACCTAGCTGTAGGCGGCACGACCACGACTTGGGGGCTAACGCAAATCGACAAGGTCATCGAATCCAAACCGGACCTGGTGATTCTAGCATTCGGCATGAACGACTCCTCCGGTCGGTCCGCTCAGGAGTATCAAGCCAACACGCAAAAAATGATCGACCTGATTCGTGAACAACTCCCCGAAACCGAATTCATCCTGGTCGCCTCGATGCTGGGCAATCGCGATTGGACCGCTCTGAAGCAAGAACTATTCCCCGCTTACCGCGACGCCCTGGCCCAACTCTGCAAACCGGGCATCGCCCTGGCCGATGTCACATCGATCTGGACCGAGATTTTAAACCGTAAACAAGACTGGGACCAAACCGGCAACGGCGTCAACCACCCCAACGACTTCGGCCACCGCATCTACACCCAAACAATCGCCACCCTGCTTGAACCGGATAGCAAACAAAAACCAAAAACCCCGTAGATCAGGCTCCCGCCTGACGAAACAAAGTGGGACATCCAGCGGTGTATTGCGTCAGGTGACTGCTTGATCTATCCAACATGCCCCTCATAGCGAACCTGATATCGATGCCGTTGTCCCACAAGCGGCGTACTTTTGAAAATCACCAGGAGCAGGCATGGACGAATACTTTTTAGAACCAACACAACAAGCCGGTGCCCAGCTGTTTTCTCGCGGTCTGACCGGTGAAGTCGTGATGCTCAATCTTCTCCGCTTCAAAGACATCGCGGATTATGCAGCCCATCCGGAGATCGCCCCAGAGGCCGCCATCTCCGGAAAAGCAGCTTTTCAAAAGTACATCGACCATGCACAACCATTTTTGAAAAGCAGTGGCGGCGAATTGATGTTCATGGGAACCGGCGGGCCATTTTTCATTGGCCCCGATCATGAACAATGGGATTTGGTCATGCTGGTCAAGCAACGATCGCTGGCCGATTTCATGGCGTTCGCCTCGAATCCCGAATACTTGGCAGGCCTAGGCCATCGAACAGCGGCCCTGCAGGATTCACGATTGCTGCCGATTGTCCAGAGCAAGGACGGCAACATCGAATAAAGCCTGTTCTGCGACCGCGATTCCCATCCGCAGTACAACCACTGGGATGGGAGCCGATCCGAGTCCGGCCTCAACACCGGACTTGCCCGCGTGCCGTTTAAAAGGCGGCGCCTGGAATCTCGCCACCTGCGGCACTCACGTAAGCCGCGATCACACCAAAGTCCACGCTCGACGAAATGAAATGCACCGAGCCGTCAGCAATGGCAACCTGAGCTCCCCCCGTGTGAAACGAATAGATCTCATCTTCATTGGTGCAATTGATGGCGCAGCGACCACCGCTACCATCGAGATTTGAACCGTGGATGTAAAATTCTGTCTGCATATCCATCCATGCTCCGCTGGAATTCTCTCCCGCCACCTTCTTGCCCAACTCCCACACATCCATACGTCCGGCATCTTCCCAGAGCAACGCTGTGTTGCTTGTTCCATCGGTCGCATCGCGAAATCGCATCGCACGGTTGAATCGAATCAGCCCGGTTTCACCACTCGGAGTATCCGGGCTAATGAGTGCGGCGAACGCGGTCCCCAGTCCGTCAAGAACTGCATAGTCGGTTGTAGCCAGGACAACGACTCCTTCGGGAATTCCAGGAATCTGTCCTTCATAATCACCCATGCCAGTGCCCGGCTCCGAGGGACACCGAAAGGTGCTGATCTGCTGCTCACCGGCACGGATATCCAGGGGTGAAACCGGAGCGGGCAAATTGGCATAAATCGTCTGGTCGATCGCGATGGTTTCGTACAAATTCCCTTGCTCGATATACGGCAGGATGTACGTATGAAAAGAGTGCCACGCCAACGTGGGGTCGATGTCGACCGTGTGGATGCCGGCAGGCGGAAAGCAACTGTGCGAGTCGTAGTAGTTGTGTGCTGCCAGCGCGAGCTGTTTGAGATTGTTTTTACATTGCGTGCGGCGGGCTGCTTCGCGGGCTTGTTGAACAGCTGGCAGGAGCAAGGCGATCAAAATCGCAATGATCGCAATCACCACCAACAGTTCGATCAAGGTGAAACCCCGCGAGCGGGATCGTTCGAGCTGCGTTCTCATACGAAATTCCTCCTCAAAGTTAAAGAATGTTATTAATACCGATATCAAAACCCAGATATGCTTGTTGGGCAGACTTGTTGATCTAAATCAGCGGAATGCGACTGTGGGTTTTTTCAAACCTCTTGTACGGTGCACAGCTACGGTGCACGGAGACAGTGCTCGAAATCGAAAATTGCAAGCAGAGCGACGCGACCACGACTCTCTCGCACTGGCATCTCTTCGGCCCGCGAACGGAATAAGTGGCTCGAACCACGGTCACTTCAATCCACCGTCACTTCAATTCAAATGGCGGAAGCACGTTTTCGCCTGCGACGATCGTGGCTTTCAGACCTGAACTTTCCGGACGCGAATAGCGGCCCCCCAGTCGATCCGGCCCGCCCGCTTTCGATCTTTGCGACGCACCCAACCCTTGTTCACCTTCTGAACCCCCGCCTCCTTCCAGCCAGAGCACGGTCACCAGGTAATCCCCAGGCGCCGCACCATCGGCAGCACCTAGCGTCGACAATTGGAAGCTGCCGTCGTCCGCCACCTGCGCGCTCGGACGTTTGAGAGATCCCTTTTCACCACTGACCGGATTAAAAATCACCAGTGCTCCGGCAGCCGGATTGCCTTGATAGAGCACGCTTCCGGTCACCGATGATAAATCCGGCCCACTCTCTCCACAGCCGGAAATCGCTCCCAACACCACCAGCGCAAGACCAACCATCACATGTCTTTTCATAAGTCCCTCACTGCGCACTATTCACGTCGTGAACCACCATTCCATCATCTTTCAGGGGCAACCTATCCAAGCCAGATGAAGAATTGATGCAACCATGAAGAGTTCCCTATGAATTCGTTGCGAACGTAGAAACGCACAATCTCAACGCGCGCAATTTGGTTGAGAGATTTCAGCAAACACGGCGAATGGTGGCGCCAGCCAAACTCGCCTAAGGAAAGCATTGGGAACGTCTCACACCCCACGCGTCCGACGAAAGCCTCGTCGGTCAGATTTCACACCTGAGGGGGTGACGGCCAACACGCCGATCAACCGCAGCAGCTAGTGGCCGCGGGACACGGGCCGTTATTCGGCCATCAACTCATCAAAGCGTCGCTGCATTTCTTCCCGCGACACATCCTCTATGTGCGAGCCCAGCAGCCATTCGTGTCCGAACGGATCGAGTATCTTGGATGTCCGCTCACCATAAAACTGATCCTTCGGTTCCATCACGATCTTAGCGCCGGCGGATACCGCGCGCTGCGTCATGGAATCGACATCGTCCACATGCAGATGGATCGAGGTCCCACAGCCGCCGAACGCCTCGGGGCCTTGAATACCATATTCCGGATACTCGTCGGACAACATCACAGTGAAGGTCCCAAACTTCAACTCCGCATGCCCGATACGTCCGCCCGGATCCATGAGACGAAATTCCTCGACCGCACCAAAGGCCGTCGTATAAAACTCGATCGCAGCCCCGGCGTTTCGCATGCGGAGATACGGAAAAACGTCTTGGATCATTTCTCTCGTCTCGTTTTTTTGAAGGAGCGGTGATAGTAGGCCGGACAGCTGGGAGATCTACGGAACTTGGATGGATAGCTCGTCTACCAATTCGCTCAGGGAGATTTCACTGACCTTCTGATGAACATGTTTTCTGGCTCCCTTAGCTAATCTCCTATCGTTAACTCCGTTGATATACCAATACATGTCGTGAATGCGCAAGTCTTCTTCTCCAGCGGTTCGGGTCGCCAAAAGAAAAAACTCGTCATTTCCTCGCACACCCAACAGAAACATTTTCCACTCCACAGCTCCTTTCACATCGATCGCGGGTTCGTACAATGTGGGATCTACTCCTACAGAATTGAGCAAATCCAAAGCCTCTTCCAATAACATGCCGTTTTTTAAAACCGCCGCCTCCTCCGCAGCATGTGGCTTACCATCTTCCCCGTTTTTGGGTTGATCGTTTTTTTCACGAGTAGTACTCACTTCACGTTTCGCCGACGGCAACGCCTTGGCTTCGGGTGACTGCGCTCCACACCCCGCAGTCATCATCAGGCAGCATGCAACGACTTGAATTCGAAACAGCATGTGACACCCTTTCCTAGTTACTCCACAGTAAGTGAGACGCCGTTCAACACGGTTTCGTAAGTCGCCGGCGCGTTAATGCGACCTTTTCCACAATCGGAGCGCTATCCACCAGACCCCAAAGCAGACAATCGCCAAAGCACCCCACAACACGAAACCTGGCAGCTCAATGTACAGTATGGTTGACCCCGACGTATTGCCTCCGTGAAAATCGAAATGAAGAATCCCGCCGGAAAATCCAACTCCGGCAAATCCAGAAACATACAACATCAGCCCGACACCAATCGCGACAATCATAGCCACGATGAACACTAGAACGTTCCAAAATTTCAACGCGTGATTCTCCCTTAACCCGTAGGTCAGGCTCCCGCCTGACGAATTCACGTGGGACGTCCACCGGCCGATGCGTCAGGCGGCCAGAGTTGCCGCCCTAATGAATCATTTTCATATTCATGGATTGACTTCACCTCAACCTCATTGCAGTAGAACGAGAAATTGCCCCCCTCATCTGCAAAGTGATACTTAACTCCCTCCATCTGCCTACCCGACACATCGTCAATAAACAGGTCGTCGAAGTATAAAGCCCCATAACTTAGCATTGCTATCTCTATATTGCTGGCGCGCGTGATGTACATCCTGACAATATAGAATTTATCCGGCGCACCTATATAGATTACTTGCAAATCGAAGTCATTACACATCGACCTGGAGTCAGGCATGTATGATTTGTATGTGGCGAACACCACGCGCTCCAGGCAGTTTGCGGAAAACCCTCCTAGAGTCGATTTTATTGGTTCAGTCCAAAGCATGAGACAATGCCCTCTCGTATTCGACGTTCGTTCGGTAAATCGCCGAAAGTCAGGCTCCCTCCTGACGAATTTCACGTGGGACCTCCAAGGCCCAAGCGTCAGGCGGCGGCCTGACCTACACAACTAGCGCCAACCGGGCACCGCTATTTTGTAGCACGCAGACCAAAGGCTAAAACACAATGCGATCTCGATCACCACAAAGCGACATCGCGTGATTCGACTGTTTTCGCTCAAAGCGACATTGCTGATATAGAAGATCGGTAATAAAGCCGCACTCCACGATCCCGGGCTCAGAAGATAAAGCGACACCCCTGCGATCAATGGGCCGTTACCCATCGAATCAATCGCCCAACCTGCTCCCATGCAAACGACAAGCGATATAGGCGGAATCAAACAATAGATTATGAATCTCATACTCCGAATCCTCGTCTGAAAGAATCAAACCGCATACCGCTCCACCGCCGCTTCATCCACCTCAATCCCCAACCCCGCCCCGGTCGGAACCGCGACAAAGCCCTCCCGCTGTTCCAACGGCTGTGCGACGATCTCTGTTCGCCAAGGGTTCTCCGATTGATCCAATTCCAGCATCGGCGTGTCGGTCGGGAAGCCCCAATGTGGGTCGGGCATGAGGCTCAGCAGGTGGACCGTGGCAGCGATCAGAATCGCGCCGCCCCAACAGTGTGGAATCGTGCGGATTCCCGAGAGCGCGGCCAGTTCGGAAATGAACAACGCCTCGCCAATCCCCCCGCACAGGCTGACATCGGGTTGAATGATGTCCATCACGCGGCGGTCGATCAATTGCTTGGCGCTGCCGCGCGAGTCGACCGCTTCACCGGCCGCCAAAGCGAGCGGAAGCTTCTGCCGCAGTTCATCATAACCGGCATACTTGGGAGATTGCGGCAACGGTTCTTCAAAGTATTCGAATCCCAGATCGTTGAGTTTCTCACCCATTCGCAGTGCCGACGTCAACGTATAAGCCGCATTGCCGTCGGCCATCAGTTTCACATCAGCGCCAACCGCTTGCCGAACCGCTGCGGCCACCTGGGCTTCGCGAGCGACCGAATACCGACCCAGCCGCATCTTCAGCGCGCGAAAACCTTGTTTCACCAGGGCCTCAGCTTCCCGGGGATATTGAGTCTCCGGCTCCTGCCCAGCGACATAATTCATCGCCGAGGCATACACCGGAACACGATCCCGCAGCCGCCCGCCGAACAGCGCCGAGACCGGCAGATTCAAGGCCTTGCCGCGCAGGTCATTCAGTGCTATGTCCAACGCTCCCACAGCTAGCGCATCACCAAAATTCGCACCCCACAACGCGCGCCACAATTGCCGATGCATCAATGGATTCTTGCCGATCAGCCGCGGACCGAGTTGATCATCAATCGCCCCCTGCGTCCCATTCACCGGAGCGGTCTCGCCCCACCCAACGAGTCCCGTATCGGTTTCGATTTTCACAAGCAGCGCCGAACGCGTTTTATCCAACGGAACCGACACCGACACCCCAAACGCCCGCTGCAAAGTGTGCCGTAACAAATAGGTCTTCACCGCGGTGATTTTAATTGGCGGAACATCAAACCCCGGCGCCGCCTCCGCAGCACGAACCGGCGCCACCCCTCCCAACAATCCCCCCGCCGCCAACAGCGCCCCCGACTGCAACAATTCACGACGGTTGGATATCTGATTCGTCATGGCGTCTGTTCGTTTCCAAAAAGAAAAGAAAAATGCCTCACACAAAGACGCGAAGCCGCAAAGAGGTTTAATTGTTAACCCTCTTTTTCTTTGCGTCTCTGCGCGCGGCCTTTTTTAATGAAACAACCTAACCGCCCGCTACGCCAAAATATCCTGAACAACATGCCCATGCACATCGGTCAAGCGGAAATCGCGACCTTGAAAGCGGTACGTTAGCTTCTCGTGATCGATTCCGAATTGCGCCAGCATCGTGGCATGTAGGTCATTGACGTGCGTGACCTTATCGACAGCCGCGTAACCCAATTCATCACTAGCACCGTAGGTGATGCCCCCTTGAATGCCGCCGCCGGCCAACCACGTGGAGAAGGCTTTAATATGGTGGTCACGCCCTGTGCCTTGCGCCATTGGGGTGCGGCCGAATTCGCCACCCCAGATGATCAGCGTATCATCCAGCATGCCGCGTTGTTTGAGGTCTTTGACCAGCGCCGCTGAGCCTTGGTCGACCAGTTTGGCCGTGACCGCTGCTCCGTTTTTGATGTTGCCGTGATGGTCCCAGCCACGATGGTACAGTTGAATGAACCGCACCCCCCGTTCAGCCAAACGACGGGCCAACAGGCAATTCGACGCAAACGAACCGTCCCCCCCTTCGGTGCCATACATCTCCAAAATATGTTTCGGCTCACCGGCGATGTTCATCAGGTCGGGAACCGAGGTTTGCATCTTGAACGCCAACTCGTATTGGCTGATCCGCGTGGCGATTTCCGGATCGTGAAACTTTTCGTTGCCCAGACGATTGAGCTGCTGCACCGCATCAATGACTTGACGCTGCTGCTTTAAGGCGACGCCGCCGGGGCTGTTGACGTACAGCACTGGGTCCCCTTTGGAGCGAAACTCGACTCCTTGAAATTGGCTGGGCAAAAATCCGCTATGCCATTGCCGCGAAGCGATCGGCTGCGACTGCCCGCCGCCGACAGACGTCATCACCACGTAGCCCGGCAAATCCTGACTGTCACTGCCCAGCCCGTACAGCAGCCAGGATCCCATCGACGGCCGTCCGGGAATGCTGGTGCCGGTGTTCATCAACGTATGCGCGGGATCGTGATTGATCTGGTCCGTCTGCATCGAATTGATGATGCAAATGTCATCGGCAATCGACCCAATGTGCGGCAGGATACTGCTGATCTGTTGACCCGATTCGCCGAATTTTTGAAAGGCGTGCGTCGGGCCGAGGCATTTCAGTTTGTCACGCTGCCCTTGCAGTTGTGCGATCTGTTGGCCTTCGGTGAACGACTTGGGCATTGGCTGCCCGTCCAGCTCCGCCAGCTTGGGTTTGAAGTCCAACGTCTCCAAATGCGAAGCGCCCCCCGCCATGCAAAGGTGAATCACGCGTTTGCATTTGGGCGGAAAATGTAGCGGCTGCACCACGCCGTTCCATTGGGGGACCGAATCGGCATCGCTCGCGCCGGCAGCGAACAACGACGGTTGCAGCAACGCGCCGAGAGCCAACGTCCCCATCCCGGCCGAGGCCCGACCCAGAAACGTCCTCCGCGAATGTTGCAGTTGATAGCGTTCCCAAGGCGACATGGCTGTGTCCTCAATCGATGAAAAGGCGAAAATCCGAGGCGATGTCCGCACCAACGCAGTTGATCAAACAACCGGCAGACTTTGCGCGGAGGTTTATTCCTCAGAGGGTGGCGGAATCGGCGCCGGCAGGGGGGCGGGCAGCGGGGCTGGCTGGGGCACATCGAGTTCGGGCACATGGTCGCCGGCAGCTAACCGTTGCAGCACCTGTGCTAGCACGTTGGTGGTGAAGTAATACCCCAAAGCTTCGATCCGATCGGTGGCGCTGCGACCTTCGTAGATGCGTGCGATGGAGAAAATCTGCAGGCAAGTCGTTTGATCGATGCCGGCATCGCCTAGCCCGGTAATCGCGCGTTGAGCTTGGTCTTTCGAGTCGTCCAACCAATCTTCCAATGCCCGCTCACGTTTGAGCCGCACGAAATTGTAGTTGTCGTCCAATTCCACCCCCAGCGAGTAGTATTTGGCGATCAGCATCGCCGCCCGCGTATGCAGTCCAATCGCCGCTGCCAATCGCGCGTATTCCAGTTGTTTTCCTTCGCCAAAATACTTGGGCAGGCTGGGAATGATCTGTTTCATGCCCAACTGGGCCATGGCATATGCCGGGTCGCTCAGCGATAAGGCGGCAATGGCTGCGTCGTTGTTGAGTTTGTATTTTTTGGCGACCTTCTTCACCTCAAGCTCGTTGACCATCGACAACCCAGCTTCAGTACTTCGCAAAAAGAATTTCGAAAGTTCATTCACCGGCGCGCCTTCGGGAATCGGTGTTCCTTCATAACTATCCGCCAGTTCGAGATAATCGCGAGCCAGCTTCATGTTCAGCCAACAGACAACGTGCTGTTCGGCAACCGCCACGATCCAAACACCCGCGACGTCCGGATCGTCCGGCAAATTTTCACGGATGACATTTGCCAGACTGCGGTAGCACAGCCCCGTGAAAAACGCGTTGCAGGCTTCCATATAGATCGAGAGTTGATCGAACGTCAGCGGTCGATAAAAACGGATGGCCGCCGCCGTCGTGTCGACTTCCTTTTCCAACCACTGGTCTTGGAACATCAATTTGACAGCCGCATCGCGGCCATAGGCGTTGTTGGAGTAATGATACCGTCCAACTTCATGCGCCACCCAAGCCAAGGCGGCCGACCACGCGGCGTCCCAGTATGCGGGTGCGAACTGTCCTTCGACCAACAGCGAATTGATTTGTTTGTTAATTTTATCCGCCGAAGCCAACTGTTGGTTAGCGTACTCGGGATGCCCGAAATCAGGCCAAGAGACATATTTCTCACGGGCCGATTTGTACAACTTGTTCCACCGGGGAATATGTTTGAGCACATGCTTGCTCATCTTCGGCGAGACCGTCGGCAACTCCTTGGCTTCCGGACGGGGAAGCGGCTTGCCCGTGAAAATCTTGTAAGCCGTCCAGATGTCATTGACCGGAATGACCTTCACCCCGATGTTTTCTCCGTGCCCGATCAGATCGACGATCTCTTTGGTCCGCGGGTCGAGTTCCAACCGACTGTGCGCGGGAATCAACACAGTCGTTTTGCCCGCCCGGGCAGCCCCTTCGATCTTAAACGGAATCCCACCCACCGGACCGATCATGCCATCGGGATTGATCGTGCCGGTCATCGTCACATCGTCGCGCAGCGGATCACCCAGGACGGCCGAAAGCACACCAATCGTCAACAAAGCGCCGGCGCTGGGACCGTCGATCTTGCCTTCCACCGTGAACGTGGCTTGCATCGCCTGCGGATTAAAATCGAGTAACTGCGCCGCTGTGAGTGAAGCCTGCCAGGCTGCCGCACGCCACATGGGACTGGCGCCGGACAATTTGTCTTCAAAAATTCCAATACGAATTTCGCCCTCAGGAGCTCCCCCGACCGTAATCGGTATGGAATGACATACGCCAAACGGAGTGTCATCACCCGCCCGTATCCCATAGGCCAGCGGATAGACTGTGACCTTGGAGATGGGGGTGACAGCCGCCTCTTCCCCAGCAGAAAACCCGGTACCAGGCAGCACCGCCGTCAACAGCAAGAGGATCAGGCCCGTGGTTGAGAGTCGCATCATTGCAAGCAGCCTTTCGCGCGGATTGACGGTGATCGAAGCGTTCAGTGCCCATGCAACAACCACCCCGACTGTTGCCCCACTGCGCAGACCCCCAGCTTAAACGACGCCAGTACCGAAAGCAATATTTGCGCACAGCGACCCGAGTCGCTCAACCTGCACAGAGAGCGCCGTGACTACGCCTCATACCCCAAATTCGGCGACAACCAACGCTCAACTTCCGCCAACGGCATCCCCTTGCGAGCAGCGTACGCTTCGGCTTGATCTTTGGTAATCCGGTCGACGGAGAAATACCGTGCCTGCGGATGCGCGAAGTACAGTCCCGACACAGCCGCTGCGGGAAGCATGGCGAAGTTTTCCGTCAGTTCGATACCCGTCTGCGCTTCCGCATCGAGCAGATCAAACAAAATCCGCTTCTCTGTATGGTCGGGGCAGGCGGGGTAACCCGGCGCGGGTCGGATGCCGCGGTATTTCTCGGCAATCAAATCGTCGCTCGATAGTTCCTCGACAGCTCCAAATCCCCAATCCCGCCGCGCTTGCTGGTGCAGCAACTCGGCAAACGCCTCCGCCAAGCGATCCGCCAGCGCCTTGGTCATGATCGATTGATAGTCGTCGAGTTCCGCTTCACATTTTGCCACGATCGGACCAATTCCCAAACCAGCCGTCACAGCAAAGGCCCCCAGGTAATCGATGCGGCCGCTCTCCAGCGGAGCGATGAAATCAGACAGCGCAAAATAATGCTCCTGCCCCTTCCGCTCCCATTGTTGCCGCAGCGTATGGAACCGCGTGACCTCCTCGCTGCGGGATTCGTCGGTGTAGAGCACGATGTCATCGCCCACGGAATTGGCCGGCCAAAAACCATACACACCCGCCGCATGCAGTTGTTTCCCGGCAATCAATTCCGCCAAGGATTCCTGGGCCGAGTCGAACAACTTACGCGCCTCGACGCCCATGTTCGGGTCGTCGAGGATTTTGGGATACTTGCCGCGCAGTTCCCAGGTCTGGAAAAAGGGTGACCAGTCGATAAAGGGAACGATCTTCTCCAACGGAAAATCTTTCAGCACCTTGGTGCCGGTAAAACTCGGTTGTTGGATTTCGGCACTCGACCAATCCGTGGGAAATCGCGCCGCGACCGCTTCGTCATATGAAATCAGTTTCTTTTGCTGCCGTGCGGCAAACATTTCGCGGTCACGCTGTTGGGCAGCGCGGTTCTTCGCATCGAACTCCGCCTTCTTATCTGTATCGAGAATGTTTTCCATCACCGGCACCGACAGCGACGCATCGCCCACATGCGCAACGATCTGATCGTATTGCGTCGCAATTTTAACGGCCGTATGTTTCGCACTCGTCGTCGCTCCACCGACAATCAACGGAATCTTCAATCCACGCCGCTGCATCTCCTTGGCAACGTGCGCCATCTCGTCGAGCGACGGTGTAATCAATCCGCTCAGTCCAATCAGGTCGGCGCCGATTTCGATCGCCTTGTCAATGATTTTGTCAGCTGCGACCATCACGCCTAGGTCGACGATGTCAAAGTTGTTACAGCGCAGCACGACCGCCACGATGTTTTTGCCAATATCGTGTACGTCCCCTTTGACGGTGGCAATCACCATCGTGCCGCGGGCTTTTTCGTCCGCGATGCCCAGATCAATTTTCTCTTGCTCCATATACGGCGTCAGGTAGGCCACTGAGCGTTTCATCACGCGGGCACTTTTAACGACCTGCGGCAAGAACATTTTTCCGGTACCAAATAGCTCACCCACGACCGCCATACCGTCCATCAACGGTCCCTGAATCACGTGCAGCGGGCGGCTGTATTTTTGCCGGGCTTCTTCTGTATCTTCGTCAATAAAATCGGTAATGCCTTTGAGCAATGCATGCTTGAGCCGTTCCTCAACCGATTCCTCGCGCCAAGCGGCCGTTTTCACTTCGGCCTGACCTGTCGCTTGATCCTTGATCTGCTCGGCGTAATCAATCAGCCGCTCCGTCGCATCCTCACGGCGATTGAGCAGCACATCTTCGACGTACTCCAACAACGTCGGCTCGATTTCTTCATAGACCTCCAATTGGCCGGCATTGACGATGCCCATGTCCAACCCGGCCGAAATCGCGTGATACAAAAACGCCGCGTTGATGGCTTCGCGGACAACGTTATTGCCGCGAAACGAGAACGAAACATTACTCACGCCGCCGGAAGTCTTCGCACCGGGACATTGTTGTTTGATCTGTCGGACCGCTTCAATAAATTCGACAGCATAGTTGGCATGCTCTTCCATCCCCGTTCCGACGGTCAGAATGTTGGCATCGAAGATGATGTCCTCAGCCGGGAAACCGATTTTTTGTGTCAGCAGGTCATAGGCACGTTTGCAGATTTCGACTTTCCGCTGCGCATCGGCCGCTTGGCCTTCTTCATCAAACGCCATCACAACAGCGGCGGCGCCGTAGGCATGAATTTTACGCGCCTGCTCCAAAAAGAGCTCTTCCCCCTCCTTGAGGCTGATTGAATTTACGACCGCTTTGCCTTGCACGCATTTCAAGCCCGCTTCGATGACCGACCATTTGGAACTGTCGATCATGATCGGTACGCGGGAGATATCTGGCTCAGCGGCGACAAGATTCAAGAACTTGGCCATCACTGCTGCACTGTCGATCAGACCTTCATCCATGTTGATGTCGATCATGTTCGCGCCCCCCTCGACCTGATCGCGAGCGACACTGAGCGCTTCGTCGTATTTTTCCTCCTTGATCAGCCGCGCAAACTTTCGCGAACCGGTGACGTTGGTCCGCTCGCCGATCATGATGAAGTTCGTCTCAGGACGAATCTCCAGCAGTTCCAAGCCGCTGTAGGTCGAACACTTGGAAACTGTCGGAACCGGTCGGGGTCGAATGTCAGCGACCGCGTCGGCGATTTTGCGGATGTGCGCCGGTGTGCTGCCGCAACAACCACCCACGATGTTCAACCAACCATTGTCAGCGAATTCTCGCAGCGTCTTGGCCATCTCCGCAGGCGTCATATCGAATTCGCCCATTTCATTGGGCAGCCCCGCATTGGGGTAACAACTCACGTAGAACGGCGCAATCTGCGAAATCGACTCCAAGTAGGGCCGCATCTTCTCCGGACCGAGCGCGCAGTTCAACCCAATACTGAGCATGTCGAAATGCGAGATGCTGGTCCAAAACGCCTCGATCGTTTGGCCGGTCATCGTGCGACCGCTATCGTCGGTGATCGTCCCGGAAATCATCACCGGTAGGCTGACATCGTGTTCGCGAAAATACTTATCGATCGCGAACAGGCAAGCCTTCATGTTCAACGTATCAAACGCCGTTTCCGGCAACAAAATATCCGCTCCACCATCGATCAACCCCCGCAGTTGCTCGGTGTATCCCTCAACCACTTCGTCGAAGGTCACCAACCGTTTGCCGGGATCGTTCACATCCGGGGAGACCGACAACGACCGGTTCATGGGACCGATGCTGCCGGCGACGAAACGAGGTTTGTCAGGCGTCAACTCCGTGAACTCTTCGGTCGCCCGCCGCGCGATTTCTACCGCCGTCTTGTTGAGTTCGTAGGTGTATTGCTCTAGGTCGTATTCTTTCAGCGAGACCCCGTTGGCATTGAAGGTATCCGTCAGAATAATATCCGCGCCCGCTTCAAGATATTGCCGATGAATCCCTTCGATCATCGCCGGCTGTGTGAGCACCAGAATATCGTTGCAGTTTTTCAAATCACTATGGTGATCGGCAAACCGCGCGCCGCGATAATCCTCTTCACTGGGACGTTCGGCGAGAATCAACGACCCCATCGCACCGTCAAGTACGAGAATTCGCTGTTGCAACAACTCACGAAGTTGAGCGGCGGTATCGGAAACAGCAGTCATAGATGCCATAAAATTGCGACCATAAAAACGCGCGAATTAGAAAAATGTAAAGACTCCGAGAGGGCGAGACTCCCGCCGAGCCGTCAATGTACGACAACCAATGGCTTGTCACGATTTTATTATTTAGACTGGGTGCCACTGGCTTCGCCAGTGCAACTTCAAAAGTGTGCGATGCTTGCAAAACACTGGCAAAGCCAGTGGCACCCTCGTATTGAAATCTGAGGATACCCTAAGTCGCGAGCAGTCACGTAGGGTGCGTCGCGACGCACCTTTCTATGTAGTACGAATAACCATCCCCCGAAAACAGCTCAACAGAAGTTTAGCCTGCTCGAAGGTTCTGACATCGGTGCCCGCATATCGGTTCATGTCGCCGTTTGATAATCCAGCGCATTAAGGATCGCTTCGCAGGCTTTCGATTTGTTCAAGGCATAAAAATGAATGCCGGGAACGCCGTTGTCCATCAGCTCGCGACATTGCCCGACGGCGTACTCCACACCGATATCAAATTGCGCCTGTTCGTCGTCCTGGGCTGCTTCCAGTTTGGTTGCCAATGTCTCTGGAAACGCCGCGCCGCACATTTTTGTAATCCGTTTGATCCGCTCGAAATTCGTAATCGGCATGATGCCTGGAATCAGCGGTACGGTAATCCCGGCCTGTTCGTACCGACGGCGAAATTCGAAAAAATGCTTGTTGGCAAAAAACAACTGTGTAAACACCGCATCGGCACCAGCGTCGACCTTGCGGCGAAGGTTCACCAGATCCTCGTCAGCGTTGGGCGCCTCAGGGTGGATTTCCGGATACCCGGCGACACCGATTCCCTGATCAGGTAATTCACCGCGAATCAATTCGACCAATTCGTTGGCATGCCGCAACCCACCCTCGACATGCGGAAAGGTCTCCGCCCCGGCCGGTGCGTCGCCGCGGAGTGCCATGATGTTTTTCACCCCCCGTTGCCGCGCTTCGTTGAGCCACTGATGCAATTCCTCACGTGTCGCACCCACACACGTCAGATGAGCGGTCGCGGGCAAAGCAAATCGCATTTGAATTTCGGCGCACAGATCGATGGTCCGCGTCCGGGTGCTGCCGCCAGCGCCATAGGTACAAGAAACGAAGGCGGGACGATAATCGACCAACCGTTGCAGATTTTCAAAAAGCGCAGCATCACCCGCTTCGGTTTTGGGGGGGAAAATCTCGATCGACAACCGAAATTCCCCATGACTATAGATATCCCGCATCCGCATGTGCCTCGTTCCTGTCGTTCATTTCCCCTCCGCACTGCCCCCCGTAGTTGTAAACTCACGAAACAGAGGCATCTCCCAATGGGCGGTCGAACACTAGTTTACGCCAATTGCCGCACTGCTGTAAACGAAATGCTGCCTCTTCTCACCGGACACGGCGAAGAGTCGGCGGCGGTGTGCTGAGAAGCGGTTCGAACGGAATCTTATGTTGGACAGCAGGTTAGGACAAGATCCGTGGCAACGGACTGGGATGGTGACTCGCTCAAACGAACCGCGGTGGGCTAGAAATTCTTACAAAATTTCCAAAGATCTTACCGCGCAAACGCTTACATCCTGTCGTACTTATACAACAGACTGTCCATGTCACGGAAATTGCATCACCACCCCAACATTCCAACTTCCAGTGGCATAAAGTATTGTTGTCACGTAGAATAGAGCAAACGCACGACTTATTCCGATTGGTGCGATTCCCCCCTATTTCCCAGATTGGGCAACATCCCGACCTTCGGGTTCACCGATCGTCGCGTCTCACGAATATTTGGAGAGTGAAGACTATGTTAAAACCATGCGCCTGGTCGCTCGTTATCGCCATATTGGCCGCTTCGAGCCCGTTGTATGCCGCTGAGGCCGCGGCGGCTAAGAAAGAGTCGAAATTCGACAAACAGATCAAGGATAAAACCAAGATCGAAGGCATGTGGACCATGTACCACAAAGACCAAAAACTTTTGGTCGATCTCAAAGCCAGCGACCTGGGCAAGGAATATCTGATCTCGACCTCGATCGCCAAAGGCATCGGCGTCGGTTCCGTTCTCGGAGGCATGAGCTGGGGATTCGGCGACGACGCACTCTGGACATTCAAAAAAGTAGGCGACAAAATCCACGTGATTCGCCGCAATGTCCGCTACAAAGCCAGCAAAAAGGGGCCAACCGCCGACGCCCTCAAACTGGCGTTCAGCGACAGCGTCCTCTACGCATTGCCGATTCTGGATACCGACCGTTCCAGCCACTTGGTCGATGTGTCCAAGATTTTCATGAGCGACGATGCCGGCATCGGCCGTTCGATTGGCTATGCCTTTGCTTCGGACCGGTCGACCTGGGAGAAGGTCAAGGCGTTTGAGAAAAACGTCGAACTGCGCGTTGCCGCCGTTTATCAAGGCCGTGGCACGTCCGATGCGATTGTCGATCCCCGCGGTGTGACCGTGCAAGTCCATCACAGCATCAGCGAACTGGGGAAATCGGATTATAAGCCGCGTCTCGCGGACGACCGCGTGGGCTATTTCACCACAGTGATTAAGGACTTCTCCAGCGACGAAGATGAGCACTTTATTCGTTACATCAATCGCTGGAATCTGCAAAAAGAAGACGACAAAGGGCCGACCTCCGTCCCCAAGAAACAAATTACCTTCTTCATCGAAGAAACCGTTCCCCACCGCTGGCTCCCCTATGTCCTGGAGGGATTCAAGGAATGGAACAAAGCCTTCGAGAAGCTCGGCTATTATGAAGCAATCAACGTCCGACGGCAGGGAGAAGCAGGCTTCGACTTCGATCCCGAAGACATCCGCTACAACACCTTCCGCTGGATCACAGCTGAGGCCGGTTTCGCGATGGGGCCGTCACGGGTGAATCCCAAAACGGGCGAAATCCTCGACGCCGATATCATTTTCGACGCCGATTTCCTGAAATATTGGTCGACCAAATATGAAACGTTCTCCTCCAATGACGTCGCCATGATGATGGGGGGCGATCCGCTGACCAATGAGGAATTGCCGATCGGCCAATTCCTCAATCAACGGCACAAGAGTGCGGCGCAACCTCATGAATTAACGCAACACCGTCATCTACCCGGCCAAGGTTGTTCGCTTTGCAACGGATTGCAACACCAAATGGGCTTTTCGGCCGCCGTATTGATGTCGCGGACCGGCGCTGTGAAAAAAGGCGAACTCCCCGAGGAATTCATCGGCCAAGCACTCAAAGAAGTCGTCATGCACGAAGTCGGGCACACGCTCGGGTTACGGCACAACTTCAAAGCGAGCGCCTGGAAGACACTGGAAGAAATCAACGATCCCGAAAAAGGGGCCGCTGAAGGAACCGTGTCGAGCGTGATGGATTACACACCGGCCAATATCGTCCCCAAAGGACAAAAGCAAGGTTTGTACTTCCCGCAAACGATCGGACCTTATGACTACTGGGCCATCGAATACGGCTACTCCGACAAAAAAGGTGATGAACTCAAAGCCGTTGCAGCGCGTTCCACCGAACCAGCTTTGGATTTCGCCACCGATGAAGACACCCGCAGTTACGATTCCGATCCACTGTCAAATCGCTTCGACTTGGGCAAAGACCCGTTGGAATTTGCTCAACGGCAAATGGCAACCGCTGCCAGTCTCTGGCCGGAAGTTGTGGAGACAACCGTGGAAGATGGCGACGGCTACCAACGTGCCCGCCAAGCATTTGGCATGTTGTTCAGCGAATACTGGCGAACCGCCTACTTCGCCGCACGCTTCCCCGGCGGCGTGTACGTCAACCGCGACCACAAAGGTTCCAAGGACGCACGGGCTCCCTATGAACTGGTCGAACCGGAACGGCAACGAGCCGCGATGAAACTGTTGGCCGAATCGGCCTTCAGCACGCAAAACTTCCCGCCGGAGATCTTGAATTACCTGGCAGCCACGCGGTGGAATCACTGGGGCGTCCGGAATTACATCCGCTTGGATTATCCGATTCACGAATTCGTGGCGATGATGCAATCGCGGATTTTGTACCGGCTCTTGCACCAAATCACGTTGGCCCGACTGCTCGACAGCGAGTTGAAGGTCCCCGAAGGGGCTGATGTCTACACGTTGGCCGAACACCTGCGAACCTTGGTCCAGGCCTGTTTCAGCGAGTGGCAACCCCAAGAAGCCGGAGGCGAATTTACGAATCGTAAACCGTATATCTCCAGTTTCCGCCGCAACCTGCAACGCTTAGCGGTCAAGCAATTCGCCGACGTCGTCAATATGCCGGGAACGTCCATGTGGACACTGACCAGCCCGTTTCGACTGAGCGGCGTGGATATGCCCGAAGATGCACGGACGTTGGCCCGCTTGCATCTGGCCGATTTGGACCGCCAAATCACAGCCGTGTTGGGTAAGGAAAACCTGAAATTGGACGACTATTCCCGCGCCCACTTGCAGGATTGCCAAGAGCGGATTCGCAAGACGCTCAATTCCCAAGTTCAAATCCGCTCCGTCGACTGACGGTCGCGGCTGTTGAAGAAACGCACGAACCCCGCCATCACACGGCGGGGTTTTTTTAGTAGGCAACAGAAGTCCATGACTTGGCAATTACCTCTAAGAGCAATAGTGGTTTGATCTCCGGGCCGCGTCATTCATAATGTGAAAATGAAATCCTTTCGCTTCATCGTCTTACTCACCCTATTGTCGCTCCTCGTCACGGGCGCAATTTGGTTCACCGACATTCCCCTGGGTATTCCCGGTGAGTGGGTGTGGGATCGCATCGGTCCCCCGCTCGATTGGGGCTTGACCCTCATCATGGCTGGCGTCTGCGGGGCGATTTATTTTACCTATGTCTGGACAGGCGAAGCCCGCATCGCCAAATGCCGGGGTCTCGAAACCGGACTGTGGTTGTGCGGAATGGTCCTGCTCGGATTTGGCTGGCTGTGGGTGGCACAAGACGCGGCGCCGGCGGACCGGCGATTTTCCAAGACCGCCTGGGTCCTCTACTATCCGGGCGCATCGGGTTACTTCACCATGGCCCGAGATCATGAACAAGACTTCGATGAATTCCTCAGCGGCTACGAAACCTTGATGGCCGAGGGAGACGTGCTGCATGTGGGAACGCATCCACCGGGACTGTTCATCGCTTATCATTGGCTGATCGAAACTTGCCGCTCGTCCCCCAACCTGACCGCATGGCTTCGCTTTACCGAACCGGCGTCGTTCTCCGACGCGATGGACCTCATCGCCCAAAAGTACGCAAGCACCCCGCAGGCAATGCGTCCCGAACATCGAGCCGCCATCTGGTTGGCGGCGCTGCTCACGCAATTCACGGCGGCAGCAACCGTCATCCCGTTGTTCCTGCTGATCCTCCGAGACTTCACCAAGCAGACCGCCTGGCTCGCGGTCTCGTTGTGGCCGACAGTCCCGGCACTGGCGTTGTTTCTGCCCAAATCGGACGCGCTCTATCCGTTGCTGGGGGTTTTGATTTGGTACTTCTGGCTCACCGGCTGGGAACAACGTTCCGCCTGGAGAAGTCTACTCGCCGGCGGCATTTTGTTGATCGGATTGAGTTGTAGCTTGGCGATCATTCCGGTGTGGGTCGGATTGGGCATCATCACACTCTGGCGCGGTTGGTTGTGCAATCCGGAACAGCGCGTGCCGGGCGCTATGGCCAAACTTTGGTTTAGCAAGACCTGGGCAGCCATCGGATTCCTCTTGCCGGGAGTCGCACTGTGGTGGGTCACCGGCATCAACTTACTCACGGTTTGGATTTGGAATTATCGCAACCATGCCGGCTTTTATGCCGAATACCCCCGCACCTATTGGAAATGGTTGGCCGTGAATCCACTGGAGTTTTGTATCGCCGCCGGCATCCCTTTAGCCTGCTGTGCGATCCTCGGCGGACTGCGAATGCTCCGCCCCGGTTATCGCGCGCGACTCGCCGGACTCGTCTGGACCTGTTTGTGCGTGGGGGGACTATTGTGGATCAGCGGCAAAAACATGGGCGAGCTAGCCCGGCTGTGGATCCTGCTGATGCCCTGGCTGGTGTGGCTGGCCGCAGGAAGCCTCGCCATCGACAGTGAACCAAGTTCCCTGCCAAAACGCAGTCGCTGGGCTGCCGTGTTCGTCCTGCAATTGGCGGTGGGAATCGCCATGCTGATGCGCGTGCACGGTTTTCAAATGCCGTAGGCCGAACAGACCGCAAGACCACCCCATCCGCCAGGATCGGGATATTCGCCATAGGCGAATTGCGCCGCTCGACGTTCCGCACAGTCTCGCCAGTGGGTGCAGAAAGTCCCCTGCGATGGCGGTCAGACGCGCCGAATTCCGATATCGTCTAACAAAGGCAAAGCTGACTTCCTCAGCGAACGCGACGGGCCGGGAATCGCCGGCTGATTCTCGCTGTGGATTCTGGGATGTTTGAAGGAATGAGATTGTGAAACCAGTATTTCGATCGACAGTGCTTTTTGCACTCTTCACCGCTTTCACCTGCGGCTGTGGTGGCGAAGAGATTGTGCACACCACCAAGGGAATCGACGAAAAGGTTTCGCCCGCAGAGTTTGAATCGTTCCAATCGATCATCAACAGCCTGCCGGACAAAAAGCTCCCGGAGATTCCCTCGACATTGCTTCCGCGGCCCCACTGGACGCAGGAACGCACGCTGCCGATTCAAGACTTGATTCGCCAAGAGAACGACGCCTTCGAAGACCGCTGGTCAGTGGAACTCATCGCCCGGCAACTGCCGATCAACAAACAGTTTATGCGCGCGCTGCGGCGCGAGCAGATGACCCCCGAGCAGTTTGTGAGCTTAACACTGACTCTCGGAGCGGCACTCACAGCCGATGCAACGGACGAGCGGAATGATTTGGCGGCGATTGTTGCGGCGGGAGAACAACACGTCACCATTCTGACCGCCGACAAAACGGCGTTCTCCTCACTGAGCGACGTCCGCGCCCACGAAATCTTGACCCAAGCCGCTTGGTTAACAGTCGTCAACCGGGCCAAGGTGCTGCTGCAGGTGCCGCCGGAAAACCTGCAACTGGTCCGCAAACACCGCGAATGGCTCGATGCCGCATTTCCAGCCGATCTCACACAAGATCCACTGGCCGACCTGACAAACGTCATGCACGAACGCGGAATCCCCTTCGAAGAGATGCCCGAGAGTGGTTCCGACGAGCACATCGAATGGAGCACCAAGACAGCCATCATCGGCGAGATATCGGTCGACGCCGCGTTTTAGACGCCGGTAACAAACCAAACGTCGGGTGCCACTGCTGACTTGCCCAGCAGTGCGATTGCCCTCCACCCGTACTCACACATCATCGCTACTGAGCGCTACTCATATCCGGGCGAAGTTTCTGAGCCTCGCGCAGGTAGACGTGTGTGATTTCTTGTTGCGACCGGTCGGTGTTGATGTGCATCAGGACGCGGATGCAGCGGGGCATCGCTCCCGGGACAGCGATTTCCGTAGCGCACAACAACGGGACCAGGTCCATACCCAATTCACGGGCGGCTGCGGCGGGAAAGGCCGAGGTCAAATCGTGCGAAGTCGTCAAAAACACCGACGCCAACTCGTCGAACTGCTCAACCTGGTTGGCTTTGAGCACCGCGATCAGCAATTCGCGCGTAGCGGCACGGATTTCTTCGGGGGTATCGATGTCGACGGTCGTGGCGCCGCGAATTCCTCTGACGGGCATGACGATATTCATTTCCACTAAAAACGACCGCTCCCAGCCGGGAGGCGGACAACTTTTGAGATAATCACCCAGTATCGCAAATCCGCGGCGGCCGGGCAATCGCCGTTGGCCGTTTCTAGCCCCGAATCACGGAAACTGCGGCTGATCCCAAAACAGGTCTTGCGTTACTTTTGAGATTTCGCGTACAAACCCCATGAGCGGAGTCCTGCGCGGTCCCTGTACCTGTGACGGCTCCCTTTGAAAATGTCTCTCATCAACATTGGAGAAATTGGAAAGCATCTAGCCCACACGGACGAGGCTTACCAAATTTTCTCAACGGGATACTCGAGTCACTCAAATTATTCACGGACGATGGCGACAAAACTGATGTCGCTCGTTTGAAATGGAAAGGAATCCATCGATGTCCGCGACAATCGCTGAATTGGCTGCGTTAGTCGGTGGCGAGGTCCAAGGCGATGCCGGCCAAGAAATCACCGGCGCCCAATCGACAGTCGACGCCTGTGCCCAAGACATTACCTTTGCGATCGACGAAGCCAACTTGCGGCTCCTCCCGCAAAGCGCCGCCGGCGCTGCGTTGATCTCCAAGTCGTTGGCCGATGCCGCCACGACAGCAACCCTGTCGATCCCGCTGATTTTTGTCGAGGATCCGCTGACCGCCTTTTGCAGCGTGCTGGAACATTTCCGACCGCGGCGGCCGCGACTCGAAATCGGCGTCTCCCCCCAAGCCTATGTCGACCCGACCGCCACCATCGGTCCCGGGACGAACGTCTATCCAGGCGCGTCGATCGGGGCTGAGACGATCATCGGCAGCAATTGCGACATTCATCCCGGCGTCTCGATCGGAGCCGGTTGCCAGATCGGCGACGGGTGTACGCTGTATGCCAATGTCGTGCTCTACGATCAAGTCACACTGGGCGATCGCGTGATCCTGCATGCGACCGCTGTCTTGGGAGCGGACGGATTCGGTTACCAATTCAAAAACGGCGCGTTTGAAAAAATTCCCCAACTGGGAACAGTGATCATCGAAGACGACGTCGAAATCGGTGCCGGGACCACGATCGACCGGGCCATGATTGGTGCGACAAAAATCGGCCACGGTACCAAACTCGACAATCAAATCATGATCGGCCACAACTGCGTGCTGGGCGCGCACAACGTGTTTGCCTCACAGGTCGGTTTCGCCGGATCGGTGACCACAGGCGACTATGTGATGTGTGCCGGCCAAGTCGGTGTCGCCGATCACGTGCATATCGGCGACGGCGCCAAGCTGGCATCCAAGTCGGGCGTACACAAAGATCTGCCGGGCGGACAAGCCTACGTCGGACAGCCGGTGCAGCCTGAACGGGACGGCATGCGTTCGATCATGGCCATGCAAAAGCTGCCGGAAATGGCGCGGCGCGTGCGAAAAATGGAATCACGAATTGAAGACGTGGCGGAATTGTTATCGCAATTGGGTGACGACAACTCACCGTTAGCCAAGGCGGGATAACAGGTCATTCACGCTTCGTTCACAAAATCCAAAAAAACACTTGTTAGTTCATCACAGCGACATGGATAGTTCCAACAACAACATACCATCAAGTTCGCCGCAAAGCATCGGCTTGCTGGCGGGCGCGGGTCGGTTCCCCTTCGTCTTCGCACAAGCGGCGCGGCGGCAAGGCATTTCCGTACACGCTGTTGGCGTGCTCGGCATGGCCTCAGAGGAGTTGGCCGACGTTTGCGACACGTATGTGGGCGTGGCCATCTCTAAGGTCGGCAAAGCCATTCGCCGTTTCAAAAAAGTCGGCGTCGATCGTGCGGTCATGGCCGGCAAGATCGAAAAGGTCGTGCTCTTTCACCCCTACCGCTGGTTACGGATGATTCCCGACTGGCGGGCCGCACACATGTTGATGACGTACGCCGCACGCGATAAAAAAGACGACACCTTATTGTTAGCCGTGATCAAAGAGTTCGCGCGCGACAATATCATTTTTGAATCCGCCCTGAATTACTGTCCGGAGATCGTCGTGAAACATGGATTCCTCACGAAAAAACGACCTAGCCCTTCGCAATGGAAAGATATCAACTTTGGCTGGGAGTTGGCCAAGGAGATGGGCCGGTTAGATGTCGGCCAAAGTATCGCCGTCCGCGAAACAGCCGTGTTAGCCGTCGAAGCCATCGAAGGGACAGACGAGGCGATCCGTCGGGCTGGGGAGTTGTGCAAAAAAGGGGGGTTCACCGTGGTCAAAGTCGCCAAGCCTCAACAGGACATGCGGTTTGACGTTCCCACTGTCGGCATCCAAACAATACAAATCATGCATGAGTCCGGGGCCAAAGTATTGGCCATCGAAAGTGACAAAACCATCCTGCTCGACGAACAAGAGGTCGTGCAACTGGCCAATAAATTCGGGATTACCATCGTCTCACTCAACGCCGAAGAAGTCCGGCTCAAACAGTGCGCGTAAGGAAATCCAAATTGGAAAGCGTCGGAACGTAAAACCCCAAACCGACGGCTTGCCGTCGTACACAGCGATCCCATCAAGAAATGCATCCTGGCGGAATCCAATACAAACAGACAGTTGATTGAACGAAATTTTGTACAAGACAACGTTATAGACCCATTGGTGACGGTTTCTGTGGAAGGCCGCTTTTTGCGGGCTCCTCTAATGTAGAAGTGGTCGGGTCACCCCGCTGATCCGACAAAAACATGGTGAGACCTGAGAGACCTCACTGTGCCTTAAGTTGAGAGATTTTTAACCCACCCCACGAATTCACTTCCCCAATCCCCTCAAGTCGACTCGTAAAATTCACCGACCCTGAAACCGTCACCTTTTTCTTCTCTCGCCTCGCATGGCACACCGGTCACAGACCGCGTCGCTGCTTCCAGACCAAATGGGCGCGCCCCCCAGGGCGACGCCCATTTTTAGTTGACATATGTGCAACAGCAGCTCCGGCACGAGGCTCTGCCAGCGACGTTCTCCACGTCAGAAACGGTCGCCCGAGCTTGACGGGGGCAATCCCTCTGGAAAACAGTCTGCGCATCAGCTACGCTAGTACTTGGCGGATAACGAGTTGGGAGATTTCTCCACCGGAAACCCATCCGGCGCCGTTTCCGATGGAGAAATGTTCTCGAGTTTGCCTAGATCCAGTTTCAAAACCTGGGTGCGCCTGTCGTCGCGACTGTGAATCACAACATTCGCGTGACGCATCCGTCGGATTTGAAACGACCTGTAGATATGCGGAGTACGCTTCTCATGAAGTGTCCTTTTTGCCACCACGACGAAACCAAAGTCACCGATTCACGAGCCAGTCAGGATCACGCAATTCGCCGGAGACGCGAATGCCTGGACTGCGGCCGCCGTTTTACGACCTATGAAAAAGTCGAAGAAGCGCCCCTCAAGGTGATTAAAAAGGATGGCAACCGCGTCCCCTTTGATCGGCACAACATTCGCGCCGGACTAGAAAAGGCCTGCTTCAAACGACCGGTCAGCGACGAGCAGATCGAGGAAATCGTCAACAAAGTCGAAACGGACGTCTATCAGAATTTTGAACGCGAGGTCCCCTCACCCTACATCGGCGAGCGTGTGTTCAATATCCTCCGCGGCGTCGATCAAGTCGCCTTTGTGCGCTTCGCCTCGGTCTACCGGGAATTCAAGGACGTCAACGACTTCGTCGAAGAACTGGAACCGATGCTCCGCGACCCGGACCGGCGGTGAGGTAGGACTCGTAATATGCCCAGCCCTGTCGTCGCTCCTGCTCCGCGGCGCACTCACTACGCCGCATTGGCTTTGTTCTTCATAACCATCGCGGTGTACGGATCCTGGGTGCCGTTTGAAACCATCACGCTCTCCACCGCTGAGGCCTGGGAGATCATCCGGGCCGAGCCGCTGATTGCCTTCGGACGCATCGACCGCTCCGACTGGGCCACCAATGTGCTGTTGTTTGTGCCCATCAGCTTTTGCCTGTTGGGCGCCTCGAGTGTCGATCGCCGCCGCCCGTTGCATTGGTGGCTATCGATCCCCACGATTCTTGTCGGATGTTTGGCACTGAGCATTTGTCTCGAGGTCGGACAACTTTGGCTGCCCAAACGTTACTACTCCAACGCCGACATCATTGCGCAATGCCTCGGCGCCATGATCGGGATCGGTTTGTGGTGGTATGCCGGCGAAACCATTACGACCTGGTTACGGACCTATTCGGGACAAACCGGAACCCGGCGGCAGATCAGTTGGCTATTGCAGGCCTATCTCGCAGGGCTGGTGATTTATGCCGTCCTGCCACTGAATCTGACCATCCATCCAGAAGAACTTTACGAAAAACTCGTCAGCAACCGGTTTGTGTTGATTCCCTTTTCACAAACGCAATGGAATTGGCAGACGCTCGGCGAATTCTCCACCGATGTCTTAGTCTTCGTGCCGGTCGGCGCCTTGGCGGCCATTGGTTGGTTACCACCTGGACGAACGCTACGGTCGTTACCTGAGAGTATCTTCGTCGGGGCGGGAATCGTGCTCCTGGTCGAACTTTGCCAACTGCCGGTCATGTCCCGCTTCACCGATGCCACCGACTTGATAACCGGCACGATCGGCGTCGCCAGCGGGGCGGCGATCACGCATGCACTCATGCCGCGAAATCAATCAGCAACAGCGCCATACTCGGGATTGCGAACTTGGCATTGGCTGTTGATCACGGGAATTTATTCGCTGATCCTCGTCATATACTTTTCACTCCCCTTTGAACTGATCGAAGACCGCACACTGGTGCGTGAACGATTTCAACAGATGCTGCGCGTCCCAGGCGCCAGTTTATTGACGGTTTCCCAATTCCGCGCGCTGACAGAAATACTGCGAAAAACCTTGCTCTTCCTGCCGCTGGGCGCGATCTTGGCGCGGACGGTCTACTATCCGACAGCCACGCGCAAAACCCGCTGGATGCTCTGGACAGCGTGCCTGATCTATACCATGGCGCTGGGCATGTTGATTGAGGTCGCGCAAGTGCCCAACAGCCACCACACCCCCGACGTGTCCGATGCCCTGCTCTGCACCATAGGCGCAGCGGTCGGCTTAATAGTGACCGCACGTTTGTTGCGGCACCATCACGAGTCCGCATAAACGATCGTCTCCTGCATGGGACTTCGTCGCGACAGTGCCTACAATGACATTGCGTCAATAGGCATCGTCATTCGGGTACCGCCGGAAAGGCAAGGTGAGTCGCTATGAAAGCCGTGTTGTGTAAATCCTATGGACCGCCGGAAAACTTAACCCTCGAAGAGATCCCCGATCCACAACCCGCTACCGGGCAAGTGCTGATCGATATCCATGCTGCGGGTTTGAATTTTCCCGACACGCTGCAGATCGCCGGAAAGTATCAATTCCAACCCCCGTTCCCATTCATCCCGGGAGCCGAAGTTGCCGGGACCATTGCCCAGGTGGGTGAAGGCGTGACCGACTTTCAGGTCGGCAATCGCGTCATGGCACTGCCGGGAATCGGCGGCATGGCTCAGCGCGTCGTGGCGGACGCAACAGCGGTCGACCCGATACCCGATGCCATGGACTTCGAAACAGCTGCCGGATTTGGGTTGATCTACCACACCTCATATCACGCTCTCAAACAACGCGCTGATTTGCAACCCGGAGAAACGCTGTTGGTGCTGGGCGCTAGCGGCGGGGTCGGATTGGCTGCGGTCGAGATCGGCAAAGCATTCGGCGCACGCGTCATCGCCGCCGCGAGCACCGATGAAAAATTGGCGATCGCCCAACAGCACGGCGCGGACGAGTTGATCAACTACGGCGATGGAGCGCTCAAGGACAAAGTCAAGAATCTGACCGGCGGCAAAGGAGCCGATGTCATTTATGACCCAGTCGGAGGAGACCTGTTTGATCAAGCAACCCGCTGCGTGAATTGGAAAGGGCGGATTCTCGTCGTCGGTTTCACGAGCGGCACGATCCCCAAATACCCCACCAACTTGGCGCTGCTCAAAGGCTGCCAACTGGTCGGCGTCTTCTGGGGCGACTTCCGCCGCCGAGAACCGGAACTCTGCCGAAAAAATTGCGCAGAGCTATTCGACCTGTACGAACAAGGCCGCCTCAAGCCATTGATATCACAGGTTTTCCCACTTGAGCAATATGTCGAGGCGCTGAACGTCTTTATCAACCGCCAAGCAGTCGGCAAGATCGTGCTGGGAATCGAGCGCTGAGTGTGCGAGTGCTTGCGACAAATTGAGAAACGCACATCACTAGCGGTAATGCCGATTCTATCGGTCTTGATCACGACACGGACTTTGGGCACAAGCTCTACGCCGAAGGCGTTAGACATCATAGCCTAGGGTCGCGAACGGAGTGAGCGCACCCTAGGTTTGATCGCGTCCTCAGCTTTGCCCAACCCTGAAGGGGTTGTCCACTCGTTGATTCACCCCGATATCGGCCGTTTTTCCCAATGAAAAACCCTTTCAGGGTTTGGGCGACGTCGATACCCTTCCCACCCAGGGTGGCGCGGCTTTGCCGCTTACCCTGGGCTAGAATGTGCAACCCCTACGGGGGAGCGGCTGTCGGCACAACGCCACGATTTTCTCGGAAAATCGCTAAATCTTGCCAGTTTTTCTGCCGGTTGAGCCTCCCTCCGTCGCGTGATGTGTAAGGACGTGCGGGCACACCGCTATCCAAATGAGACCAACTCGCGGGTACGTCGTGCCCGCGAGTGGTCCGGTGGACTTTCTAATAGCCCCTTATTCGTTTCATTGCGCGGAGGAACCATATAATGTCTCGAGGATTATCTTACCAGCAGATATTTACGCTGCGTTATATCGCAGCCTGCAACGACCGTTGTGATTGTTTGATTCACTTGTACGAAGCCTGGGGACAACATCTCCACACCAGTGACGATCCGGAGAACGATATTAAGGCCGGCGACTTGAATAAGAACTTCGCCAGCGCCTCGTTCGCCCTCTCCATTCGCGGCTTAGAACGCCGTGGATTGATTACCCGCGAAACGTTAGCCCGCGACCGTCGCCGAACGTGCTTGGTATTGACCGAACAAGGCAAAGAAAAGGCAACCGCCTACCACAATGTCCGTTTCGGTGACGAAATCGACCAACGCCTCAAGCGGGCCGCGCATGGTCCACCGCGTGACACTTCATGGCATTCCAGTGGACACAAAGTAGACGGTCCCCACATCGGGGTCGAAAACGGTTCACGCGTTTGAGCGGCGACTCCACCATAGCGGATGCCACGAGCAAAACCGTCGACGAGATTTCGTCGACGGTTTTTTGTTTGCTTCGGCCCGAGCGATGATTCGTCTCGCTTACGGCTGCTCCAACTCATACGAATCTTCCGGAGTCATCAGCGGAAGATCGTGCATTTGTTCTAACGGCCGTGGCGCCTGGGGCCAGTCGTCCCTGAAAAAAGGGATTTCCTGCGACCAATCACAGTCATGAAGTTCCGTCCCCAGCTGTTTAAATCGCTCGCGTGTGATTTCCTGCCATTCGTGAATGCAGCTTTCTTTGCCAGCACCGGCAAATTCCTTGATCGGACCCTTGGTGAAAATGCCACCCTGTAGACTTCCGCACTTTTCGCAATAGAAGTAACAATCTCCGCTCGCTTTTTCCCAATCGGGCGAGCGGTCGAATTGTGATGCGCACGAACACAACAATGCGACGATTGCCAGCATAAATAGATGATTGCGACGCATTTCACCTCCATGTCGTTCGGGGCGCCAGTTTCACGGGCCCTAGCCGCCCGTCACCCCGCCAGCGCTTCCAGTGCCTCTTCGCGGTCTTCGTAGATCGCCCACAGCGTGTCCAGAGCTGTCACCGACAACAACTCCTTGGCCATTTCGCTCGCGCCGCACAGGACCAATTCTCCGCCGGCGCTTTTGACGAATTTGTGACATCGCAATAACAGCGACAAAAAGACCGAGCCGAAGTAGCTCACTTCGCTCAGGTCGAAGACGACCATCGGGACTTCCAGGTCCCGCAACGGCGTCATCACAATGTCGGCCGCCTGTTCGATCAAATCCCATTGCATCGACTCCACGTCCGTCGCCGGGATGATCAACACGCAGCCGCCGTGATACTCGATTTGAAAGCTTTCGCTTTGCGGATTGTCGGAAGCATCGCTCATGAGATTTATCCTTTCGTTCTGCCAACGGCAAAACAGGGTTGCGTCCATTTCAAAAAGGTCATGATCAAATCTAATCCTGCGGACAGGCATCAACGGGATATGGCGCCTGCCATCGCCGCCTGTCCGGCTGGTTGTGGCCGATTATATCCGTTTCCGGCCGATTGTGGGGAATTTGTCGGAAATTTTCGCCGACGTTGCTCCCACCAACCGTGCCAAGTCGCTGCTTGTTGCTGGGGAGTCGCCAAACGATTCAACTCCGCCGGGTGTTCTTCGGCCGGAATCAAGGCTTCAATCGCCCGCAGCGCTGCTTGATGCACTTCAGGCCGTGCCTCTCGGTCCAGCCACAGCACATCGATCAATCGGTCCACAAAACGGGTCTGGCCGGTGGCCGCCATCACATTGATGGCCGCAACACGCGTCCGCCAATCGCCGGAATAACTGATTCGATTCAATTCGTCCAGTCCGCCGGGATCCAACAGCCGCGCCATGCTGCCGACAACCGCCATATGTTTTTCACCCGTGAAGGACGTCATCAGCCGCCTGAGGCCAATCAATGTCACATTGCCTTTGTCATCCACCTGGTCTTCCAGAACCCGTTGATTGCGACATTGTCCGACGGCCCGGATCGCCGTCAGTTGCACCATCGGGTTGGAGTCCTGAAACAGCGCCTGCATCCAAACGGCGAAATCGGGCCGTCCATGTTTCAACACATAGTCGCAACCATGCTGCCGCACATCGGGCCAACGATGATTGACCGCCAGTTGCACAATGCGGGTGACCGGTTCGCTGGTATCCTGCTCGACGGCGGCGATCACATCGCGCCAAACCACGGTGTCCTCTTCGCGAACCAACAGTTCAGACAATTGTTCCAAAACGATATCCGGCAAGGTGCGCGCATTTCCGATTTTACGCAAGTCCGCCGCTGCGGCGCGACGGCGTTTGACGTCCGCATCGCCCATCCGCAACAGCGCATCGTATTCGGGCGCCAAGTGCGGGAGAATTTCGCGCAACAGAAAAGACCGCGCCGCTGGTTCGCTACGGTGATACACCTTCTCCACCGACGACATGTCCTCCGGTTTCAGACGTCGGAACCACTCGATTTCAAAGCCTCCAGCCGCCGCGCCACCCAGACTGACAGCGGTTTTTAAACGTTGGGCGATTTCCTCCACCCGCTCGGTATCGACGCGCGTCAGTGATTCCACCCGCGCCTGGGAAGCCTCGTGCAGCGGTGGATAGGCGATTCCCGCTGTCGCCGCAATTTGCGTGGCGCGGTCGCACCGCAACGAGTACTCATCATCCGGGCGGAACGGCGGGACCACGACGCCCGTCCGGCGGGCAAAGGCCGCCAAACTGTTATCCCGCGTTTGATAATTTCCATCCACTCCCGCGTGCAATAGCAACGGCAACAGCAACGCATCGGGCCAGTGTTTCACCCCTTCGACCGCCGCCACTTGCACGGAGAATACGTCGTCGGTCAACAGGTCAGCCATTGCTGCAGCCGATGCGGCGGTGGGAAACATCGCCAGTTGTCGCGCCAGTTCTTCCCGCACGCGTGCATCTTCATCGCCGACGTAACCGACAAGTTCCGTATCCCCAAAGGCGGCCAATCCTTGAATGGCCGTTTTGCGCAACAATGACTCGCGCGTCATGTACTCTCGTAATTCGCCGCGTGCTTCTTTGTTCTGCAGCACGCCCAGATTTTGCAGCGCGCGGTGTTGCACGTCGCTATTGGAATCGGCAATCTGTTTCGACAAGACCTCCAAAGCACGCGAATCTTTCGTGATCGCCAACAACAACCCGAACCCATTCCGGACCCAGGGATCGTTGTCGTCTTCACAATTCCACAACGTTCGCGGCCAGACAGTATCATCGTGCAGGTTTACCGGCTCCTCAGATGCGGCTTGTTGGGTCATTGCATAATGCACGCATGCGTCGATAGCGGCGCGATGCAATTCCTGTCGCCGCAAGTCACCACCGGAAGCTTGCGGACCGGTCTGCGGCGGACGATTCAAGAGTGCTGCCAGTTCGCGAATCCGCACCGGAGCAACCCGGCGACCAATACCGCGAATCAATTCGCCTTCCACCGACATGGGCAAATCGTCTTTCAAAATCTGCCGCGCATCTCGACCACGTCGCATGTCGTCCAGCAAATGCCCCGGCAGCGCCATCGCCGTTTCGCCATCGGTTTCAGCGGTCGCCAAAACCAGACACCACGCCTCGGCTGCGGCGGCCCGCATATCGGGAGAGATCGGCCGCGGTGCTTTTCCGATTACGATTGTAGATTTCTTGTTCTCGCCGTTGCGGTCGTCGCCAATCATCGGTGGATCACCAACCAGTTGCGCCAAGACCGTCACAAACGGCCGCGCGGATCGGGCGTCGCGGTGTGCTAACAGGATCGCCGCATTCCACCCCACCAAATCGTCGCGATGGGCAATGATCGACAGTTGCGTGATCGCTTCCCGTTCGATTGCCGAGCGCGGATCCGTCGATGCCGCTACCGAATCCTGATTGCCCTCGGTGTAATAAGCAGCAATCACATCTTCCACCATGAACAAGGGCTTGCCGGTGGCGACCGCTGGACGAAACAACCACCGCGGCAGCTCCGGCGCAGCCCGCAGACCAAGCAGCGGCGATCCCGGTTCCGTGACCGGCGACCATTCATGATTCGCCGTCCAGGCATCGGCATTGAGCGTATCGGCAATCGCATCGGTCAGTCGAGACGTCGCCGGGGTTGGATCCGACAACACTGCAAAGCGGTTTCGCAACGTCTCCACGTCGAACATCTGGCAACCGGCGAGCGACAGGCAAGCAGCGCAGACCGCGATCACCAACGTCCCGTGGACGCCCGGTAGCATTTGGTTGACCAACGACGGCTTCATAGCCCAACTGCCGAAAGTGTTGACTGATCCTGATGCAGACCGCCGATTTTTTTCGGTTGCCGCCAACGGAAATGACGTGCGAGAGCCTGCAAATAGACCGGTTTTTGACGGGGGAGAGACGGGCGGAGCGTACCACGAAGCCGCCCGCGCTCAAAGTGCAGTCTGGATGGCAAAAGCGGTACAAACCACGAACAAAAACAAGATTGCCGACCACCGGAATCGAAATATCGCTTCTTGCTACAAGTCTTTGTTATGATTAGCCTTGCAACATCAACAGTCGGCGAGAACTCGAAAATGGATCTATCTCATTTTTCGGCCAGCACTTAAGATCCCCGGTGTCAGCAACGAATTAACAAGGTACAATCAGGTGCGGCAATTGCCTGATCGCAATTTGCCTCCCCGAAAGTTGCCCAAGAGGACGCATTCACCCAATGACCGCTCCGGAACTTGCCCAACTCGAAATGCTCGCGCAGGTCGATGAACTTGTCGCCAAACTCAACGAGTGGGTCGAGCCGGAAATCGGTTGGGAACCGCTGCGACAATCGCAGGCACTGGTTCGCCGCTTGTTACGACGGATCGAAGGCTTGCGCGTCCGTTTGGAATCGCCACTGGTCGTCGCCACGTTCGGTGGCACGGGAACCGGCAAGAGCGCGCTGGTCAATGCGCTCGTCGGCCGCGAAATCTCACCCAGTGCCCGCCAACGGCCAACCACCATTCGCCCGATGTTGCTCGTCCATTCCCAAACCGACGTCGAGATGCTCGGCCTGCCGTTAGACAAACTCGATGTTGTCCAATGCGATACCCCGGTGCTCCGCGATATCGCCGTCATCGATTGCCCCGACCCCGATACCAGCGAAGCGGCCAACGCCGGCAGCAACTTGGAACAACTGCATCAACTGCTGCCGCACTGCGACGTGTTGATTTACACGTCGACGCAACAAAAGTATCGCTCCGCCCGCGTCGTCGACGAACTCGGCCAAGCCGCCACCGGTTGTCGATTGTTGTTTGTGCAAACGCATGCGGACGTCGACGAAGACATTCGCAACGATTGGATTTCACAACTCGACGGCCGGTACGAAGTCCCCGATGTGTTCTTTGTCGATTCGTTGCGGGCCTTACGAGAACAACAAGCAGGGCAACGCCCCTCAGGTGATTTCGGCCGGTTGCAGGACCTGCTCACCACACAACTCGCAGCCTCGCAACGGACATTGATCCGCCGCGCCAATCTGGTGGACCTCGTACAGTCGGCGCTCGATCATTGCCAGAAAAACATTGTCGCCCATCAACCACAACTTCAGGAACTGGAAGAGATTCTCCAAGAGCAGCGGCACAAACTGATCGGCAAGATGTCGGACCAATTGTGCGACGAATTGCTCTCCAGCCGCAATCTGTGGGAGCGGCGGTTGATTTCGTCAGTGACGCAAAACTGGGGCATGAGCCCGTTTTCATCGGTGCTGCGGCTGTACAACGGCCTCGGCAATTTCATCGCTAGTTTTACATTGTTTCGCGCACGGTCCTCGGCGCAGGTGGCATTGATCGGTGCTGCGCAAGGCGTTCGTTGGTTAGCGGAAAAACGGAGCGAACACCGCGCAGAAAGCCGCTTAGAACGGTTGTCAACATTCGGCCTCGACGATTCCGCTCTCCGCGAGTCACAGGTCGTGATCAACGGCTATGTCCAATCCGCAAAACTCGATCCCGAACTCGCCCAACCCGGCAATTTGGATTCGCTTCGTAACGAAGCAGCGCGGCTCGAGGATCAATTCCTCGGGGACGCCACGACACGTGTCGATCAACTCATCGACCGGTTAGCAGACAAGCACTCCGGGTTTTTTGTGCGTTGGTGGTACGAATTGTTGTTGATGTCGATGGTCGGTTACATTCTGTTTTGGCCGGCCCGCAATTTCTTTTACGACATGCCGGTCAATGATGCTCCACCCAAGTCGATGGACTATTACGTCACCGCGGCGATCTTTTTGGTGCTCTGGTCCGGCACGTTGGTGATGCTCTTCACCCGCCGTTTGCGCAAGGGGCTGAATCGCGAAATCACCGAGTTAGCCCAATCCCTGGCACAAAGCAAAATCGCCACCGGATTGTTCCCCGATCTCGAATCGACCTGCGCAGCAATCGAAACGCACACCGAACGGCTGGAAGTCCTTTCGTCCACAACGAAGTCGTTAAGGCGACACATCGCCACACCAGCGGGACTGGGAGCAGCGGTACCGGTGGAAGTTGAGCCTTAGCGGTAATGGTTCGTCAGGTGGCCGACCTGTGGTTGATACGGGTGAAGGAAGAGTGGTCGGTGGCTAGGAAATAGTAGGCAGTAGACAGAGGGCAGTAGGCAGACGACGGAGTGGTTGCTGGTTCGTAAGACCCAAACCGACGGCTTTGCCGTCGTTTTCGGTGATCCATGTTCTAACGGGAAGAAATGCAGATGGAACCTCGTGTGAGTCTCATCACGCTCGGCGTCAATGACCTCGATGCATCGCTGAAGTTTTATCGCGATGGGCTGGGGTTTCCCACGAGCTACACGGCCGATCAAGGGGTGATTTTCTTTCGAACCGGTGGCACCTGCTTGGGACTTTATCCGTTAGACAAATTGGCCAAGGACGTTTCGCCCGATCTTGTGCCGGAGCGGGGTCAGTTCTCCGGCATCACGTTGGCGCACAACGTGCGTGAAAAATCAGAGGTTGATCAGGTGCTCGAGCAAGCAGTAGCAGCAGGCGCTACGATTGAAAAGCCGGCGGCGGATACCTTTTGGGGTGGGTATTCGGGCTATTTCAGTGACCTCGACGGCCATCTGTGGGAAGTCGCCTGGGGAGCATTTGAATTCCGCGATGATGGCAGTTTGATCATTCCCTAAATGCATTGCCGGCGACATTTGAAAAAAAGTGCTTGATTCCAGGGGCCATCCATAGTCCACTGGACAGAGTTGTTCGTCTCGTCGGTTTCCATCCAATGGCTTCGGCCATTCGCAATCGGCAACGAACTCATCTGATTTCGATCGTTTCGACGACGCAGGCAGCGTTCGTTACGGTCCTCACGCTGAATTTGTATCGTGAGGTCCTGCCCCGATGTCTGATAAACCGTCGACGTCTTTGGTCGTTCCCAGCACGATTGCCATCGTGATGGTTATCTATGGCTACGTGACGTTCACACCCGAACTCAAGACCGCCCGTCCCCCCGCTGCCGATACGACTGGGTTTCCCGCACCCCCGACTTTAAAGGGCATTCAAGCAGTCGACGCGCGACTGTGGGAAGATCCGCTGTCGGTGATTTATGAAACTCAGCAGAAGACCGATCCTTGTGCGCCGGCCGATTCTCCATGCGACGGTTCACCCGAGTTGTTGCGGAAATACTTGCGCGACGCGGTCCAAGAAGAGTTTCCCAAAGAGATGCGGACCGCCTTGGCGACGCAGGATTGCGAAGGTCCCGCCAAGTCCGTCGCCAACCTAGTGGTTTTGCCCGTGTTAATACCGGGCGACCGTTATGGCGATGACCGGGAACGTCGAATGCGAATTCGGTATTCCGTGGTGTCGGGTTTGTCGTTGAGTGATTATCGCCCGAAGTTACACAAACGGCTCAGTTATGTCCGACTACCGATTCAAGTCGACAGTCTCGGTGCAGCTAAGACGGAGGAAGTCGCATTTAGGATTCCGATTGAGTTATACGTCGGTAATCTTGCCAACGGCCTTTTCGAGGATAACAAACCGACCGAGACCACCTGCCCGGATGTGGTCGACGGTTCAAGCGGCTGCACGTGTCAATCGGGACGCAATCTTTGCGACCGCGAATCAATGACGATTCCCAAAACCCCGGTGTTGGTCTGTTGGATCGACGAACGACAACTCGGCGTCCGGCCGTTGGCCACGATTGCTCAAATCCTGGATCAATCACTTTCGCCCGATCCGAATGAGGATAAGGACAAAAAAATCCATGCGCACGTGCGCATTTTGGGTCCCTCCACATCCGACGTCTTGCTCGATATGGCGTACGAAAATGACAACCCGAACTGCTTCAGCAAAAATCCAACGGCCCAAAATACAGCCGCCTTGAATGCGTCAGGCAAAGCCAAGTCTTTGCCTTGCGGCTATTTGGGCGATCGGAAATACCTAGTCGACAATGTCCGCATCTATTCACCGATGGCCACGATCGCGCACCAATACTTGCGCAATACCGATCCCCCCAATACAGAAGGTGCGCTCACCGCCTTTACGGACGGAACTGAGACCGCCTCAGGGGTAATCGTCTTCCGCACAATTGGTACCGACGTGCATCTGGCCGAAGCAGTCAAGCATGAACTGCAACTCCGCAACACCTGGCCACCAGACGGGGCAAGTGAGAACGACTGCCACGTTGTGCTGATTGCCGAACGGGACACACAATATGGCCGCGCGATCATCGATAATTATAGCGCCATTTTTGGGACCAACCCAGACGGCAGCACCAGCCTGACAACCGTGGCTTACCTCCGCGGGTTAGACGGTGAAACACACAACCAAAAAGCAAATGCCGAAGCTTCGAATGACAAGCAACGACATGAACTGGATCACGGTGGCCGACCGGTCTACGACACAATCGAACCGGAAGGAAAATCGCAATACGACTATCTCGATCGCTTGAAACGGCATCTCACCGAAGTGGACCAACAATTGCGGGACAGCGGCAAGCGGGGTATCACCGCCATCGGCGTTGTGGGCAGCGACGTGTTTGACAAATTGTTGATCTTGCGTGCGATACGCAAGAACTTTCCAAATTCCCATTTTTTCACCACCGATCTCGACGCAAACTTTTGGAGAAAAACGGAGTATCCTACGACCCGTAATGTGATCGTCGCGTCGCACTTCGGTTTGACGCTGCACTCCGACCTACAGCGAGACGTGCCGCCGTTTCGCAACAGCTATCAAACCTCTTATTTCCTGGCCACGTTGCTGGCAACCGATGACCGGCGGGCTGTTGGACTCTTAACGGCCCCCAATTTTCCGGCCGATCGTTTCGTCGGCGCCCCACGTTATCTCTGGGAACCGGGCGATACATTTCAGCCGCTGCAACCATTGCTGTTTGAAATCGGTCGCCACGGTCCCTATCAATTGACAACCACCGGAGGCGACATTTCACCGGCTGCCAAAAATAAAAAACAATGGGACAAAATCTTTTCCAGCTGGAAAGAAAAGCCACAGGGCAGCCTTTCAGCAAAATTCCATCCCCCCAGCCCCCGCGAGTCGCTCACCCTGGACCGACTGTTCAACAAATCAGCAAAGCTCATCACCTCGGCGATTCTGTTTGCCATTCTGGTCGCGATCGTGGTGCCCCCCAAACTCAACGTCCGTAAGGACATCGCGCAGACTGCGCGGGCTGTGAGAAGCGGTGTTGCCGACCTTTGGACGACCGGGTGGACAATGCTCCTGAGTCACTTCGGAATTCACATCCCGCTTCGTCTCACCACAGAGACTGGTGATACGGCCGAGGAAAAGGTTCCACGATCGATCTGGATCTACATGGTCAGCGCCATTTTGATTCTCAGTGCGGTCATTGGTGTCGTGCTACTCATCACGCACCAGCATCGCGCTGCCGACGGTGAACCATTTGACCTATTCGAAGGGATCAGCATCTGGCCATCGACAATTTTGCTCGCTCTCTCGGCATTGACCAGCGGATATCTGCTGATTCGTTCCTACCTAAAGCTCAAAGAAAACAGCCACAACCTAAAATCAGACCTCGAAGAGGACCTGATGAAATCGTTTCAAGAGTTTCAGTTCGATTCGCTGCCCACTTTTCATGCGTTGCGGAGCAGCGCTGTTGGTTCCGCGATCCTGTCCTGTTTGTTTTTTGTGGCCATACTACTGTTGCTCGGATCGAAATCATGGCCCTTTCTCCCTTATCGCGGTCCAGTTGCCGGATGGGTTGCGTGGTTGTGTCTACTGGCTGCCTACGCAATGTTAATCTGGTTGACGCAGTTCGTTTTGATCCACGTGCGACGTTGCCGGAAAACCATCAAAGAGATTGATAAGCTGCAGAGCACCGGAGACAACGTCGTCGGGTTTCGCAAGTTGATAGAACTGATCGCGCGCAGAACCGACGAAGTCGGTAAGACACTGCAATATCCGTTTATCATTTTGTTGGTGATGTATATTGCGCAACTCGGCACATTCGATGATTGGCGAATTAACGTACCGATCATCGTTCTGTGGGCTGTCCTCTTAGTGACGTTGTTTTGGGCAGCGCTGTACATGCGACGCGACGCACAAATCATACGACGAAAGTTCGTTCGCATCCTCACCGACTATCAAGCTTATCCCCCAACAGGCGTTTCAAAATCCAACACCAACTACAAGGATATCGTTGCGGCGCTCAATAGCGAGGACCGCGGTGCGTACCGTGCGTGGACAGAGGACTATCTCCTCCGAGCACTGGCAATTCCGCTCAGCGGCAGCGGCGGCTTGCTTCTGTTGCAACAGTGGCTTTTGAAGTAGCCACCCCGGTCGCAATCCAGTTGCTCGACATCGTTCTCGCGCGCATCTCTTCGCCCAATCCTACCTCCCTCTCCCTCTGGGAGAGGGCCGGGGTGAGGGTTTTCGCACAACCACTGTCGAGCATCTCCACATCGCGATGTGACAATCTGACCTCCTACGCGAGAAAGGTGCGTCGCAACGCACCCGACACCGGGTCGCCGCGAGAACTCCGCTATCGGGACGAGCGTAGCCCGCAAGAAGCCGCCATTTCCGCGTTCTGAAACGAGTAGAGTCGCGTCGGCAGGGACAGCTGAAACTGCTGCGTCTTGTGCCTACGGCACACCGATTGCCGTTGGCAATCGTTGCCACCCGATGAGTGTTACCCCACGGCGAAATGCACTTGATTGCTATGAAAGATTGCCGGGAGGAATGTATCTGCACAAAAAAACCGCGCGTCCTCTCAGGAGAACGCGCGGCGAGTTCTTAATCGATCTATAGACGGCTGTAACGCGGACGATTACTCTGGTGCTGGTTTGTCGTCGTGATCGTCATGGTCATGATCGTCGTGCCCCTCTTCGCCATGATCATGGTCGTCATGCGCGTGTCCGTGATCATGATCGTGATGGCCCAACTCAATGGGGGCGCTGAACTGCTGTTCGCCAACGGTGAATCGCAGCTGCGGCTTAGAACCTTCCTCTTCGATCTCATGCAACAGCTCTTCACTCTCCAACGTGAACCGTGAGGAGGCTCCCTCTTCGCCATCCAGCGGCTTGGCTGCCAGCGCGAATTGCATCGGCTTGCCGTCGGCGACCAGATTGATCATCAACGATTCGGCTTCGATCGGCGACGCCTTTGTCGCGCTGCCATCCAAGATATAGACGGTCACGCTGTGGGTCGCTTCATCGTGCGTCAACTCGGCATGATATTGTTCGTCGCCCAATTCAATGATATGCCCACCATGCGGACCCTCGTGGCCATGATCATGCTGGCCTTCGGTGTTGGTGGGAACGTCGGGGTGTTCGATATCCGGTTCCCCGGAACAACCGGCCATGGTAAACATGCCAATGGCGACTGCGGAAAACAGAACAGAAAGGCGTTGTAACTTCATCATCAATTCACTCCATTTATTTTATAGATGGGCACGCTCGGTCAATCCGCTGCACGATCGCGCAGCTGCGCCGGAAATTATAACGCTCCACGTACCGAATCATAGACTACCGCCACGGAAACCGCCTCGATGAGGGACTTTTCCACGATTCAGCTGAACGGGATTATTTCTTGCCCAGCGCCCGCTGTTCAGCAAAGAACTGTCTCAATAGGTCCCGGCACTCCTCCATAAGAATGCCCCCCACGATCGTCGACTGGTGATTCAACCGTGGGTCACTGGTGATCGTATACAGCGACTGGCAGGCCCCTGCTTTGGGATCGGTCGTCCCGTACGTCACCGCCGGTATCCGTGCCTGCACAATCGCTCCGGCGCACATCGGGCAGGGTTCGAGCGTGACATAGAGCACGCAATCCAGCAGCCGCCACGATTCCAACGCCTCAGCCGCCTGGGTGATGGCGATCATCTCCGCATGCGCGGTGGGATCATTCAGCGCTTCGCGTTGATTGTGTGCCTCGGCAATAATCCGCCCGCCATGCACAATCACCGCCCCGACCGGAACTTCCCCCTCCTCATAGGCCGCACGCGCCTGATCCAATGCTTTGGCCATGTAGATCTTATGATCATCAAGCGGATTGTCGGGAGGACTGATCAACGGTCGGTCTCAGCAAATCGTGTGGAAGGAGGGGTTCAGGCAATCAACTGCTCAATTCGGTTGTACCACACCGGCGACAACCAGAACATACAGGCGACTCGTTTTTTGACCATGGTCCACCACAACCAATTACCCTGCCCGTCTACGCCTCCAAACGAATGATCTCCGCCTTCAGGCTGTCGGTGTCGAGCGTAGCAACTGTCGATTCCCCGCGGACCCATCCACAGTTTTCACCCGGATTGAGGTACAATGTGCCGTTGCGGTGCTCGTTGACGACCTCGTGCGTATGCCCGAACAGAATCACATCCACATCGTCGACCGGCGGATGCTCGTCGTCGGGGGGATAGTGGTCGACGCTGATCCGTTTCCCTTTGCATTCGACAAGCAGCGGACCATCGACAATTTGCGGCAACACCGATTTCAGTCCGCGCCGCTCCCCATCGTTATTCCCATAAACCACATGCAACGGGCCTTGCCAACTCGCCAAAATCTTAGCGGCAAATGGCGCGATGATGTCTCCGGGATGAATCAACAACTCAGCCCCTTCTTTTCGCAACCGCTCCAGCCCAGCTTCCAGTCTCGGTAGGTGATCGTGCGAATCAGAAATGATGCCAATCAACATGCCCCGCATCTCCTTTGTCTATGCCTCGATTGATTGCGAAGTTCCATTCTCGAAAAACCGTTGATCACGTCAATGCAACTTGCACGTCGCATAAACAGTCACAATTGCGTTGTGCGTGAGGAAGATTGCACCGACCATCAATCCGGGAGGGCGAAGCTCCCGCTGAGCCACATCGGTACGCGCGACGCGGTTTCAACGATCGACCGACAAATGACACATTCAAGTCGCGCGGTGATCCCTGACTCAAAAACCAAAGCGACCAACGGGAGCGACCATAACAACCCGAGCGGAAGCTCGCACCAAGCGGCTAAGCCGCACGTCTAGGAATTGTTTTAGTATGGGAGTAGTATTGAATCGGCGCGCGACACAACCGGCGACAGATAGGCAGTGATTTATGTCGAATACAGATGCTCCCTCCGCAGACGATTCTCTCGACCCGGACGAGGAACTCCTCTTTGCCCGTCTGAATGCCTACAACGATGCGCTCAATCGCGGCGACTACCAACAGCAGGCGCAATTGAAACGGGACCACCCCGACTTGGTTGAGTTGCTCAAATGCCTCGAGGGATTGGATTCGTTAGCCCCTCCTGCGGACGATTCATCACAAACGCTGGTGTACTACGAACAGCAACACCTGCAGACCGACCCACCACCCGATAATCCCCTCAACGTCTCCGAGAGCGTTCAACTCCAAACCGGCTTTCCCCGCCCCTTCGGAAAATATGAACTCCAAGCGGAACTCGGCCGCGGCGGAATGGGCGTTGTTTACAAAGCTTGGCAAGCGGATCTTGGCCGAGCGGTGGCGCTGAAAATGATCCTCTCCAGCCATCTCGCTTCGCACGACGACGTGCACCGGTTTTATGAAGAAGCCAAAGCCGCCGGCGGACTGCGGCATTCGCACATCGTCGCCGTGCACGAAGTCGGACAGGTACACGGACAGCATTTCTTCGCCATGGATTTCGTCGAAGGTCCCAGTTTGGCCGAAGCTTTGACCAAGCGGATCTATGCTCCGGAAAAAGCAGCGGCGTTCATTGTCGCAGCTGCTCAGGCCATCGATTATCTGCATCAACATGGCATCGTGCACCGCGACCTGAAACCGGCAAACATTCTGATCGATCCCGAGGGCGAACCGATCGTCACCGACTTTGGATTAGCCAAAGTTTTCAACACCGAAGAAAACCTCACCCGCACCGGCACGATCGTCGGCACGCCCAGTTACATGGCGCCCGAACAAGCCGCCGGTCAAGCCTCATCGGTGACCGCCGCCAGCGATGTCTATAGCTTGGGCGCCATTCTCTACGAAATGCTCACCGGTCGACCGCCGTTTCAGGAACCCAACCCACTCGATACGTTGGTGCAGGTCCTCGAAGGAGAACCGACCTTGCCCACCAAGCTCAATCGCCACATCCCCCGCGATTTGGAACTGATCTGTCTGCGCTGCTTAGAAAAACGTCCCGAAAAACGCTATGCCTCTGCGAATGCGCTAGCTGACGACTTGGTCCGCTTTCTCAAACGCGAGCCGGTCGAAGCCCGGCCGGTGGGACTCGCCTACCAACTGCGCCGCTGGGCTCGTCGCGAACCGGCCTTGGTTTCGCGGCTGGGGGCGCTGTTGTTGACCATCCTCGTCGTGCAGGCCAAGTATTCTTACAACGGATACGATTGGAGCTTTCACCGTGACGTACTGGTGTTGCTCGGATTATGGGGCCTAACGGCGTTCATGTTTCAATGGATGCTCAACCAAGAACACCTCGCCAATTTCGCCCGCTTTGCGTGGTGCGCGACCGATGCCATTTTGCTGACGATCCTACTCGCCATCGTCGACCCACCCGTCGGACCGCTACTGATCGGTTATCCCATGATCATCGCCGCCGCCGGTTTGTTCTTCCGTGTGCGATTGGTCGTGTTCACCACGATCGTGACCATCATGGCCTTTGCCGTATTCGCTTGGCTGCGCCCGGAAGAAATCGCTCTCATCCACTACGGCATGATCTACGCCGCGGTCCTGGGGGTCATCGGTTTCGTCATCGCCCACCAAGTCTACCGCGTACGCGTTCTCAACCGATACTACGATTCACGACAATAGCGGAGAGAGAAAGAGTCCATAGGCTTTAGTCGGTAGACCTTAGGGAGAGCATTGGCTGGCTCGATCCCACAAGTTATTTCTTCGTCGCCGCCTGCTTTAGGCCCACCACGTAGTTCGCATAACTTTCCGAGAGTCGCTTCACCAACTGGTCGACGGTGTAAATATGCCCCGTCGGCTTGTTGAAATTGCGACCTTGTTTGATGTTGGAAAGCTGCCGGCCCAATGCCTTGCCGCCGCGTGAGGTCACCATATACGAAAACATCTTGTAGCCATCGGGCCCGTTGAGCAAACCGCGAAATTCCCGCTTACTCAACGGCAACCGCAGAAACCGCTCCAACCGGTCATACGCCGCGGGTGTCTTCGACAGATCGGCCATGAAGACGCGGCCCTTCTTGGTGCGCAGTTGTCGGACCATGTAATCGTTGTCCGGCAAGACCTGAGCCAAAATCTCCTTCTGGTCGGTGACCACCCAGCCCATCGACTTCAACTTGCGAAACACTTCGCGAACCTCCGACTGCGAAATGATATCGCCATCGCGATATCCCCGCTTCTGACCGAAATATTTCTCAATGCCTTTGGAAAACACCGAATACTTCGGGAAATCTTTGACCCCATCCGCTTTACGATCCGCCGCTGTCGTCGTGCCCAGACCTACGCAAAAATACGCCAGCAATGTGACGACCAACGTCCGCAGAACGACCCGACACATTGATTGTTTTCCGTTCAGCAAGCCCGCCATCACTTTTCTCCCACAACGACACACACAATTTTCCGAGACGAGAATCGCCCTCATAACCAGGGCGCGCAGCGGCACCGCCCGCTGCATCTTTTATCGGCGTGACATCTACGAAATTGGCCAGAAATTCAGTCTGAAACGCTGCTGATTCGGCATTCTTTCGCGGCTGCCACTCACAACTATAGCCCACGCATTCCTGCGGCACGTATCAAACAATTTTGTCTGCTCGTGCGGATGATAGGGACCACAAGCAATGCAGCGGTCGCAACTATTTTGCGGCGGCGAAACACGTCCGTTACGACGTTGCTTCCAAAGCTGCGCAGAGCTGCGCGATATCATCCGCGTTGGTGTACGCATGCGGACTGACCCGCAGATGGCCGCCGCGCGTGTTGAGGATCACACCCTGCTCTCGGCAGCGGCGCTGAATCTCGACGGGCGGCTCCGTTGTCGGCCAATCAAAAGCAACGATGCCCGAACGACGAAGCGGTTCGCGGCAACTGACAATCGTCGCCCCGCGATGGGTGAGCGCATCGCAAAGCTGATTGCCGATCTCGTCAATACGCTCGGCAATCGCAGCAGCGCCATATTCGCTCAACAGCGCGAGCGATGCACCGAGCGCCGCGATGCCCGGCATGTTGTACGAACCCCCTTCATACCGCCCGGCGGTCTCCTTCAAGTCCAAACGACTGTCGCTGAACTCCCCCGCCTGTTTCACGCTGTTCCAACCCACGCCCAACGGCCGCAATTGTTCAAGATGCTCACGCCGCACATAGAAGACACCCGCCCCTTCGGGACCAAGCATCCATTTGTGCCCATCCGCTGCAAGGAAATCAACTGGAGTCTGCGCGACATCCAACGGTTGCACACCCAGCGCTTGAATCGCATCGACGAACAACAAGGCCCCTTGCCCATGCGCCAATTCCACCAACGCATCCAGATCGTTGCGCCAACCGGTGGCATACCCCACCCAACTGACCGACACGATTCGCGTCCGTTCATCACACGCCGCTGCGACCGCTGCCAGATCCAATCGTTCCCTCTCCGTCTTCACTTGCCGCACTTCGACACCGCGATCGGCTAGGTTCAACCAGGGAAACAAGTTCGTGGGAAACTCACCCGCAGGGAGCACAACGTTGTCCCCTGCCCTCCACGGAAACCCTTCCGCAACAAGATTGATCCCTTCGGTCGTATTGTGAATCAGCGCAATCTCAGCCTGTTTGGCATTTAATAATTTGGCTGCAGTGCGGCGGACGCGCTCCACCTCTTTGCGCCACACACCCCAATTCGCATCCCCATTCTCCGCCAAATCCGCCGCCCACTCCTGCAGCGCCCTTTGCGCAGGCAAACTCAGCGGCGCTACGGCAGCATGGTCGAAGTACGCCCACTTCTGTGTCACCGGCATTTGCGAGCGCAGTTGTTCGTACCATTGTGGCATGAATTGATGACTCCCCTTCCGGCAGCAAACACTTCACCGGGTGCCACTGCTGGCTTGCCCAGCAGTGCAAAACGCGTCACCCGTGAAACAAAACCTCACAAGCTGCCAACGACACACCGTCACGCACCAACCGTCGGCAGCACATACGGACCTTGGGGAATCACCGCCACTTGAGCATCCGGCCCATATTCTGTGAGCGACGAGGCGACCGCTTCTTCAACCGTGGCGGCCGACTCGACAAACAAACCGTTGATCGTTTCGGCCGGCAAACCGTCGGTGACAAATTTGACTTTTGCTTTGCGGCGGACCTTGGCCAGTTCCTCGAGTTGCCATTGGTCCATCACAAAATACTCTTTACCTAAAATCCGTTCCATGAAGATCTCCAACGACGCATTGTCGTCGAACAGACTTTGGAATTCCGGACTACCGATCCCTTCGGTCAAACTGGCAGCAATCACAATCGTCCCCCCCTGTTTGACGATCGGTAACGCTCCGGTCAGCCCTTTAACCGCTTGATAAAACGTCGTATCTAGCGGATAACCCGCGCTGCAGGTGACGACCACATCCACCGCTTCGGGCAGCGGTGCTTTCACATGTTTTTCGATGAACGACACACCTGCCAGAAACGCCTCTTCCATGTCACCGGCCACCACCGACGTCACGCGACGCTCCTTATCGAGCGTGACATTCACGATGAAATCGCAGCCCGCCAATTTGGCGATCAACGTGTTCTCTTCGTGTACCGGATTGCCTTCCAGAAAACCCTGGTCCGCTTTGGGATGCTCCAAGAAATCCGGTCCGTGCCAAATCTTGACCGTTTCCAACGCAGCAATCCCGGGGCAAATCAATTTGCGACCCCCCGAATACCCGGCCATCAGATGCGGCTCGATCAATCCCGTGGTGATCTTCAATTCCGCTTCGATATACCGCGTATCAATCCAAGCCGGCACGCCCCGCTCGGTGGTTCCCAGATACGTATGTTCGTCGAGCACTTTACCGTGATGATTCTCGCAGCGGTAATTCTCCGCAACGTCCGCTCCGACCAATTCGACCAACTCGTCTCCTTCGTTGGGACGATGCAGCCCAGTCGCCACAAGAATCGTGATCCCCTCGCGCGGCACCCCCGCCTGTTCAATCGTCGAGAGCAACTCCGGCAGGATCTGTTTGTTCGGGACCGGCCGCGTAATGTCACATACGACAATACAGGCCGTCTGTTTCCCACGCGCCAACTCGGAGAGCGGCTGTGTGCCAGTCGGGTCCGCAATCGCCGCCCGAATCGCCGCTTGTGGATCAGCTAGCGGCTCCGCATCCTGGGTCTGCAACAGCCCCGCCACGCGGTCATCCGGCAATTCCACATCCAGCCCGGTCTTCCCATAATCGAGTTGCACACGCATCAGCAAACATCCCGTTCATATATATTGAAAAGGTTCTTCAAACCCATAGAGACAGTGAATAACACTTACGTAATTATACGCGCGCACGGTCACGAACGACCAGCATGCGACGATTGGGCCGACTACACCGTCCCCGCCACCAATGCCGCAAACTCCGGCATCAACTCCGCTTTTAGTTCCATTCCAATCCCCGGCAGGTCCGGCAATGTGACGTAACCGTTCTCGATCGGGCTGTCGTCGGCGAAACCGCCGAACGGTTGGAAGACTTCTGGATACGACTCGTTGCCCCCTAGTCCCATCCCTGCGGCGATGTGCAGTGCGAATTGGTGCCCCCCGTGAGGAATGCAACGACGACGGCTCCAGCCCTGCTCGGCCAACATCTCCAGCGTCCGCAGATATTCCACGAGGCCGTAACTCAGCACCGGATCGAATTGCAAAATATCGCGATCGGGCCGTAGTCCACCGTGCCGCATCAGATTGCGGGCATCGGCCATCGAAAACAAATTCTCACCCGTCGCCAACGGTCCCTCATACGCCGCTGCGACAGCAGCATGTCCCGCATAGTCCAATGGCCCGACCGGTTCTTCGTACCACTTGAGCCCCAACGGCGCCAGTGCCGCAGCATATTGCAAAGCCGTTTCGACATCAAAACGCGCATTCGCATCCACCGCCAAATGCTTCCCGTTGCCGACGACTTCCAAGGCGGCTTCGATGCGTCGCAAATCCTCGTCCAACGTAGCGCCGCCAATTTTCATCTTGCAGGCGTCATACCCCATGTCCAAATAACGCCGCAATTCTTCTTGAAGACCGCGACGATCCTTGCCGGGATAGTAGTATCCCCCCGCGGCATACACATAGACCCGCTCGTCCGCTTGTGAGTTGTTGTACCGCTCCGCCAACAGGCGATACAACGGCTGACCGGCGATCTTAGCGACCGCATCCCACAGCGCCATATCCACCGTGCCGACCGCCACGCATCGCTCGCCATGTCCGCCCGGTTTTTCATTCGCCAGCATCACCTGCTGTGCTTTGAAGGGGCAAATATTCGTTTGATCGTCCGTCAGCAATGCCTCGGCATCGGCCGCCAATAAGCGCGGAATGATCCGTTCGCGCAAGATCCCCCCTTGAGCATAACGACCGTTGGAATTGAAACCGTAGCCAATCACCGGCTGACCGTCGCGCACGACATCGGTCACCACAGCTACGCAAGATGTCGTCATCTGCGAAAAGTCGATCACGGAATTGCGAATCGACGACTTCATCGCCGCCGTCCGCTCCAAAACTTGGGTGATTCGCATCGTACGCATCCTGAAACGCAAAAAACCCACGGCGTAGCCGCGGGCGATTGTGATCTCTGCAAGTGGTGTCACCTGTTCATGACATCACGATTTATCATTCGGCGACGGATCATACACCTTGATGATCGCGCTGTTGTCTTCATCACCGTAACCGTCCACTTCCGCTTTCTTCAAAATCCGTTTGTGCATTTGCGTCAACGGCAGCTTCGCCCCATTTTTAACGCCGATATGCAACATCAAACGGACATCCTTGAGATGCTGCGACAACTTGGCTTGCGGCGTAAAATCGCCTTCAAGCATCTTGTCCCCCTTGGTATCCATCACCGTTGAATAGGCGGGACTCACGCGGAGGATCTTCAGCACCTCTTCGGGATCCAGCCCCAACGACTCGGCGAACTTCAGACCCTCGGCCAAGGCTGCGCGATTCAAACCCAGGACCATATTGACGGCCAGCTTCACTTCGGCACCCGTACCACAGGGACCGACGTAAAATTTTTCTCGCGCGAAGCAATCAAAGATCTCGCCGCATTCATCGAACGCTTTGCGCTCACCACCGGCAATGACAATCACGTCTCCCTCGCGAACCTGTGCGCTGGAACCACCGATTGTCGCATCCAAATAGCCGATGTTTTGGCTGGAAACCATCTTCGACAAACCAACCATTTTTTCAGGCAAGCCGGTGGTCGTGTCGATCAAGATCGTCGAGCTCCATGCCACAGGCAACATTTCCTTAATGACGTGCTTGACGACATCGGAATTTGGCAGGCATAACACGATCCGCGAGCATCCCATCGCCACATCGCGTGACGAACGGACCGGTTGCCCTCCCATTGCTTTCAATCGGTCACGAGCAGCCGGGTCCAGGTCATACCCCAGCAAAGAATAGCCAGCAGCTGCAAACCGCTCAGCGAGAGCAGTTCCCAACAATCCAAGTCCAACTATCCCAAGCCTTTTGACGCTCATCTGATCGTAAACAATTGGAAATAAAGCGGTTAAGTGAACGCAGCCAGATTCGTTTTAATGTCGCAACAGTCGCGATCGATGTGTGAACGCTGACTAGGAACGAATGGATCATCGCTAAATCGGCCGGTTTCATCAAGTATTCATCTTAATTGATGCAACGACCCATAAGCAATAAAGTTCTCCGATGATCCCAGAAAGCCTGAGTAGAAACCCTGGAACAACCCGCACCGAGCCACTACCCAAAAGCAGGAATCCTGCCCGATAAAAAGGCAAAAATCCGAGTTCGGTACCGAAATAAGACCAGCCTGTAGCCTGTCTGTGATCATTGAGACAGGTTCGGGACGGGGATCAGCACATCAAATATCCAGGTCGCGCACATCCAAGGCATGTTTTTCGATAAAATCGCGGCGAGGCTCCACGTGGTCCCCCATTAGCACCCGAAAAATCTCATCGGCAGCTGTAGCGTCCTCCATGGTGACCTGCAATAAGACGCGTCTGCTGGAATCCATGGCAGTTTCCCACAATTCTTCGGGGTCCATTTCGCCCAGACCTTTAAACCGCGTCAGTTTCAGACCTTTGCTTTTTTCGCCGATATCGCGGAGCGTTGGTAGCAATTCCCGCAAGCTCGCAACGTCGGTCTGTTTGTCATCATGCTCGACGTGGAACGGAAAGACAACGACGCCATCCTTGATCTCAGCCGGAACGAAGTCATCCAACTTCAGTCCAAAACCGGACAAGCTCGTCAACACACGATTGATCGTGCGCACCTCGTGCAAGTCGACCACTTGCAACGTCGTCTTGGCGACAGGTTGTTTCTCACCGTTTTCTTCACCAGGATCGGTCAGAGCTTCGTCGGCCACGTTCAACTCGCCGCCGATCTCCTCTTTGCACTTCGCTAAGAAGGCATCCACTTCCTCTTGGTCATTGAACCAATGTTGCTCGCGTCCCAAAAACAACCGGTAACGCGGTAACAATCCTTTATCAGTTTTGTGCTCAGCGGCCAAGTGCCGCAATGAAATTCCGCGTCGCTCCAACGTCTCCAGCGGTTCTTCGAGTTCAGCGATCATGCCCACGATCTCTGTCAAATGATCACCCGCGAAGACGGTTCCATCTGCGGCATGCAGCGTACTGCAATCCAAACCAAACGTGACCAACTCCTGCATCATTTGTTCTTGCGTTTGCACATAACGCTTTTTCTTTTTCTGCTCGACGCGATACAGCGGCGGCTGGGCGATATAGATACAGCCCGACTTGACCAACTCCCGCATGTGCCGAAAGATAAACGTCAGCAACAGCGTGCGAATGTGGCTGCCATCGACGTCGGCGTCGGTCATGATAATGATCTTGCCATACCGCCGCTTTTCGACATCCTCAAGTTCCGCACCGGGTGGTACACCGACCGCTTTAAAAATGTTTGAAATCTCAGCGTTGTCGAGAACCTTGACCAGCCGCGCTTTCTCCACGTTGAGGATTTTACCCCGTAGCGGCAAGATGGCCTGGGTGTTCGAGTCGCGGCCGGTGTCGGCCGAGCCGCCGGCCGAGTCACCTTCGACCAGGTACAATTCGCTGATCGCCAATTCCTTCGTCCGGCAATCTCGCAATTTCTCCGGCAGTCCTCCGGTCGTGAGCGCACCTTTACGACGAACCATTTCGCGTTGCTTGCGTGCTGCTTCCCGTGCTTCGGCCGCGAGCATTCCCTTTTGGCAGACCCGTTTGGCCGTTGAGGGGTTCTCTTCAAAGAACTTCATCAACGCATCGTTGGTCACAGTCGTGACGTAGCCTTCGACTTCGCTATTGCCCAGTTTTGTTTTCGTCTGTCCCTCGAATTGCGGATCGGGAACACGCACGGAAATGACAGCAGTCAATCCCTCGCGAAAGTCATCACCGCTGGGAGTCGTATCCTTAAACAGGTTCGCCTTTTTGCCGTAGGCATTGAGCGTACGCGTGAGCGCGCTTTTAAACCCGCTTAGGTGCGTCCCTCCTTCAATGGTATTGATGTTGTTGGTGTAGGTGCGAACGTTTTCAGAAAACCCATCGTTGTACTGCAGCGCAATCTCAACCTCGACCCCTTCGACTTCGCCATGAACTTCGATCACTTCGGAAAACAGTGGAGTCTCTGTGCGGTTGAGATGCTCGACAAATTGCACCAACCCCCCTTCATACAGGAATTCCTCCGACTGGTCGGTGCGATCGTCGGAAATTTGAATCCGGATGCCTTTGTTCAAAAATGCCAACTCCTGCATCCGTTTGTGCAAGGTGTCATAGTTGAAGTTCGACTCTTCAAAGATGGTCGTATCGGGCTTGAAGGTCAGCTTGGTGCCGGTTTTGTTGGTCGCCCCCAATTTTTTCAACGGCGTCGTCACTTCACCGCGGGCAAACTCCATCATCCACACAAAGCCTTCGCGGCGGACTTCCACTTCCAACCATTCGCTCAGCGCATTGACGGCCGTAATCCCCACGCCGTGCAATCCGCCGGTCCCGGTTTTGTAGCCGCTGTCGCGATCGAATTTCCCTCCGGCATGAATGTGCGTCAGCACCACCTCGACGGCCGGCCGATTGTCGACATCCGGCATCGGCCCCACCGGAATCCCACGACCGTCGTCCCGACACGTCACACTGCCGTCGGCGTTGATTTTGACAGAAATCTTCGAAGCATGTTTATTGACCGCTTCGTCGACGCTGTTGTCCACCACTTCGTAAACCAAATGGTGAAAGCCCCGCGTACCGGTGTCGCCGATATACATCGCCGGCCGTGTGCGAATCCCCTCGATTCCTTCCAGCGCACGAATCTGGGCTTCGCCGTATTCCGCTCCCCCTTGCGGGGCTGGTTTTTCTGATGCTTCACTCAATGTCTATTCTCCGTCCAAGCCAATGGACTCATTCTTGCCCGGACCGTCCGGCGGTCCCGAAAGGCATGCGAGGAATCGGTCGTGTGAACAGCTGTTATCCCGCCGTTCACTTGCCGATGCCGCCGTTGAGTCGAAACTTCAAGTCCTTGATGTTCAACTCCGGTTGTTGTTCACGCAGCGCTCTCAACAAACCAGGGCGACCAAATGAAACCAATTCGCTCAACAATGCGGAATTGGAAACTTCCACTTGCAAAGCGCCGCGATTAATTCCTGTGACCCGCGTCTGCTTGGCGACGTCCGCTCCGGCGACCTCCTCCCAAACAGTTCGCAATTGCGCTTGGCCCAATGTGCGCGCATAGCCACGACGCTGAATCAATTCACTCAAAGCCGCCGAGACATGCACCGGTCCATTTTGCGCTGCCATGATTTTTAACGATCCCTCGACAACGGCATGATGACGTAGATGTAACCGTCGTCCGTCTTCAATGCAGCCGCGCTTTCCCCGTCGGTCAGTTCCAACGTGATCTGTTTTTCCGGTTCCAACACCCGTAAAAATTCAGCCACAAAACGGGGATCGAATGTGATGCTGATTTCTGGACCGTCGTAACTGATCGGCACTTCCACGCGCGATTGCCCCACGGTTGAAGCCCGGCTGTCCAACGACAACAAACCTGGTGCAAAATTGAAATTGACCCCGCGACTCTCCTGGTCCGTCACGATCTGCGCCTGCCGCACAGCCGAATAAAACGGATCGACCACTAACTGCAATGAAACCTCTGATTGTTTCGGAATCACCGCATCGTACTTCGGAAAACGACCTTCGACGAGACGACTATAAATCGTGGATTGCCCGGAACGAATCAAAATGTCGTTGTCGCGAATGGCAATGTGCACTTCCTTGTCGTCATCCGAAAGCGAACGTTCGATCATCGACATCGCTTTCGCAGGAATGACCGGCGGACTTTCCGGTGAGGGCGGCTCCCCTTGGTAGCTGCAACTCGCCGACATCAATGCCAAGCGACGACTATCGGTCGCGACCAGTTTGATCGTATCGCCTTCGGTTTCAACCAGGATCCCACCCAAGGCATAACGTGTGCTCTCTGTATCGGTCGCAAAGATCGTTCGACGAATCATCTGTCGAATCGTCGCAGCTTCAACCACGATATAATTCTCAGCGTCGAATTCACTGATGGAAGGAAACTCAGCAGGATCTTCCAACGGCAATTCAAATTCGCTGTGCCCCGATTTGATGCGTACGGTGTCGCCGGTCGACTCCAACATCACCGTATCGTCGCGCAGCTCGCGCAAGATGGCGATGATCCGACTGGCCGGCAACAACAACTCGCCCGCTTCGGCCGTGTCGACATCTTGAATCACATAACGAATGCCAACTTCCTGGTCCGTTCCAATCAAGGCGATCGAATTTTCAAAGACTTCCAGCTTCACGTTCTTCAAAATCTCTTTGGGAGTTCTTGAAGGAACGACGCCGCTGACGGTCTGAAATGCGTTTGCGAGAATCGCGCAGTTACAAGTGAGTTTCATGCCGACACGGTTACCTGATAAAAACGATAGGTATCGGAAATTGGGAAGTCACAAATCGGACTCATTGCCCGACTTCATCTTGCCCACAATTTTTGCTCTGAAAGACGCCTTTTCTTTATAGCTAATTTAAAACTAGCAGTAGTAGTATTAAGGCGCCTATTTTGCTGTGGAAACTTTGGCAATCATTTTACGAAAGTGTATGATATGAAAACACTTAAAAAACGTCAACCAGCTGATGTCGCTGTTTAGAGATTGTTGAGAATTGGGTGAAAAATCGTGGAGAAAATGTCAACAACTGGCCAGTTATCGACGGTGACTCAGGCACTGAAATCAACACGCATTTTCACCACAATTTCACCGACAGTTCCTCAACAAGTTACTAACAATCTGGACCCGCAGAAGTGTCGAGAGCTTGGAGAATTTGGGTAATATGGCGACGTATTTCCGCGCTCTCCAACGCTCGTGATTTGATCCGACGACAGGCGTAGACGACCGTCGCATGATCCCGATTCCCAAAATAGCGGCCAATCTCCTCCAACCGCTTTTCCGTCAACTCACGCGATAAATACATCGCGCACTGCCGCGCTAATGCTGACTCCTGGTTGCGACTTCTGGAACGAAGCCGGCTGACGGAAATATCAAACTGCCGCGCCACAGCTCGAGTGATGTCCGATAAACCCAGGTCGGGCCGCTTCGCTTCATGCTGTAGGTAATTGCGGACAAACGGTGTGTCGATCCGGCAGCCTCCCAAACGCGCTGCTGCTTCGACCTGAATGATCGCTGCCCGCAGTTCCCGCGGCGAGACCGACAGTTCCGCCGCCAGCATCTCCGCCGCCGCGTCGGGGAGCGGAATCATTTCCACGCTGGCGAAATGCGCCAATAACTGTTTGCGACTTGAGAGACCGGGCAGTTGTATGGCTGCGCAGACACCGCCAATGCAGCGGTTGATCAATTTTTCGTTGCTGTTTTTGAGTTCGCTTGGGCTTTTTCGCGACGTGAACAAAATCTGCCCGCCCCGCCCGATGATGCGGTCCACTTGCGCCACTAATTGTTGCTGGCTTTCCGGGGAGCCTTCAAACGCCTGAAAATCCTCGATCACCAAACAGTTGATCGCTGCGAAGGATCGTTGAAATTGCGGAATGTTGTTGGCTTGGGCCGCTTCGATGAATTCGTCGATGAACTCAGCCGCATGCTTGAACATCACCGAGGGACGCCGGTCGGCGGAGCGAACCCGCTGCAGGAAATGCTGCGCCAGTTGCGTTTTCCCCACCCCCGAAGGCCCATAAATAAAGACGATCTGGGCGTTTTTGCTGTGCGGCGTTTTTGTAAGCGTTTCGACAGCCGTGAATGCCAATGCGTTCTCAGGCAAAACCAGCAGGTGCGAATCGACGCGCATTGGCCTCGAAACGATTCGACCAGTTTCGGCTTTTGCAGGGCTGACGCTCAT